>NZ_JBSPTO010000004.1:0-309882 GCF_053850215.1 Mesorhizobium sp. f-mel
GACGCAGCCCCCAGCCACGATACGGTCTCGCGGCTGCTGCGCCTGCTCGACCCGGAGGCCTTCGGTCGCGCCTTTGCCGCCTTTGCCGCAGCTTTTGCGAGAGCCGGCCAAGAGGTACCTGAGGTGGTGTCGCTCGACGGCAAGGCTTTGCGGCGGGCCTACGAGAAGGGCTTGGCAGCCAGTCCGCCCTTGACGGTGTCGGCCTTCGCCGCCGAGACCCGGCTGTGTCTGGCGGCAGTCTCGCCGAGCGATGGTGAGAACGAGGTCGAGGCCGCGCTCAAGGTCGTCGAACTCATTGATCTTACGGGCAGATTGGTCACCGCCGACGCGCTCCACTGCCACACCCGCATGGCTGAGGCCATCACCCAAAGGGGTGGCGATTACCTGCTTGCGCTGAAGGGGAACCGCCGTCATTGGCTGCGCCGCGCCAACCTGCAACTGGCTGACGCCACCCCTTCCATTGCCGAGCGGGTCGAGACCAGTCACGGCCGCAACGAGTGGCGGCAAGCCGAGATCGTGGCGGCGGCCGAGCCGCTGATGCCCGGCCACCAGGCCTTCATCCGCATCACCAGCCGGCGCGATCAGGCCAAGCCGTTGATGCGCCTGTTCATGGCCTCCACGCTTCTGTCGCCGCAGCAGGCGCTCAGCCTCACCAGAGCTCATTGGCAGATCGAGAATGGCTTGCATTGGATGCTCGACGTACATCTTGATGAGGATCTCAGCCGTGCCCGCAAAGACAATGCTCCCGCCAACACAGCCCTCCTCAATCGGCTCGCCAGAAACATCCTGCAAGCCGCCGATGTTCCCAACGTTCCTATCAGCCATCGCATCAAGAAATGCGCCTGGAATGACGACTATCTCATCAATGCCATCACTCATATGCGATAGCCCTGCCACCTAACGGGAGGGGAAGAAATGGCTAAGAAGCCGGGAAGAGTGGGCGAAGCAGATATTGCGACGGACGTGCTGGCAATCGTAGATGCGCAGCCCGGTCGCCAGATTAGCACCACAAGGTTGATTTCAGAGTTGCGGAACCGCATTCCGCTTAACGCCGACGATGAAGAACAGCTAGACGGTCGAAACGACGATCGCTTTTCTCAGATAGTCCGAAACATAAAGTCTCATAGAAAGCAGCCCGGTAATCTAATCCATGACGGGCACTTGATTGCTATCCCGAGGGGCTTTAGGCGACCTTAGAAAACTGCGCCTTGTAACCCGGCCTAAACCACTTCAATTCTGTTTGGGCCGAGGCGCTTTTGTCCCAGACGAACCAGGCATAGGCGGTCGTGCCGGAACCGGCCTGCACCGCGCCAGCCGGATAGAACGTGATCCGCTCGCTGAACACCCAGACGCGCGCCGGCGGGCATTCTGCGAAGATCGTGTTGGCGCGGTTTGCACCCTCTAGAAAGGCAAGTCTGAGAAGCAACGCGAACTTGTTGCGCGCCAGCTTCACGCCAGACCGTACGAAGCTCTCAGCGCTGTTGTAGGGCGGATTGGTCACGATGTTGTCTGCCGGCGTCGCCGCCGTGTTGAAGTCGATACCAGCCTTGCCGAAGCCCCGGTCAAATAGATCCGAACTGCGGACAGGGTTGCCACGGCTTTCCAGCACACGAGACATTGCGCCATCGCCGCAAGCGCACTCCCATATCTCGCCGACGAATTTCTCGTTTTCCATAAGGGCGTGCGTCGCCCATGCCGGGGTCGGGAAATAGTCCGGACCAGCCAAATCGGCGAACCGCTTCATGGTCGGCTTGAAGCCGCCGTTGAGGTTGTAGGTAGCGTCCAAGGCGATTCGCCCTCCGTTAAGGCAAAAACCATAACAGAATCATGTGGTTAAGGAAGGGTTAACCGCCTGCGACCGATTGACTCGGCTAATCCCTGTTGACGGGCCACCTTCCCTTAGAATCGGACTGGTTGATTCGGAAGTCGCCAGACGGACGGCAGAAGGTCGCAAAAATAGCGACTACATATAACCCGTTGAAATTAAACGATTGTGTGCGGTGTTGCATAACACATTTTTTAGTCATTCTGCGCCGGATTGTAAATTTTGCAGAATTCTGGCATAAGGATCGCGCGACATTGAGTGACGATCCGAAACCGGAAGAAGGAGATTAGACGTCATGGCCGGGGAATTTGACCCGGCGATCCAGCGGCTGGTAGCCGACATCGATGAAGTCGAGGCCACGCTTCTGAATAAGAAGCGCATGGTCAACCAGCTCTGCGATTACGCCGGCAGACCTCATATGTACGCCGACGCCCAGCTTATCGTTGGCGCGGGCGCTGGGCTTATTCGCCCGGATCAGTTCTATGGTCAGCCCCTCGCATCGGCAATTAGGTTCTACCTCGAAATGCGCTTTGCGCGTGGGCAGGGCGCGGCAACCGTGCGCGAGATTTTCGACGCGCTGAAACAAGGTGGCTTTAAGTTCGAAACGAAGGATGACGCCAACGCTGAACGCGGTCTGCGTCAGTCTCTGACCAAGAACTCGGTCACGTTCCACAAACTGCCTAACGGCACGTATGGGCTGCTGGAGTGGTACCCGAACGCCAAGCCCGCCAAGCCCGACGAGACCGAGGCGAGGAACGGCAAAAATAAACCGGCGGACGATGTTTCGTCGTCCACCGGTTCTGCGACTTCGAGTGACGCATCGCTCAACCGCGAAGAAGAAGATGCGTCCGATACCCTCGAGGAAGGGAGGTGAGAACGATGCCATTATTATAGGACACCCTGATCACCACCTTCACGGTTGCGTCTTGAGCTAGACAAGGCGCTTCCGTCAGCCCCGTAGGGGGACAGGACGCCGAGGTGGGTTACCCGCCCCGGCGTTTCCGCACGTCAGTGGTAGCACGAATCGCGGAGTCGGTCTATATTCTTGACCATGTTAACCCTTGCTGACGCCATCAAAACGAACCGAATAGACCAGTTCATTCGCGAACAGGAGGCTGCCGGCGTCGGCCCAGCCCAAGAGGCGGACTTTCTAAAAGCCGCCTCCAAAGTGATCAAACACGAGCCACAATCAAATCGAACATCGCGTTCTGCATCTGGCGGTGGTTCGACCGAAAAGTGAACTCATCAAGATAGCGGTGCATGTGCTTTGACGACACGTGAATGTGCGTCAAACGAACCGAACGCTTGAACAGAACCCAGAAACTTTCGACATGGTTTGTCGAATAGGTTTCCCCATCCCGCCAATCGTAGTGCGACCAATCCTTCTGCGAGTGCGTCACGGTGCCGTGCTTGTAGCCGTCGCCTTCCAATAAACCGTAAGACATTAGTTCGTCGGTCGAGACGGCAGAGCCGGCTTGACGTTGCGAAGCGTCACGTCACGTAGCCTTCTTTACGTCCGGGATCACCACGGCGCGCATGTCGCCGCCGCGTTCCTTTATGCCCATGACGATGGTCTTGCCGGCGGCGCCGCGACCGCGTGTACCAGGGCGATAGCCGCCCACGTACGCCTCATCCATTTCGACGTGGCCTTGCAGCATGTCGAAGTTCTGAAGCGAGCCGATAAGCTCACGGATTTTCATGCCCATCCGGTAGGCCGTCTTGTAGGTCACGCCAAGCTGGCGCTGAAGCTCTTTGCCCGAAACGCCATCGCGCGTCGTGACGAACAGATAGATCGCATAGAACCACGACTGGAGCGGCGTACGGGTGTCTTCAAACACGGTGCCCGCTGTCGGGTGAACATGGTCGCCGCACTGCGAGCAAGCGAACGCGCGGACCTTGGAAAGGCGATGGAACGTGGCAACGTTCAGGCACTTCCGGCAAGGATGCTTCATGCCAAAGCGGACTTCCATGATGTGGTTCAAACAGGCGTCGTCGTCCGGGAAGCAGGCGAAGAAGTCACGAACCGAAAACTGGGGCGATTTGCTCTTGCTCATGCCCCCAGTTATCGCATGTAGTCATACGTACGTCAAGGGGATAATTCCCTGTAATTATGCCGACTTATGAAGGAAACAATAGACAAATTCGCGGAAGTTACACAATCCTCGATTGTGGATCTGGCAAGCCAGATGTCAAAACACGCACGAATATAGAATACTTACGAGTTCAATTACCAGTCAGAGAGTTGTTGGTTACTGCTTGAATCTGCCAGGCAATCCGGCCAATTGGGTCATCGACACAAGAGAGTCATTTACAGAGATCCAAAAAAGTAGACCGCCTTGATAAGCCCATGGAGCTAGAAGGCATCGATTGAGCGCTATAAGTCACACGGAGACCGAAGGCTGCCGTATGGTGGCCTTCTTGTTTCTAGTGAAGCCGCCCGCAAGCTGGACGCCAGCCAAAGGCGAGCGTTCAACCTAAGCGCCGGAAGGCGGCACAGACACTCCCGCAAGCATCCGCTTACTCGCACCGGCCCACTTCCCGCTTTTGCTCGAGACCGGGCGCATCCGCGACCACCGGCAGACCATGACGCGCACGGGAAAGAGCTTGGCGGCATACAGCCGTCTCGACTTACAGAGCCACCAATCAATATTTGGCTGGGGAACCTGGATTCGAACCAGGACTAACGGAGTCAGAGTCCGTGGGTCTACCGTTAACCTATTCCCCAGCAGGCGCGGCTGTCGAAAACCGTGCGGGCAGGGCGGCGATGGCACCGCGCGTGCCTTGTAGCCGCCGCCGGAAAATAGTCAAGCCTGCCCAGCCTTCAATAAACGCAATTGCTTCAGGTTTTGACTTGCCCTCACTCTTGTGGGCGTTTGCGCTGCCCCTCACCCCCGGCCCTCTCCCCGTGAAGGACGGGAGAGGGGGTCGCCAGCGTTGCGGCTAGGTCCCTTCTCCCCGCTTTTCACGGGGAGAAGATGCCGGCAGGCAGATGAGGGGCGGCGCCGGCATCGACGATTGATCGTCTCAGACATGACATCATCTTCAGTCCGAAACGATTGTGCCGCATCTCACTTCCCACTCCGCCCGAGCTGCGAGTGCTCAAAATACAGCACGACGCCGAGCGCGATCAGCAGCGGGACGATCAGGTAGAACAGCCGGAACACCAGCAGCGCTGCCAGCACGCCGACCGGGTCCATATGCGAAAGCCCGGCGAGGAAGACGACTTCGAACACGCCGAGTCCGCCCGGCGCATGCGAGATCTGGGCGACCGAGAACGACACCAGGAAGACGCCGAGCACGACGAAATAGCCGGGATTACCAGCCGCGGGCAGGGCGAAGAAGATGATCGCCGCCGCCGCCAGAAGCTCGATCGGGCCGATCAGCAATTGCCGCACGACGATCGGCAGGGCCGGATAATGAATCTGAAAGCTGCCGATCTTCAGCGGTCTGAGATGCAGCCAGCTGCCGAAGACATAGGCCGCCACCAGCAGCAGCATGGCGACGCCCGCGGCCATGGTCAGGCGATGATGCGGTGCGCCGGAGAACCGGTCGATGATTTCAGGCTCGAAGACCAGCACGAGGCCGGAGACGAGGATCGTCGACAGCACGAAGGTGATCCAGCAGATCGCCACCAGCACGCCGACATCCTTTCCGGTGAGGCCCCTGGTTCCGTAGGCGCGGTAGCGGATCACCGCGCCTGAAAATACCGAGCCGCCGATGTTGTGCGACAGCGCATAGGTAGTGAATGAGCAGAAGGTGACGAAGAGCCAAGAGACCTTCTTGCCGATATGCAGGAGCGCGATGTGGTCGTAGCCGGCCAGCGATGCATAAGCGATGACCGAGCTCAGCGCGGCGAGCATCCAGCCGCGGGCAGGGATGGCGACGATGCCGTCCCAGACATCGTCGAGCGAGATGCCGCGCAGTTCGTGCAGTAGCAGCCACAGCGAGAACACGACCGCCGCAATGCCGACGACCGGCCAGAAATAGCGCCTCCAGTTCATGGCGTGACGATCATGCGTTGCAGCCCCGTTGCCCTCTTTCGGTTCGCGTCAGGGAAACTGGCCGCGATTCCGAATGTTCCATTCCGCCATTTCAGAAATGCCTTATCGAAGCCGGCTATTCAACCGGCAACGCGCGGCTCTTCCCGCTGCCGCTTCATGCCGCCGGCAAAATTCGGCCCCTGCGCTCTTGGTGATCCGGCCCGGCGCTGCTACTCTGGCGGCAACTTAGAACACATGAAAGCGCCTGCTGCGTCCGATCTCCGGTTCGCGCGGCGCCGGAAGGAACTGAAGTGGAAGACCACGACACCGGCGCTGGCGCGCCGGAAGTGGGCGTGTCCAGGGCTTCGCCGCCGCCTTCAGGCCAGGCAAGCCCATCCGCCGGTCGGCAGAATGGCCGCCCGGTGCAGCCTTGGTCCGGTCACGGACAGGCAGGCGACGCGTCCCACCATCAGAATGGCCAGAATCAGAAGGCCAAGACCAGGAAGCGGCGCAAACGCCGGCGCGGCCGCAAGGTTTTCGTGCGCGATGACGCACACCTCGCGGCGGCCGGGCTGTCGGCGGCCGCCGACAGCGCTCCAGCCAGCCGTCCTCCCGAGGCGATCGTCGCGCCTTTGCCCTCAGCTGCGCCAAGCAGGCCGGAGCAGGATGTTCGCCGCTCGCCGGCGCAGGAACTGCCGGTGTTTGCGGCACTCGACCTCGGCACCAACAATTGCCGGCTGCTGGTGGCTGTGCCGACGCGCCACGGTCAGTTCCGCGTCATCGACGCTTTCTCCCGTATCGTCAGGCTGGGCGAGGGCCTCACCGCCAATGGCCGGCTCGGGCAGCCTGCGATGGACCGTGCGGTCGAGGCGCTGAAGATCTGCGGCGACAAATTGCGCAGCCGCAAGATCAGGAAGGCCCGGCTGATCGCCACTGAAGCCTGCCGCACGGCCGCGAACGGCGCCGAGTTCCTCGACCGCGTCGAGCGCGAGGCCGGCCTGAAGCTCGAAATCATCGACCGCCAGACCGAGGCGCGGCTGGCGGTTTCGGGCTGCGGCTCGCTGGTCGACCGCGA
The DNA here is from genome assembly GCF_053850215.1 of Mesorhizobium sp. f-mel. Classification (NCBI taxonomy): domain Bacteria; kingdom Pseudomonadati; phylum Pseudomonadota; class Alphaproteobacteria; order Hyphomicrobiales; family Phyllobacteriaceae; genus Mesorhizobium; species Mesorhizobium sp. f-mel. Next base: position 6,881 of record NZ_JBSPTO010000004.1, read on the forward strand.
CACGCAAGGCGTCGTCCTGTTCGACATCGGCGGCGGCTCCTCGGAAATCGCGCTGATCGACCTCACCGGCCACCGCTCGCCGAGGCTCGCCAACCATATCGTCTCCTGGACGTCGCTGCCGGTCGGCGTGGTTTCGCTGGCCGAGCGCTTCGGCGGCCGCACCGTCACCCGCGAGGTTTTCGCCGCCATGGTCGAAGATGTGGCTGTGCGCCTGCATGCCTTCGATGGGCGCGACCGGCTCAGCCATGTGCTCGCCAGCCCGAAATTTCATTTGCTCGGCACCTCGGGCACGGTGACGACGCTGGCCGGCGTCCACCTTGACCTGGAACGCTACGACCGCCGCCGGGTCGACGGGCTGTGGATGGACCGCGACAGCGTCGACCGCATGGTCGAGAAGCTGGTCGGCTGGGATTTCCAGCAGCGCGTCGCCAACCCTTGCATCGGCGCCGATCGCGCCGATCTGGTGCTGGCCGGCTGCGCCATCCTGGAAGCGATCCGCGCGGTGTGGCCGTCGGAGCGGCTGCGTGTCGCCGACCGCGGCCTGCGCGAGGGCATATTGAGCGAATTGATGGCCGACGACGGCGTCTGGCGCAGCAATGGGCGTGATAGGCGATGACCAAGAAGCCGGAAAAACCAGGCTCAGCCGGCATTCGCGTGCTGAAGACGCGGATCAAGAAGAAGAGCGGCCTGAAGGAATCGTCGCGCCGCTGGCTGCAGCGCCACATCAACGATCCCTATGTCCAACGCTCCAAGGCCGACGGCTACCGCTCGCGCGCGGCCTACAAGCTGATCGAGATCGACGACAAGCACCATCTGCTCAAGCCCGGCATGAAGGTCATCGACCTTGGTGCGGCACCCGGCGGCTGGTGCCAGGTCGCCGCCGCGCGGACGAAATCGACGGCCGAACACCCGCATGTCGTCGGCATCGACTATCTGGAGATGGACGCGGTGCCCGGCGCGCCGGTGCTGTTGATGGATTTCCTCGACCCGCAGGCGCCGGAAAAGCTCGCCGAAACGCTCGGTGGCCAACCGGACATCGTTTTGTCCGACATGGCGGCGCCGACGACCGGCCACCGCCGGACCGATCACATCCGCACGATGTATCTGTGCGAGGTGGCGGCTGATTTCGCCCTTTCGGTGTTGAAGCCGGGCGGCCATTTCCTTGCCAAGACGTTTCAGGGCGGCGCCGAGAACGAATTGCTCGCCAGGCTCAAGCAGAATTTCCGCTCGGTCCATCACGTCAAGCCGCCGGCCTCGCGGGACGAGTCGGTCGAGCTTTATCTGCTGGCGAAGGATTTTAAGGGGTAGCGTCTTTCCCTTCTCTCCTTGTGGGACGAAGGTGGCCTCACGAAGCGAGGTCGGATGAGGGGTGTTCCAGCTTGGCAACACGCCTGCAGTTATCATCGCCTCGTTCTTGCAACACCCCTCATCCGTCTCGGCGCTGCGCGCCGATCCATCTTCTCCCACAAGATGGGGAGAAGGGAAGGAGCCTCAACTCGCCGGTGGACCCGCCTCCAGCGTCTTGGGCGCCGTCAGCCCGCCAAATCCTGACACGGCGTTGCCGGCGTCCGGCGCCAGCCGCATGAATGACAGCGATGCGGTCGCCGACACCGCCGCGACGATGAAGAACGCGATGTGGAAGTCGCTCAGCGTCAGCGGCCCGCCATGGATTGTCGTCGACACTTCCAGGATGCCGCCGGCCAGCGCCACGCCGAGCGCGATCGACAGTTGCTGGAACACCGCGGCGATCGGCGTTGCCTTGCTGGTGTCGGCGGTCGAAATCTCGGCATAGGCAAGCGCGTTGATGCCGGTGAAGAACATCGAGCGGATGAAGCCGCCGACGAGCAGGGCGGCGAGGATCACCACATAGGGCGTGTCGGGCGTGAACAAGCCGTTGATGGCGATCGACGCCGCCGCGATCAGCGAGCCGAAGATCAGCACCCGGCGGAAGCCGGCGACCCTGAAGATCAGCGCCGTGACGAATTTCATGCCGATCGCGCCGATCGCCGCCACGAAGGTGATCATTCCCGACTGGAACGGCGTCAGCCCGAAGCCGATCTGGAACATCAGCGGCAAAAGGAACGGCACGGCGCCGATGCCGATGCGGAACAGCCCGCCGCCGAGAACCGAGGAGCGGAACACCTGGTTGCGGAACAGCTCGAGCGCCAATAGCGGATTCTTGGCGCGGCGCGCATGCAGGAGATAAAGCACGGCTGACGCCAGCCCGACAGCCACGGTGAGAAAGCCGGCGATCGGCGGCAAAGCGGGCAGGCTGACCACCGACAGGCCGAACACGATGCCCGATGCCGCCAGCCCGCTCAGCACGAAGCCGATGAAGTCGAGCGGCGTCTGCGCCGATTCGGTCTCCGGCAGGAAGCGTGTGGCGAGCCAGATGCCGATCAGCCCGATCGGCACATTGATCAGGAAGATCCAGTGCCAGCTGCAATAGGTGGTGATGAAACCGCCGACCGGCGGACCGACCAGCGGCCCGACCAGCGCCGGGATGCTCAGCCAGGACATGGCGGCGACAAGCTCGCTTTTCGGCGTGGCGCGCACCAGCACAAGCCGTCCCACCGGCGTCATCATGGCGCCGCCAATGCCTTGCAGGAAGCGCGACATCACGAAAGCCGGCAGCGAATTGGACACGGCGCAAGCGACCGAACCGACGATGAACACGGCGATCGCCGCCCGAAACACGTTCTTGGCGCCGAAACGATCGGCCATCCAGCCGCTGATCGGAATGAAGACCGCCAGCGACACCAGATAGGCGGTCAGCGCCAGCTTGAGCGCGACCGGGCTGGTCTGGAGGTCGGTGGCGATCGCCGGCAGCGACGTTGCGATAACGGTCGAATCCATGTTTTCCATGAACAGAGCGACCGCCAGGATAAGCGGAATGGTGCGGTTCATGGAACGCGTCCGGATTTGAATGTTGCGTCGTCGATTGCTTTGCCGGTCCAGGGGAGGGGCAGGCCGACAGGCAGGGCGGGTTACCACGGGTTGGGTCGGATGTCGCCTTAATTTGCCGTCACATTTGTGCGACCCTGGCAGCCGTGCCAGTCCGAAGCCTTGCGAAGAATGGCGCTTAAAATAAAAGTCCCGCCTCGGCGGCGGGTCGGTTGGCGCAAATCAGCACCATGCACAAATCAATAGCATAACTGCCGTCAAAAAGCAACGGATCACGAGCGCGGAAGCGCCGGGAACCGGAACCGGTTTATCCGAGTTAAACCCCTTTTTGAAGTGAGATGCGTCATGAAGATGCTAGGCACCATGCTTGCCGCCTGGGTTGCAATCGTCGGAGGCAACAGCGTGGCTGCTGCCGATCCGTGGAAGGACGAGAGCGGCCATGGAAAATGGCAGGACCGCTATCGATACGAAGATAATTATGAGCGGAAGCGGGAACGCTACAGCTACAAAGAGGAATATCGGCGCGGCAACTGCACGATCGAGCGCAAGTGGGAAGGTGACGAATACAAGGAAGAGATCAAGTGCAAGCGGGCAAGCGGCGCGTTTACGATTACTATTAGGCCATCCATCGCCTGCCGGCGCTCAAATTTCAACCTGACCCACTACCCGAGCGACTATCCGAGCGCGTATCTTTCCCGCTGCGCTCGCAGAGCAGCGGCGAATGCCGGTCACCAATCCGAAGGCACCAAGCTGAGTTCGCAGCCCTGCCGTGCACAAGCAATCGGCTTTTCATCGGCGACGGGACGTGTTACGAGCCAGCGCCAATCCTGAAAGGGAAGAAGACGAGTCGGCGCTGTCCATCCGGTCCAGCGCTTTTTATGCATTCCGAGGGCTGGCCATGGCAAAGATTATCGAAACGTCCACGGGCGCATTGGCGCTGACCTTTGACGATGTGCTGCTGCAGCCGGGTCATTCCGAGGTCATGCCGGGCGAGACCGACATCCGCACCCGCATTGCCGGCGACATCGACCTCAACGTGCCGATCCTGTCCGCCGCCATGGATACCGTGACCGAGGCGCGTCTTGCCATCGCCATGGCCCAGGCTGGCGGCATCGGCGTCATCCACCGCAATTTCTCGCCGGCCGAACAGGCCGAGCAGGTGCGGCAGGTCAAGAAATTCGAATCCGGCATGGTGGTCAACCCCGTTACCATCGGCCCCGACGCGACGCTCGCCGACGCCTTGGGGCTGATGCGCACCTACAGCATCTCGGGCATTCCGGTGGTCGAGAATGGCGGCGCCGGCGGGCATAAGGTCGGACGGCTGGTCGGCATCCTGACCAACCGCGACGTGCGCTTCGCTTCCGACCCGGCCCAGAAAGTCTACGAGCTGATGACCCGTGAGAACCTGATCACGGTCAAGGAAAATGTCGATCAGGACGAGGCCAAGCGGCTCCTGCACCAGCACCGCATCGAAAAGCTAGTCGTGGTCGATAGCGACGGCAATTGCGTCGGGCTGATCACCGTCAAGGACATCGAGAAGTCGCAGCTCAACCCGCACGCCACCAAGGACGTGCAGGGACGCTTGCGCGCGGCGGCCGCCACCAGCGTCGGCGATGACGGGTTCGAGCGCGCCGAGCGCCTCATCGATGCCGGCGTCGACCTTCTGGTGATCGACACCGCGCATGGTCATTCGCAACGCGTGCTGGATGCCGTGACGCGGGCCAAGAAGCTGTCCAATTCGGTCCGCATCCTGGCCGGCAATGTCGCCACGTCAGAAGGCACGCTGGCGCTGATCGATGCCGGCGCCGATGCCGTCAAGGTCGGCATCGGGCCCGGCTCCATCTGCACCACCCGCATCGTCGCCGGCGTCGGCGTGCCGCAGCTTTCGGCAATCATGTCGGCGGTCGAGACAGCGCAGAAATCGGGCGTCTCGGTCATTGCCGATGGCGGCATCAAATATTCCGGCGATCTCGCCAAGGCGCTCGCCGCCGGCGCCAGTGCCGCAATGATCGGCTCGCTGCTGGCCGGTACCGACGAGAGCCCGGGCGAAGTCTATCTGCACCAGGGCCGCTCGTTCAAAGCCTATCGCGGCATGGGCTCGGTCGGCGCCATGGCCCGCGGCTCCGCCGACCGCTATTTCCAGGCCGAGGTGCGCGACACGCTGAAACTGGTGCCGGAAGGCATCGAAGGGCAGGTGCCCTACAAAGGACCTGTGTCCGGCGTGCTGCACCAGCTTGCCGGCGGCCTGAAAGCCGCTATGGGCTATGTCGGCGGTCGCGATCTTGCCGATTTCCGCGACCGCGCCACCTTTGTACGCATATCCAACGCCGGACTTCGTGAAAGCCACGCCCATGACGTCACGATCACCCGCGAAAGCCCGAATTACCCCGGCGGAGCCTAACCAACTCGCACGAAGCCTGACGGCAATGATGCTGCGGCTGTCGCGCCACGCTGCCGCGCTCTGTTTTGCCTGCGCGGCGGTTTTCGTCGCCATGACGGCGATGGAATTCCTCTATTTCCGCCAGCTGAGTGGTGGCCTGCCGTCACTCGATTTGCGCTGGACCGGTTTCACCCCGGATGAGGGCATGGCCTGGCTGACGGCGCTCGGCCGTCGCGGCAGCGAGATCATTCTGGTCTGGCATTATCTGACCTTCGACCTCTTGTTCCCGGCGCTGCTGTCGCTGACGCTGGTCAGCCTGATCCTGGCCACGGGGCGGCGGCTGAAGAACTTCCGGGCTCTGCCCGCGCAGCTCCAGTCGCTGTTCGCGCTTGTCCTGGTGCTGCCCTACACGCTTGCCGATTATGCGCAGAACATCGCTGTGGCCCGCCTGCTCTCGGATTTCCTGTCGGCCAATCCGGATTCGCTGTCCTTCGCCTCGGCGCTGATCGTCACCAAATTCGCGCTTCTGGCGATACCGGTCATCGTCATCGCGGTTTTCCACCTGACCGGTCAGCCGCGCCAGCGTTGACTTCCCTTCTTCCACAACAAAGGGAGAAGGATGTGGCAGACGCTACAAATCGAACAGCGCGATCTTGCGCTTGTCGAACTTGATCGCAATCTCGCCGCGCACCAGTTTGAGCGCGGCCTCGCCGAACACGGCGCGTCGCCAGCCTTGCAAGGCCGGCACGTCGGCGCCCTCGCCCTCGGCGGCGATGCGGTCGATATCGTCGCTGGAGGCCAGCACCTTCGAAGCGACTCCCTCCCTTTCGGCGACGATCCGCAACAGGACTTTCAACAATTCCGCGGCGGCATTGGAGCCTTCGGGCGGCTGAAAACTCTTCGGCAGCTTCGGCATCTCTTCCCTGGGCAAGGCAAGCGCGCTGTTGATCGCGCCAAGCAGCGCCGTTGCCGTCGCCGACCGTTCCCAACCCTTCGGCGTGGTGCGCAGCTTGCCGAGTGCTGCCGTATCGCGCGGCGCCTGCTGCGCCACCTCGTAGATGGCGTCGTCCTTGAGCACCCGGCCGCGCGGCACGTCGCGTTCGCGCGCCTCGCGCTCGCGCCATGCCGCCACCGCTTGCACGATCGCCAGCTCCTGCGGCTTGCGCAGCCGCATCTTCAGACGCTTCCAGGCATCCTCCGGATGCGGATCGTAGGTCTCACGCGCAGTCAGCACCTCCATCTCTTCGTTCAGCCAATGAGCGCGGTTTTCCCGCACCAGTTCGGCGCTGAGGTGCTGGTAGACCTCGATTAGATGGGTGACATCGGCGAGCGCGTAGTCGAGCTGCTTTTCGGAAAGCGGCCGGTGGCGCCAGTCGGTGAAACGTGAGGACTTGTCGAGCCGAGCGCCGGTGATCTTCTGGACGAGCTGATCATAGGAGACGCTGTCGCCGAAGCCGCAAACCATCGCCGCCACCTGGGTGTCGAACACCGGATGCGGGACCAGGTCGCCGAGATGAACGATGATTTCGATGTCCTGGCGCGCAGCATGGAAGACTTTGACGATGGCCTCGTTGGCCATCAGCCTGAAGAACGGCTTCAGGTCGATATCGGGTGACAGCGGATCGATCAGCGCCGTCACCCCGGGCGCCGCCATCTGGATCAGGCAGAGGATCGGCCAAAACGTCGTCTCTCGAATGAATTCGGTGTCGACGGTGACGAAATCCGACTTTTCGAACGCGGCAACAGCGGTCTCGAGTTCTTCTTGGGTTGATATGACGTGCATCAAATCGCTTTTGGCAAAATGGTAAGGTTTCCTTCAATTTCAGCCGCGCGGGCTTTCGTCAAGCGGCAGCCCCCGGGTTCAAGACATAGGGGGCCGTCATCATTGCTTCGCAGGCCCGTCGGAATCATCGTTGCGCTTGGCCAGTCGGGCGAAGACCGTCGATGTGCGCAAAAGGCCGATGAAACGGCTGCGATGGCCGGCCGGCACGCCCGATCGCACCTGCATCCGGTAAAGGATGACGACGACAAAGATGGCGTAGACGGTGGCGGTGAACACGAACAGCGCGCTTGGCCCGAAATACTGCATAGCCGTCGAGGCGGCGAACGGCCCGCCAATGGCGCCGAAGGAATAGAACAGCATCAGCGCCGCGTTGATCAGCACAAACTCGCCCTTGTCGGCGCGGTCGTTGGAATGCGCCGCCGATAGCGAGTAGAGCGGCATGGCGAAGCAGCCGAAGATGAAGACGACCACGAAGTTGAGCGACGGGTCGCTGCCCGCCCAGAACACCAGCGCCAGCGATACGAGCATCGCGCAGCACGTCGTGATCAGCAGCACGGAACGCCGGTCCCAGCGGTCGGACAGATAGCCGAGCGGATACTGGATGATGGCGCCGCCGAAGATGCCGACACTGACGAAGGTGACGACGTCGGTGACCGACATGCCGATCTGTTCGGCATAGACCGGCGACAATGTGCGGAAGGCGCTGTTGGTGACACCGACGGCAATGCAGCCGAAGCAGCCGAGCGGCGAAATCCGCCAGACGCGGGCCAGGTCGAGCTTGACGTCGTCCGGCGGGGTCGGGTTGGAGCGGTCGCCAAGCGACACCGGCACCAGCGAGAGCGTGATCATGATCGACATGACGGCGAAGATGGCGAAACCGCCGGCGCCGACGATCGGGATCAGGAACTGTGCGCCTGTGACCGAACCGATGTCGACCATCCGGTAGATGGCCAGCACCCGCGCGCGATCCTTGTTGGCTGCCCCGGAATTGAGCCAGGCTTCCATGATGGTGAACAGGCCGGCGAAGCAGAAGCCGCCGGCGAGGCGCAACATGCACCACATGACCGGGTCGACGACCAGCACCAAAAGCAATGTCCCGGCGGAAGCGATCGCCGCCAGCGCGGAAAAGGCGCGGACATGGCCGACGGCCTTCATGATGTGGGTGACGGCGAGGCAGCCGAGCAGGAACCCGGCGAAATAGAACGTGCCCATCAGGCCGATGGTCGAGGCCGAAAATCCCTCCTGCGCACCGCGCAGCGCGATCAGGGTGCTCTGCAGGCCGTTGCCGCCGAGCAGGATGCCGGCGGCAATAAGGAGCGGGATCAGCGGGCGCATGGAGGACATGAAGGAAGGCCTGTCGTTGATCCTTCTTGAACCATCGCCCGCGCCAATGCCAGCGGCAATTCCCGGCGATTGGCAGACCAGCGCCGATAATCAGTTTCTCGGTTTGATTTTTAGCTGAGGGGCGATCTTTCGCGCTCCCGATGGCGCGCTGGGGTGGTGGGCGTCCTACCGCAGAATTCTGTTTGTCATCAGCCATTTCACGGAGCGGGGCCACGCGTAGTTCGGACCCATGCGAAGATCGGTAAAGCCCTGCGAAACAGGTTTCCCGGTTTCAACGTCGAGGATGCGAATGAACATGGTATGTTCTGTTCGGTTGACGCGTGTTACGACGCCTAGCAAGGCAAGAGATGCGCCGTGCTCTTTGGCGATTTTGCTTTCACAGCCACCGCAATTGCGCAATCCGTGCGGTGCAACCGCCTGCTCATCTGTCGCCGGCGCATCAACCACTGTAAAACGTCCGGACTGGGAGAGCATGTCCTTCGCCACTTGTGCCGACTCGGACAGATAGCGCCTATCGTGTTCATCCGGCGGAATTATTCCCGCCCCAGCGCTCTTGTCCTCCAATTCGAATGGAAACACCTCGATTGACATCGGCTTTGTCTGAGCGAGTGCAAATGCGCAGGTGCCGACAAGCAGCGTCACCAGGACAGTCAATGTGCGAATGCTCATGGTAGTCCTCCCGTCCGTGTAATGGCCATTGTACACGGCTTGACCACCCCGATCACGATCAAGCGGAGCAAATTCTACGCTTTGACTGTGGTGTGGAGTTTTCACACAGCCAGGGTTTACAAGCCGAAGTTCAAACCGAGAGATGCTGCCAGTGCGCCGCCTGCCTTGACAAAAGCGGCCTCTCATGTGCTTTTCGCCCAAATTTTCGGGCCGGGCCATCATGCCTTGGCCGCAATCAACATCCGGACTTATCAATGACAATGCATCGTTACCGCAGCCATACCTGTGCCCAGTTGAGGAAGAGCGACGTCGGCTCTTCCGTTCGCCTGTCGGGCTGGGTGCATCGCGTGCGCGATCATGGCGGCCTGCTCTTCATCGATTTGCGCGACCACTATGGCCTGACCCAGATCGTCGCCGATCCGGATTCGCCGGCCTTCAAGATCGCCGAGACGGTGCGCGGCGAGTGGGTCATCCGTGTCGACGGTGAGGTCAAGGCGCGCCTGGCCGAGACCGCGAACGCCAACCTGCCGACCGGCGAGATCGAGGTTTTCGCGCGCGAGATCGAAGTGCTGTCGGCGGCCAAGGAACTGCCGCTGCCGGTGTTCGGCGAGCCGGATTATCCCGAGGACATACGTCTCAAATATCGCTTCCTCGATCTGCGCCGCGACACGCTGCACAAGAACATCGTGGTGCGTACGAAAATCATCGCCGAGATGCGCAAGCGCATGGGCGAGGTCGGCTTCACCGAATTCTCAACGCCGATCTTGACCGCTTCGTCACCTGAAGGGGCGCGTGACTTCCTGGTGCCGTCGCGCATCCATCCCGGCACCTTCTACGCGCTGCCGCAGGCGCCGCAGATATACAAGCAACTGATCATGGTTTCGGGCTTCGACCGTTACTTCCAGATCGCGCCGTGCTTCCGCGACGAGGATCCGCGCGCCGACCGCCTGCCGGGCGAATTCTACCAGCTCGACGTGGAAATGAGCTTCGTCGAGCAACACGACGTGCTGGCGACCATGGAGCCGGTGATGCGCGGTGTGTTCGAGACCTTTGCCGCCGGCAAGCCGGTGACGCAGGAGTTTCCGCGCATCGCCTATGACGTCGCCATGCGCAAATACGGCACCGACAAGCCGGACCTGCGCAACCCGATCGAGATGCAGGCGGTCTCTGATCATTTCCGCGATTCCGGCTTCAAGGTGTTCGCGAATATCCTCGCCAACGACCCGAAGGCCGAGGTCTGGGCCATTCCGGCCAAGACCGGCGGTTCGCGCGCCTTCTGCGACCGCATGAATTCCTGGGCGCAAGGCGAGGGCCAGCCGGGCCTCGGCTATATCTTCTGGCGAAAGGAGGGCGAGAAGCTCGAAGGCGCCGGTCCGCTCGCCAAGAACATCGGCGAGGAGCGCACCGAGGCGATCCGCCAGCAACTCGGTCTTGCCGATGGCGACGCCGCCTTCTTCGTCGCCGGCGACCCGAAGAAATTCGTCTCGTTCGCGGGCGCGGCGCGCACTCGCGCCGGCGAGGAGCTGAACCTTGTCGACCGCGACCGCTTCGAACTGTGCTGGATCGTCGACTTTCCCTTCTTCGAATGGAACGAGGACGAGAAAAAGATCGATTTCGCCCACAATCCGTTTTCCATGCCGCAAGGCGGCATCGACGCCCTCAATGGCGAGGATCTGCTTGGGATCAAGGCGTTCCAGTATGACATGGTCTGCAATGGTTTCGAGATCGCGTCTGGCGGAATCCGCAACCATCTGCCGGAAACCATGGTCAAGGCGTTCGAGACTGTCGGGCTGGACCGCGAGACGGTCGAGGAGCGCTTCGGCGGCCTCTACCGCGCCTTCCAGTACGGCGCACCGCCGCATGGCGGCATGGCGGCCGGCATCGACCGCGTCGTCATGCTGCTGGTCGGCGCCAAAAACCTGCGCGAAGTGACGATGTTCCCGATGAACCAGCAGGCCTATGACCTGTTGATGAGCGCGCCGTCGGAAGCCAGCCAGCAGCAGCTCCGCGAACTATCGCTGCGCGTCGCCGTGACCAAGAAAGAGGCTTAAAACCTCCAGCAACCGATTCTAAACGCTGTCGGTTTGCGCTGCCCCTCATTGCCCTGCCGGGCATTTCTCCCCGTATAGTGACGGAGAGAAAGACGCCGTCACGAATGGTTTCGCCAGCTGCCTGCGTTGCACAATGGGCGTCAAGGTCGCGGCCATTTCCCTTCTCCCCGTCACCATACGGGGAGAAGGTGCCGGCAGGCGGATGAGGGGCGACGCTGACACTTCCAATGTAAGCGCATTTTGCAGAACCGGCCAGAGACGTGCCGGTCAGTCTTCGTTCGCCTTGACCGTCACGCCAAGCGTCTTCGGCAGGTCGAGCGGGTTGGACATGGCGCCCGCCATGATCAGCGCGAACGGCACTGCCGCCGGCGGCTCGGCCAAGATCTCGAGGCTCTGCGGATCGTCGAGAAATTTGCCGACTGCCGCCGACACCTGCGCCGTCAATTCGGGATTGTTGAGCTGCGCCATGCCGAAAGGCACGATCGCCTTGGCCTGGTTGGCGATGTCCTTGCCGGACATGCCTTGCTGCTTGCCGACGTAGTCCAGCACCTTGTTGGTCAGCGAATCGTCGTCGAAGCGAATCGAAGCGCTGTTGAATGAAAGCTGCTGCAGGACGCCGAGCATGGCCATGCCTTGCGCCGAGTTGTCGGCGCCTTCGGGCTGAGCCGCTATCTTCTTCTGCATCTCCTGCAGCGACTTGATGACGTCCAACGTGTAGCCGCCGAGACCGAAGGTCATGCCGAGCGTTCCGGCATTGTCGACGGAGATGTCGTATTTCGACAGCTCCATCTTGCCGTCCGCAGGTTGCCAGGTGCCCTTCATTTCAAGGTTCCCGGTGATGTTCTGGTAACCGAGCGCGTTGATCACGTCCTTGGACTTCGGGTCCTCGACCAGCGTCAGGTCGGCATTGAACTTTTCCGTGGTTCCGGAAAATTCCATCGCCTTGCCGTCGGCCGGTGGGGTGATTTCGATGGCGAGTCCCTCCATCGAGAATGCGGTCTTGTCGGCAACCTTGACCGTCATGTTGTCGAGTTCGGCCGATTTATACATCATCATTGAGCCCAGCGGGCCTGTGGCGCCGTCCGCCGGAACCGTCATGTCGTGGATGATGAAGGGGCTGAGGTCGACCGTGACGCCGTCCTCGCTGTGCCGGAACGCCGCAGTCGAGACGGTTTCAATTTCATAGCCGCCATTGGCTTCGGTCACGCCTTCGAGTGTGACGTCGCCGATCTTGAACGCTTCCTTTTCGGCCGCCGGTTTGAAGGCCACGCCTTGCAGCACCATACTGGAGGCATCGCCCGTCACCCCGGTCCAGGAGATGTCGACGCCCTGGGCGGCGAGAGCCGCCTTCAGCCGGTCGGCGACCGCCGCATCCTGCGCCAAGGCCGCGTTCAGCGGCAGCGTCAGCAAAAACGTCGAAAAAGCAAGTTTGTTGAGTGTCGAGCGTCTGATCGTCATCGCGAGTCCCCTGAGAGTGTCCTGAAGATTGTTTTTTCAACTCGTTGCGCCGTCACCCTTCCGTGATGAACTGGACGGGAAAAAGGCGTTCTCCCGCACAATGGTCGAAAACCATAGCGAAAGGCAAATCCGATCCATTGCCATAGAGCCGGGATGTAACCGATTGATGTTGGTCGGCGCAGCAGTGCGTCCAGTTCGTGTTGCGGAAGGAGGCGCAGTCAAGCGCCTCTTGCCGCGAATCACCCGCTCGGCTAGTCCCAGCCCATGGGAAAAAGGCTTTTGCCGCCTGGCGATGGCGGTGGCGACAACATCGAGCCGGTCGATCTGAAGAAAGCGCTGGAAGAGCGCTATCTCGCCTATGCGCTGTCGACCATCATGCACCGGGCGCTGCCGGACGTGCGCGACGGGCTGAAACCGGTCCATCGCCGCATCATGCATGCCATGCGGCTGCTCAGGCTCAACCCCGACCAGGGGTTCGCTAAATGCGCCCGCATCGTCGGCGAGGTGATGGGCAAGTTTCATCCGCATGGCGACCAGTCGATCTACGACGCGCTGGTGCGGCTGGCGCAGGATTTTTCGATGCGCTATCCCCTGGTCGACGGGCAGGGCAATTTCGGCAATATCGACGGCGATAATGCCGCCGCCATGCGCTACACCGAAGCGCGCATGACCGATGTGGCGACCGAGCTGCTGTCCGGCATCACCGAGGATGCGGTCGACTACCGGCCGACCTACAATGAGGAGGACGAGGAGCCGGTCGTGCTGCCCGGCGCCTTCCCGAACCTGCTCGCCAACGGCTCGTCCGGCATTGCCGTGGGCATGGCGACCTCGATCCCGCCGCACAATGCCGCCGAGCTCTGCGACGCCGCGCTGCATCTGATCGAGCACCCCGATGCGCCGGTGACGGCGTTGATGGACTTCTTCCAAGGTCCGGATTTCCCGACCGGCGGCATCATCGTCGATAGCCGCGCCTCGATCCTCGAAGCCTATGAAACCGGTCGCGGTGGTTTCCGCGTCAGGGCGAAATGGAGCCAAGAGGACCAGGGCAGGGGCACCTGGAGCATCGTCGTCACCGAAATCCCCTACGGCGTCCAGAAGGCGCGGCTGATCGAAAAGATCGCCGAGCTCCTGATGGCGCGCAAATTGCCGCTGCTCGAAGACATCCGCGACGAGAGCGCCGAAGACGTCCGCGTCGTGCTGGTGCCGAAGAGCCGTTCAGTCGATCCCGGCATCCTGATGGAATCGCTGTTCAAGCTGACCGAGCTCGAAAGCCGCTTTCCGCTCAACATGAACGTCCTGTCGCGCGGCAAGATACCCAACGTGCTGTCGCTGAAAGGCGTGCTCAAGGAATGGCTGGAGCACCGCCGCGAGGTGCTGATCCGCCGCTCCAGGCATCGCTTGGGCGAGATCGAAAGGCGGCTGGAGATCCTCGCAGGCTATCTGATCGCCTATCTCAACATCGACGAGGTGATCAGGATCATCCGCGAGGAGGACGAGCCCAAGCAAGTGATGATGGCGCGATGGTCGCTCACCGATAACCAGGCCGAAGCCATCCTCAACATGCGGCTCAGGGCCCTGCGCAAGCTCGAGGAATTCGAGATCCGCAAGGAATTCGACGGCCTCACTATCGAGAAAAAGCAGATCGAGGCGCTGCTTGCGTCCGACGCCAGGCAGTGGTCGACGATCAAGTGGGAAGTCTCCAGCATCCGCGAGAAATTCGGACCGGAGACCGAGCTCGGCAAGCGCCGGACCCAGTTCGCCGACGCGCCCGAACATGACCTGACCGATATCGCCCATGCGATGATCGAGCGCGAGCCGGTCACCGTGGTCGTTTCGGAAAAGGGCTGGCTCAGGGCGATGAAAGGTCACCTGACCGATCATTCGTTGCTGAGCTTCAAGGAGGGCGACAGCCTCAAGCTCGCCTTCCACGCTCAGACCACCGACAAGGTGCTGGTCTTCACCACCGGCGGCAAGTTCTACACGATCGGCGCCGACCGGCTGCCGGGCGGGCGCGGCCATGGCGAACCGATCCGCATCATTGTCGACATGGACAACGACCAGGACATCGTCACCGCCTTTGTCCATGATCCCAAACGCAGGCTGCTGCTGGTGTCTCACGACGGCAATGGCTTCATCGTGCCGGAAGAGGAAGTCGTCGCCAACACCCGCAAGGGCAAGCAGGTGATGAACGTCAAGGCGCCCGACGAGGCCCAGCGCTGTGTGCCGGTCGCCGGCGACCATCTCGCCATCGTCGGCGAGAACCGCAAGATGCTCGTCTTCCCGCTCGCCGAGATCCCTGAGATGGGTCGCGGCAAGGGCGTTCGCCTGCAGAAATACAAGGATGGCGGCGTCCTCGACCTCAAGACCTTCACGCTCGCAGGCGGTCTCTCCTGGCAGGATTCGGCCGACCGCACCTTCGTCAAATCACGCGAAGAGCTGATTGAGTGGATCGGTGCTCGAGCCTCGGCCGGACGCATGGTGCCGAAGGGATTCCCGAGGGCGGGGAAGTTTGGGTAGGTAATCTCCCCCCTTGAGGGGGGAGATGGCCGGCAGGCCAGAGGGGGTCCCCGCGCATGAAGCGCCAGCCTTCCCTGTTCGCAATAAGAGGTCGCATCTGAACGTCCCGACCCGTCTGTCGCCCTTCGGCGACGTCTCCCCTCAAGCGGGCCTCAAGCGGGGAGATTAGCGCCTCCATGCAAACATTTGGAATGTCGTCACGATTGCTGCACTATCATGGTACATAAGCATCGCTACATAAGGCGGGGACACAGGCCTTTGGGAGAAATGGGCATTTGAAAGAAGCCAGGATTAAGAAACCGGAAGGGCAGCAGCGCTTGTTCGGCCTGTCGACGCCGGTCAGATCCGCCGTCATTCCGCCGCTGTCGGCGGCGCGGTGGCTCCTGGTGCTGATCGTTGCCGCCGGGGTCTATTTCTTTCATGGTTTCCTGGTCCCGGTGCTGGCTGCTCTCGTCATCGCCTTTGCCAGCTGGCCGCTCTATCGGCGCCTGCTTGCTGCTGTCGGCGGCAACCGCACGATCGCCGCGACATTGGCGATCCTGTTCATCCTCACTTTCCTGGTGGTGCCGATCGCGCTCGCCGGCGCCTACGCCAGCAACGAAGTCCGCGAATGGGTCGGTTGGGCGATCGAGACCAACCGCGAAGGCGCGGTGACGCCGCACTGGATCGCCACGCTGCCTGTGGTGGGCGACTGGCTGAACGAGCAGTGGACGCGCAATCTCGGCCATCCCGGCGGCATCGGCGAACTGATCCAGCTGATCAGCGGCGCCAACATCGGCAGCATCTACCGCGGCGTGCTGGCCGCCGGCGGCAGCGCCTTCGGCCTTCTGCTGGCGCTGCTGTTCATGATGATCGCGCTGTTCTTTGCCTATCGCGACGGCGAGCATTTTGCCGGGCAGGTCGACCGTCTCGGCGAACGCATCCTGCCGACCAGGTGGGAGCGGATTTCACGCGTCGTGCCGGCGACGATTTCCTCGACGGTAACCGGCATGACCATTATCGCCATCGGCGAGGGGGTGGTGCTGGGCGTGGCCTACTGGCTGGCCGGCGTGCCGTCGCCGGTGACGCTCGGCGCCCTGACCGGCATCATGGCGCTGATCCCCGGCGGCGCACCGCTGTCCTTCACGCTTGTTTCGATCTATCTCGCCGCCAGCGGCTCGCCGATGGCCGGGTTGGCGCTGTTCATCTGGGGGAGCGTCGAACTGTTCATCGTCGACAAGACATTGCGCCCGAAACTGGTCGGCGGCCCGATAAAGCTGCCGTTCCTGCCGACCTTTTTCGGCCTGATCGGCGGCGTCAAGACGATGGGCTTTCTCGGCCTGTTCATCGGCCCGGTGCTGATGGCATTGCTGGTCGCGATCTGGCGCGAATGGCTGCGCGAGGTGGAATTGGCCGACGAGCTCGCCCCCGTAGCACCGGCGGAGCTGGAAGGGTCGCCGCCGCAAATCGAAATCGTTGCCGAGAAGAAGTCTCAGGCCGGGTGACTGACCGCAAGGCTTGCGCGGCGCTTGCGCCCCTCATGCAGCTGCCACAGCGAATGGGCGACCAGCGTGACGATCAGGATCGCGCCGCCGATCAGGCTGTTGCGCGACGGCGTCTCGGCAAAGATCATCCACATCCAGACCGGCGCCAGCACGGTTTCGAGCAGATAGAACATCGCCACCTCCGGTCCCGAAATATATTTCGGTCCGTTGGCAAGGCAGAAGAATGAGATCGGCATGACGACGGCGCCGTTGAAGACGATCCACCACGGCGCGTTCACCTGAAGGCCTTCGCCTGAGACCATGAACACTGTGACGGCCAGGGGCAGGATTACGCCGACCAGCGCTGTGAATCCCATGTCCTTGCCGCTGGCGCGCGAGATGGTGATGGCCAGCGCGATGAAGAAAGCCGAGCACAGCGCCATGAGATCGCCGAACAGGTGCCCGGTGCCGATCGAATCGCCGACGATGATCGCGACGCCGACAATCATGACCAGCATCGCGGCCACCGTGACCAGTCGTGGCCGCTCCTTCAGGAACAGCCAGGAGAGCAGCGCCGCGAACACGGTGTTGAAGGCCAGGATGAAGACCAGATTGGCGGTCGTGGTATAATAGATGCTGGTGACGAAGGTGACCGAGGTCAGCCCATAGCATATCGCGACAACGAGCCCCGGCCAGCCGGGGATGAGCTGCGGCGCGTTTCTGCTCAGCGAGCGCCAGACGGCCCAGATGATCAGCGCCGCGACCAAGGTGGTGCCGGTGCGCAGCAGGAGGATCGTCCACGCGCCGCCGTCGGCGAGCCGGATCAGTGGAATGTCGATGGTCAGCGTCAGCCCGCCGATGGCGGTGATGAGAAGGCCCTTCTGGTGATCGTTGTGGGACGACATGGCAATTCTCGCAATGATGTGGAGGCAGGCACAAAATTGGCCCAGCGTCTGTCGTTCCAGCCAAGCGGCCGAAAACCAGCGACATCCTCCTTGAAACAGTTTTAAGGATGGTTGGCGAAAGGGCGGATCAGCGCGAAACCGCTTCGTGGTCGTAGCGTTCCCAGCCTTTCGGGCCGAGATGCTCCTGCGGCATGAAGCGCATCTTATAGTTCATCTTGCGCGAGCCGTTGACCCAGTAGCCGAGATAGACATGGGGCAAGCCCATCGCCCTGGCGCGGGCGATGTGGTCGAGGATCATGAAGGTGCCGAGCGAGCGGTCCTCGAAGTCCGGATTGAAATAGGAATAGACCATCGACAGGCCGTCGGCCATCTTGTCGGTGAGCGCCACCGCGATCAGCTCGCCCTGGCCCTTGCCGGTGATGAAGCTGTCGGGGCCGCGGCGCCGGTATTCGATGACCTTGGTATCAACATGGGTGTCCTCGACCATCATGGCGTAGTCGAGCACCGTCATGTCGGACATGCCGCCGCGGCGATGGCGGGCATCGAGATAGCTGCGGAACAGCGAATACTGCTCGGTGGATGGTTGCGCGTCGTGCATGGCGCCGATGAGGTCTGAATTGTGCTGTATCACCCGCTTCATGTTGCGGCTGGCAGTGAATTCCTGGGCCAGGATGCGCACCGAAACGCAGGCGCGGCAGGTCTCGCAGGCCGGCCGGTAGGCGATGTTCTGCGATCGCCGAAAGCCGCCTTGCGTCAATAGGTCGTTCATCTCCGATGCCTTGTCGCCGACCAGATGCGTGAACACCTTGCGCTCGAACTGGCCCTCAAGAT
This sequence comes from Mesorhizobium sp. f-mel, assembly GCF_053850215.1. Classification (NCBI taxonomy): domain Bacteria; kingdom Pseudomonadati; phylum Pseudomonadota; class Alphaproteobacteria; order Hyphomicrobiales; family Phyllobacteriaceae; genus Mesorhizobium; species Mesorhizobium sp. f-mel. The sequence goes on from NZ_JBSPTO010000004.1 coordinate 25,186, forward strand.
ACGGGCACGGCGACGGCGCGGTCAGGAAAAACTGCGGCGACTGGGTAGGATGGTGCGTCATCGAACCTTGGAAACACTCCTGCGAATCATACCTTTGGCGCGCACGGCGAAAAATTCAACAGGATTGTGAAGGCGTGGGTGATCGGAAGCCGTCACTTTGCACACAAATGCTCGCGGGACTCGTAAAAAAGCTGTCTCAGCGGTCACTGCGGCTGACCACCGTGCCCAGCAGCAGGTCGTGCAGCGTGCGCTTGCGGTCGGCAAACAGCGACACCAGAAGGACCAGCGGCGTCAGGATGACGTTGCCGGCCCAGAACAGCGCCGAATGCACCACCGCCGTCAGCCCGTCGATGCGGGTGCCGTCCAGACGGTCGAGCCGGATCCCCATCATCTTCATGCCTGTCGTGGCCTGGTCGGCGCTGCCGAGCGTGTTCCAGATGTAGAGGATGGCGACGGCCGGCACGAGGACGGAAAACAGCATCCAGCCGAGGCCGAGCGTCAGAATCCCGAGCAAGAACACCAGGATCGCGAACGGGATGGTGAGCAGCGCGACGATGCAATAGTCGATGATGAAGGCGAGGACACGCCGCGTGCGCACGCCATCATAGGCCCTGATATCATCGAGCCTGGTGGTGATGATTTCGCCGTCGAGAACGCGCGCGTTCATGTCATTTCCTCGTAATCAGGCCCGGGATAGGGTGCGGGCCGCCTGGTGTTGAAATGGTGAAGTCTTGCTGCGGAATCAAGATCAAGCCTTTCCGCGACATGCGGTGGGAAGCAGCGCCGGGCACAGCCCGAATCGGTTGAATTTGCAGCGCCGATGGCGTTAGCTTGCTGCAGCGCAACAAAGCGCAGGCGAGGGCGACATGGACTACGACATGCTGGTCATCGGCAGCGGCCCTTCCGGGCGCCGCGCCGCAGTGCAGTCGGCCAAGCTCGGCAAAGCCGTGCTGGTGGTCGACAGGGGCCGGCGGCTTGGCGGTGTCTCCGTGCACACCGGCACCATCCCGTCGAAGACGCTGCGGGAAACTGTGCTCAACCTCTCCGGCTGGCGCGAGCGCGGCTTCTACGGGCGCGGCTACCGGGTCAAGCAGGACATTTTGGTCGGCGATCTGATCGAACGCCTGCACAAGACGCTCGATCACGAGGTCGAGGTGCTGCAGCACCAGTTCATGCGCAACACGGTCAAGAGCGCACGCGCCGCTGTCAAGTTTCTCGGTCCCAACAGAGCGAGCCTGACGACGGCCACGGGCGACTATAGCGAAGTCGGTTTTGCGCATGCGCTGATCGCGGTCGGCACCCGCCCGCACCGGCCGCGCGACGTGCCCTTCGACAAGACACGTGTCTTCGACAGCGACGAGATGCTGGAGCTCGAGCGCCTGCCGCGGACACTGACGGTGATTGGCGCCGGCGTCATCGGCGTGGAGTACGCGACGATCTTTTCGGCGCTCGACGTGCCGGTGACGCTGGTCGAGCCGCGCAACACCATCCTCGATTTCGTCGACCGCGAGATCGTCGACGATTTCATCCATCAGATGCGCGACCGCGGCATGACGATCCGGCTGGGCAGTGCGATCAAGGAGATCGCCTCGAAACCGGACTATGCCGAGGTGACGCTTGCCGACGGCCGCACCATACGCTCGGAGATGGTGCTTTATGCCGCGGGGCGCACCGGCAATGTCGGCGCGCTCGGTCTGGACGTGGTCGGCATCGAGGCTGATTCCCGGGGCCGCATCAAGGTCGATCCGCAGACCTTCCGGACCAGTGCGCCGAACATCTACGCCGCCGGTGACGTCATCGGCTTTCCGAGCCTCGCCTCCACCTCGATGGAACAGGGCAGGGTGGCCGCCTGCCATGCCTTCGGCGTGCCCTTGCCGCCGCCGCCGGAAACCTTTCCCTACGGCATCTACGCCGTGCCGGAAATCTCGACCGTCGGCCAGTCCGAGGAGCAGGTGCGCGAGGGCGGCGGCGCGTATGAGGTCGGCGTGGCGCGCTTCCGCGAGACCTCGCGCGGCCATATCATGGGCGTCAACACCGGCTTCCTGAAGCTTCTGTTTTCGATCGAAACGCGCCGGCTGCTCGGCGCGCATATCGTCGGCGAGGGCGCGACCGAACTGATCCATATCGGCCGGGCGGTGATCAATCTCGGTGGCACCGTCGATTTCTTCGTCAACAACACCTTCAACTATCCGACGCTGGCCGAAGCCTACAAGATCGCCGGGCTGGACGCCTGGAACCGGATGGGGCGAGGGTAAAATCTCGGCTCATCGATTTGCCTGCGCGATGACCGTTGCCGGGCCTGCCAGCCATTGCCTGACGATTTCAGCATCCCGATCGCCGATTTCGTGACCGGAGGCGACGGTGTGGGCGTCGACCTCGGCGCCATGCCGGCCGAGCAGTCCGACCAGCGCGAGTGCGAAGGGCCCATAGGTCAGGTCGGCGGCGCCGGATATGACGGCCACCCGTGTCTTGCGGAGGTCCGCCGGCGGCACCTCGTCCAGCACGGGCATGGGCCGCAGCAACGCTGCTCGCGCGATGAATTGCGGATGCAGCAGCATCACGCTTGAAACCAGGTTCGCGCCGTTGGAATAGCCGAGAAAAATTGCCCGGGAGAGGTCGAGGCCGTGGCGTTTCGCGGCTTCCGTGATGAAGTCAGCGAAAGCGGCCGCTTCCTTGCGGATGCTACCCTGTTCGAAGCGTATGGGCGAGATGCGTCTGAACCAGCGGAAACCGTCCTCCTGGGCGATACGGCCACGCACCGCCACCAACACCGCGTGCGGTGCGATTTGCTGCCCCAGCGCCACCAGCGTCGTCTCGTCGACACCCGATCCATGCAGCAGAAAAAGGCATTCGCCGGTTGGTTCTGCTGGTCTGTGGAGGCGGTAGAAAAACGGCAGGTCGCGCCGCAAAAAGCCGTCTTCCGGAGGTTTTTCGGCCATAGCTGCATCCTTTTGATTTCGCGTCGTTTTTGTTCATTTGCCGGCTTCAAAACGGAATATTTTCGGGCTCCTTCAAAGTTGATTGAACCGGGCGCATTTCAGTCCGGTTCTTCGCCGATATGCTCCTGCAGGAGGAATCGAAGCGGTGCGTCGGGCGGTCGCATCGATCGCCGGCATGAACAACCAGCTTTGAGGCCTTTTATCGATGACCATGCCAATTTCACAGGATCACGGCACGCGTATCCCGGATCGCGATATGCGTATCCCTGAACGCGATACGCGTATCGATGTGCTCCGCGCTCTCGCTCTGCTGATCATATTTGTCGACCATGTCCCGGGCACGGTCTTCGAAACCCTGACCTACAAGAATTTCGGCTTTTCGGATGCCGCCGAGGCCTTCGTGCTGATCTCCGGCATCTCAGTCGCGCTCGCCTACGGCTCAAAATTCCAGCCCGGAAACCGGCTCTTGGCGACACTGAAATTGTGGCGCCGCGCCGGTGTTCTCTATGTCGCCCACATCGTCACGACGATGGTGGTGGTGGCCATTTTCTGCGCGGCGGCGGTGTTCGAGAAGCGGCCGGACATGCTGACGCTGATCAACATCGAGCCATTGATCAGGAACCCGCAGCAAGTGCTGATCGGCATCGTCACGCTTGGCCATCAGCTCGGTTACAACAACATCCTGCCGGTCTATGCGGTGCTGCTGCTGATGGCGCCAGCCTTCCTGCTGTTCATCAGCTACAGGCCCGTGGCGACGCTCGCGATATCGGGAGCTCTGTGGCTGGTTGCCGGAATCTATCAGATCGCGCCGCCGAATTATCCTGAGCCCGGCTTCTGGTTCCTCAATCCGCTGTCGTGGCAGTTCCTCTTCAACATCGGCCTGGCGAGTATGCTGCATATCAAGCGCGGCGGCACCATTCCGGTCAACCGTTGGCTGGTCGGCACGGCGGCGGTCTATGTCGCGGCGGCATTGATTTGGGTGCACAGCCCGCTATGGGGGCACGTGTCGTGGCTGAACCTGCCCGTGGTGCTGACCGGCTTCGACAAGACATTCCTGTCGCTGCCGAGGCTGGTCCACATCCTGGCGGTGAGCTACCTGATTGTGGCCTTTCCTTCTGTCTCGAACCTGTTCCGCACCAGTCGCGACCATCCGCTCGCCATATTGGGCAAACGTTCGCTGCCGGTTTTCATCGCCGGCACGGTGATCGCTATGGTGGCGCAGGTGATGAAGCTGATCAACCCGGGCGGGTTTGCCTATGACAGTTTGCTTATCGCCGCCGGCATCGCCATGCAGTTCGCGCTCGCTTATTATCTTGAATGGCTGTCGGGTATTGGAAAGTCCGGTAAGAGCAAGCCGGTCCGTAGCGAGACGCCGCCTGTCCATACGCCCTTCGGTGTGGGGGCCATGGCGACTAGCAATCCGTAAGCGTCCGGGTTCAAGCTGTTTTGGGCGGCGGTCCGGAAGATGCCCTGACGACAAGCTCGACGCCGAGCGTCTCACGCCGCACCGTGCCGTCGAAATCAAGGATCGTTCGTGCCGCCCGGCGGCCGATCTCGGCGATCGGCTGGGCGATCGTGGTGAGTGCAGGATCGCAAAGCGCCGCGTCCGGCACGCCATCGAAGCCGACGATGGAAACGTCGCCGGGAACCGAGAAGCCACGTGCCTTCAGCCACTCGATGGCGATCATGGCGATCCTGTCCGACATCGCCAGGATGGCGGTGGGCGGCTCGGCCGAGGCGAATACCGTTTCGAGGCCCGCTCTGGTGCTGGCCTCGTCGTTCTCGGTCTCGAAGACCGGTACGCTGGCTGTATCCACGCCGAAGCGGGAGAGCTCCTCGAAATAGCCTGCATAGCGGTCGCGTGTTCCCGTGTAGACCGCCGAGCGGACCTGCTCTGGTGTGACCAGACCGGTGCGACCGTCGGCGAGGGCAAGCGACAGCACGGCGAAGCGGCGATGACCAAGCTCCGCCAGATGGCGTGCCGCCATGCGGGCGCCGACGACATTGTCGACGCCGATCGCCGACACGGTGTCGTCCTCGGAACCGAGTTCGAGCGCCACGAAGGGGAGCTTGCGTTCGCGTGTTAGCTCGACGAGGCGCGGACCTCCCTCGATGCAGAAAAGAATGAAGCCGTCGACCAGGGCGCTCTGGATGTTCCAGGCAAGCTTCTCCTGGTTGCCGGCCGATACCAGCGCGATGCCGGCGCCGGTGGCGTCACATGCCTCGGAAATCCCGGCCATCATCGCGCGGGCAAAGGGGTCGTCGAAGAAATAGGCGAGGGGCTCGGTCGTGGCGACGCCGATCGCGTTGACCTTGCCGGCGCGCAGCAGCCGGCCCTTGGGGTCGGGCCCGGCATAACCCAGCGCCTCCGCGGCCGCTTTGACCCGTTCGCGGACCTCCTCGCGCACGATCTCAGGGCGGCTGAACACGTTGGAGGCGGTGCCGTGCGAAACCCCGGCGGCCTTGGCGATGTCGGCCAGCCGGATGGGTCTTGTATTGCTTTCGGTGGACGACGCCATTTTTGCCTCCAGACTCCTCTCTAGCACTTTCGTTGGATCGATTCAAATTTTTGCTTGACATCGGTGCGGTTGGGTTTATCTTTGAATCGATCCAAGTCCAAATGCCATCTGTCCGTTGGATCGATTCAGGAAGGAGACAGCCATGCACCCCGTCAACTATCTTTTCGAAGACATCTATCGCAACGACTGGAGCATAACCTCGAACGCGGTGACCCGGACACGTTGCGGCAGGGCCGGCCCGTGGATCCGCGACCTGCGTTTTCTCGTGGAGCGCAAGCGGAGCTGATCGGCTCGGCATTTTCGGGCGTGTCGATTGGATCGATTCAAGTTGAAAAAGGAGCCTAGCCATGCATCCGATCAATCATCTGTTCGAAGACATCTATCGCAACTATTGGGGCATCTCGCCGGCCATCGATAGGCCGGAGCGGTGCCGCCTGACCAAGCCGGCTGCACGCAATCGCGACCTGCCGGTCCGGCCCGAACGCCGGCAGTCATCGACTGACTGATCGTCGTTTGGCGGAAACGGGCCCCAGCCGTTTGCCCGAAAGCGCCATCTCAGGAGCGCGGGCGCATGAGCGCCGAGGCTGCAACCGCCAGCCAGCCGGCGATGAGCAGGGTGCCGCCGATCGGCGCCGACATCGGGAAAAGCCGCGAGCCGAGAAATTCACGGGCGAGGAGATCACTGCAGAACAATACAAGCCCGACAAGAAGGACAAGGCTTGCGGTTCGCAGGATCCGGTTTGCGCCGACGTGGCCGACGGCAAGAAAGACCGGCGCATGCATGAGCAGGAAGGACGCGGCCGTGCCGACGAAAGCGCCGCCCAGGTGCGCGGCCGTGGCGGAGAGTGCCACGCCGGCCGCGCCGCACAGGCCGCCGGTGAAAATGAGAATGCGGCCACTGCCGCTTGCTGGCTGCTCGGCCGTGCTCATGTCTCTGGTCTCCGTCAAGTAATGATAGCTCGCGAACGGTGTCACGACTTGCCCGCCTGCACCAGCATGTCGCGCGCGCGTCGCGACTGGACCAGCCAGTTATACGCAGCTCCGCCTGCCATCAGCACGGATGTGCCGAGAAACACCGCGCCCATGCCGAAATGACCGCCGACGAAGCCGCCGAGCAGTGGTCCGGCGACCTGTCCGACATATTGCGCCGAGATCGATAGGCCGAGCACATTGCCGCCGACGCCGTCCGGAACATTGTGGCGGATGACGCTGGTGATGCAGGGCAAAAGACCGCCAAGCGCCAGCCCCATCAGGAAACGCAGGCCGACGAGCTGCCAGCCCTGCGTGACGAAGGCTTGCGGGATGAGCAGCAGCGCCGAGACGGCAAGCGCCCCAATGATGACGTTCCAATGGCCGACGCGGTCGGCGAGTTTTCCGAGACGCGAGGCCGACAGAATGGCGCCAAGTGCTGCCGCCGACATGACGACGCCGGAGATCAGCGTGACGCGGCTTTGATCCTCTATGAGCTGTTGGACGTAGACCGTGATGATCGGCTCGATCGACATTGTGGCGAAGCTCAACAGCGTGCCGGTCGCCAGCATGGCGACGACCGGGCGCTTGTCCGAGATTTGCGACCAGCCGCGTTTCGGCTTCTCAGTCGATGCTGATTTGTCGGCTACCGGGCGAGGGTTCTCCTCGATGAAAAAAGTCGTTGCCAGGAACGCCAGAAAAATGATGCCGCCGGCGAGCAGGAAGGTTGCGCGGATGCCGATCAAAGGCGGCAGCGCGCCGCCGAGCAGGGGGCCGACGAGGGCGCCTGCGGTGATGCCGGCCGACAGCACGCCAAGCGCCCAGCCTGACCGGTCCTTCGGCGTCTGCATGGCGACGAGAATGGTCGAGCCCGAGGAATAGCCGCCGGCGAAACCGATCAGCAGGCGCAGCAGCACCAATTGCCAGACAGTCTCCACCATGCCGGTCAGCGACATGCAGACGGCCATGCCGAAACTGGCACGCACCAGCATCAGCTTGCGGCCGTAGCGGTCCCCCAGCCGTCCCCACAGCGGCGCCACCAGCGCGGCGGCGAAGAACGTCGCGCCATAGGCGATGCCGGACCACTGCACAATCGCCGCGTGCCCCTCGGCACCCAACTGCTCGACGTAAAGCGGCAGGAAGGGCAACAGCAGCGTCATCGCGACAAGCGTGCTGAACGAGCCGGCAAAGCACACGGCGAGATTGCGGCGCCAGTGGATGTTGTGGGCGCCTTGCGTGGCAGGGGTGGCGTCTTGCGGCATGTCCTGTCCTGTCCGGCAAGTCTGTCGGCGGCTTGCTGCAGATACCATTTTGGGATACCAAGTTGGTATCCGTCATGGACGCAAGCTCGACGGCTGTCAATGCGGCGCTCTCAACGCTGAGCAGCGACCAGATAGCCAGAACAAATAGCCAGAACGGAACACCATGTCGCAGATGCAGAATGTCGAAAAACACCTTCGCGGAATGATCCTCGGCCTCGAGATCGGCCCGGGCGAGCGGCTGACGGAGCGCTGGATCGAAAGCCGCTTCGGGGCCTCGCGTACGCCGGTCAGGGCAGCATTGCTGCGGCTCGAGACGGAAGGTCTGGTCTGCCGCGACGGGCGCGGCTGGACGGTATCGCCGATCAACCTCACCGAGCTCGAGCAGATCGCCGTTTACCGCGAGGCGGTCGAGGTGGCGGCGGTCAAGCTGACTTGTGCCTTGGAGGAGAGGAGCGCCGTCGACGTCATCGAGGCGATGCTGGACTCCTGTGACGCCGGCACCCCGCGCGAGGAATGGCATCGCGTCGGCATGGATTTTCACATCGAGCTGGCACGCCTGTCCGGCAACGAGTTCCTGCTCAGGGCGGTTCGCGATGCCATGACGCGCCTGTCACGCGCCCGTTGGCTGGAGGTGCGCGACGAGGCGGCACTCGGCCGTGCCTGGGCCGAGCACCGTGCCATTCTGGCAGCGGTGCGGACCGGCGATGCCGATGAGGCGGCACGGCGGCTTTCGGCCCATATCGTCGGCAGCCGCGACCGGCTGGTGATGTCATTGCACAATGACCGGCGCGGCCTGCGCGCCAGGGGATTTGCCGTCGTCGCGGCGTGATTGCGGAGGCAACCACTTTCGCCCTCGCTTCGCGAGCGCCGATGGCGTAAGAGCGGCGATGGAAAACAACCGATTTGAAACACCCGTGACCGTCAAGTCGGGCGCGGAGGGAACCACTCAGCTCTTGCGTACCGTCCGCGAGGCTTCCGACTACCTCCTCAACAGCTGGCCCGGCAAGCGCAGTCCAAAGCATCGCGAAGCGCTGCAGGCCTGCCATGATGCGCTGGCCGGCGACAAACCGGCGATGACCGCAAGGCGCGCCTTCATCGCCGCCGCGCGCGAGGTGAACGTGTTCGTCAGCGACAAGGCGCCGGCCTGAAGACGCAGCGGGATTCCTAGGCCAAATCCGATCCGCCTCGCGGGCCGGATGCGTTTTACTCTGCCGTTTCCGTTTCGGTCTCGGACGTGGTCTCGTCTTCGGGTTTCGAACGTTCCTTGGCTGCCACCTTGGCCGCCTGCTTTTCCGCCTTCTTGGCGGCCTTCTGCCGGTCGCGTTCCTTGCGCTCCTGGCCGTAATTCGGTGCTCGCGCCATATCTCTTCCTTTCACAATCCCAAGGTTCTTAGCCCTGCCTAGGAGCATTGGGCTCCAAACACAACACCGCAAAGAGCGATCGGCTCCATACACAGCCGGCAGGCTAGCTGAACACGGTTCTGTGGCTTGCAAGATGGCTGGCACAATGGTGTAGGAGGGGCCGGGGGGCAAATCACAAGCCGACTTTTTATCAAGTGACCGATGGCCACCCTTCAAAGAAACGCACAGAAGCTATTCTACTATGCGCGCAATGCCGTACGCGATATTGCACCGCAGGCGATGTTCCGCCGCAGGCTCGCCGGGCTGCTCGATCAGGCTGGGCTTTCGGATGGATCGGTCCGCGCGCGTCTCAATTATTACAATAGGTTGCAGGACCCTTTCGCGCCGAGCGCCGGCGCCGTGCCGGTCAGCCGGCTGCCGAGAGGCCGGAGCATGTATTACTACGATCTGAAGGAATTTGCCCGCTACTTCGATCCCGATTTGCGCATCGACTTCGAATTCGGCGACGTCATTGAAGTGCCTGCGATGCCGTCGATCGTCAAGGATCGGCCGATCGCCGGCGACAACAGGAACGGGGTCCTGTTCAAGCTCAACAAGTTCCGCCACTTCCACATGCCCGCCGACGATGTAGCCTTCGCGGACAAGCTTCCGGTTGCGGTGTGGCGCGGCGAGCTCAACAACCCGATAAGGACCTTGCTTCTGGAGGCCGCGCGCGATCTGCCCTTTTGCGATGTCGGCACGCCCAAACCGACGGCAGCGCCGGAATATCGCAAATCTTATCTGAGCATCGATCAGCAGCGGCGCTGTCGCTATATCATTTCGCTCGAAGGCAACGATGTGGCGACCAACCTAAAATGGATCATGAGTTCGAATTCGCTGTGCCTGATGCCGCCGCCGACGTATGAGACATGGTTCGCCGAAAGCGAACTCGTGGCCGATGTTCACTATGTGCCGCTCGAACCTGATTTCACGGATCTTGCCGAGCGGGTGCAATATCTCGAACGTCATCCGACTGAGGCCGAGCGCATCGTTGCCGCCGCCAACGCCTATTGCCGCGAGTTCGCCGACGAACGGGCCGAGCAGGCGATCTGCTTGCTCGTGCTCTACAAGTACTTCGTGCTCAGCGGCCAGATCGAGCCTGATCCCGAGGTCTGGCGTTTTATCTCAGGCTAAGCCGCGGCGACCTTCGACCTGATCAGGACCGTTGTCAGATATCTTCCCGGTCAAGAACCAGATCGGCCGGACCAAACCGGTCCTTTGCCGTGAATTGCTGGTGCCAGTAGGGATACAGAACGGGCGGGCGGCTCACAGCGTCCAGGCGTGCGCGCTCATCGCTGGTCAGCACCAGGCTTGCAGCGGCGATATTGTCCTTGAACTGCGCTTCGGTCCGTCCGCCGATCACCAGCGAGCTGACGGCCGGCCGGCCGAGCAGCCAGGCAAGCGCCACCTGCGCTGCCGAGACGCCATGGTTCTTGCCGATATAGGCAAGCACATCGACGATCCGCCACAGCCGGTCTCCATCACGAATCGGCGGCTCCGTCCAGCCGCTGAGCTGGCGGGAGGTGGCCTGGTCGCGGTGGTATTTGCCGGACAGCAGTCCGCCGGCGAGCGGGCTCCACACCAACACGCCAAGCCCCTGGTCGACCGAGATCGGCAGCAGTTCATATTCGGCTTCGCGTGCTTCCAGCGTGTAGTGGATCTGCTGGGTGACGAAGCGCGGCTGGTGCTGGCGGTCGCTGATCCCCAGCGCCTTCATCACTTGCCAGCCGGAATAGTTGGAACAGCCGACATAGCGGACCTTACCTTGGCTGACGAGCGTGTCGAGCGCGGCGATGGTCTCCTCGAGCGGCGTCGTGCCGTCCCATTCGTGCAGGAAATAGATGTCGATGACGTCGGTCCTGAGGCGCTTCAGGCTCTTCTCGCACTCGCGGATCAGATGGTAGCGCGACAGCCCTTCGTCGTTGGGGCCCGTGCCGATCCGCATGCGCGCCTTGGAGGCGATCAGCACATCGCCCTTGCGTTTGCCGCCGAGCGCTTCGCCGATGATCTCTTCCGAAAGCCCGTTCGAATAGACATTGGCGGTGTCGATGAGATTGATGCCGGAATCTATGCAGAGGTCGATCATCCGGCGCGCCTCGTCGAGATCGGTCTTGCCGACCGCCGAAAATGCGCCGGCGCCGCCAAAGGTCATGGTGCCCATGGTCAGCGTCGAAACCTTCAGCCCGGAACGGCCGAGAGTGCGGTATTCCATGTCAGATCCTCGCAATTGCGTTGGGAAGGGCTGCTTCGAAGGCCGCCCGAGGGGAGCCTGGCATTTGTAGGACAATTCGAGCCGCTTGTCGTGCATGCCATGGAGGCTGATCGATCACATCTCACGGATTTGCGCGACCGGCACACAGGCCGGCTGCAATAAAACCGTCATTGCCGGCCTGTATGCAAGTCGGCTCAAGGTGTTCGGTCTTGGCCGGCAGGCCGGACGCCGACAGGGGCTCGCACGCGGAGCAGCATAAATGACCGAAGCAAAACAGAATTCTCCTGCCAAGGACTGGCTGGAGGCGGAACTCGCCGACACGCTTGACGAAGATTACGAGCTGGAAATGTCGGAACCGGCGGTGTCGCTGGAGATCGCCAAGATCTACAAGAAAGCGCATCCGCCCTCGATGGATCGCCAGCAATATTTTCGCGACCTGATCACGCTGCAATCCGAATTGATCAAGCTGCAGTCCTGGGTGGCATATCACAAGAAGAAGCTGGTCGTGGTTTTCGAGGGCCGCGATTCGGCCGGCAAGGGCGGGGTCATCAAGCGCATCACCCAGCGGCTCAATCCGCGCATCTGCCGCGTCGTAGCCTTGCCGGCGCCGACCGAACGCGAAAAGTCGCAATGGTATTTCCAGCGCTACGTCCCGCATCTGCCGGCAGGCGGCGAGATCGTGCTGTTCGACCGCTCCTGGTACAACCGCTCCGGCGTCGAAAGGGTGATGGGATTTGCCGAACCGGATCAGGTCGAGGAGTTTTTTCGCGACGTGCCGGAGTTCGAGCGCATGCTCGTCCGCTCCGGCATCACGCTGGTCAAATACTGGTTCTCCATCACCGACGAGGAGCAGCAGATGCGTTTCCAGATGCGCATCCATGATCCGATGAAGCAGTGGAAGCTGTCGCCGATGGACCTGCAATCGCGCGTGCGCTGGGAGCAGTACACCAAGGCCAAGGAAGAGACGTTCGCCCGCACCAACATTCCCGAAGCCCCCTGGTTCATCGTCGAAGGCAACGACAAGAAGCGGGCGCGGCTGAACTGCATCGATCATCTCCTCAAGCAGATGCCTTATGAAGAAGTGCCGCACGAAGAGATCACACTGCCCGACCGCGTCTTCAATCCCGAATACGAGCGCCAGGTGCTGCCGCGCGAGCTGTATGTACCGGAGAAGTATTGAGGCAGGGTTCCCTTCTCCCCGTCAGTATACCGGGAGAGGTGCCGGCAGGCGGATGAGGGGCGGCGCCGACCTCGGCAGTTGAACCCGGCCAAGTTACTGCGTGGGCCAAACTCATTCTGACGCAATCTTCGATGGGTTGCGCCGCCCCTCATTGCCCTGCCGGGCATTTCTCCCGGTATAGTGACGGGGAGAAATGGGCCTGCACCGAGGGTTTCGCCAATCACCAACGTTGCAGAAGTGCCGCTAAGCCCGCTTGATGATGACATGCGTGGCAAGCGGCGTCGCCGCCTGTTCGGTGCACTGATAGCCGAGCTTGAGCATGTCGAGGCCTGCAAAAAGGTTCTCACCCTTGCCGAGCAGCAGCGGCGACACCGCCAGGTGCATCTCGTCGATCAGCTTCTCCTGCAGATATTGACGGATGGTGGCGACGCCGCCGCCGACCCGAACATCCTTGCCGCCGGCCGCCGCCTTCGCCTGTTCCAGCGCCGAGTGGATGCCGTCGGTGACGAAATAGAAGGTCGTGCCGCCTTCCATCACAATAGGGTCGCGTGGATGGTGGGTCAGCACGAAGACCGGTACGTGGTAAGGTGGATTGTCGCCCCACCAGCCTTTCCAGTTCTCGTCCGGCCATTCGCCGCGGATCGGGCCGAACATGTTGCGGCCCAGGATCCAGGCGCCGACATTTTCGAAGCTGCGCACGGTGAACGCCTCGTCGGTATCCATGGTGCCGCCCTCCTTGCCAACCATCTGACGAAATGTGCGGGTGCCGACCATCCATTTGTGCAGATCTTCTCCGCCGACACCGAGAGGATTGCTGAGATCCTGGTCAGGACCGGCGCCGAAGCCGTCGAGCGACAGGGTGAAAGCGTTGACGCGAAGTTTGGACATGAGAGCCTCCTCGATAACCAGTTGCATTTTGCAATCAGTTATTGGGTAGCTTAACTGATTGCGAAATTGCAAGCTGTTTTTTGGAACACGGCAAGGCGAGAGCGAAGGGCCAGGCGACTCTCGCTGCGTTTCACCGGCCGGAAACTGAAATTGTCCTGTATGTCGAAGCGGATCGCCGGCTATTGTTCGCGCCGCGAACCAATGTTCGGCTGAAGGGGATGCTACCCCTTCAGCATCGCCGCCATTTCGGGCGCGAAATAGGTGAGAATACCGTCGCAGCCGGCGCGCTTGAAGGCGAGAAGCGATTCAAGCATCGCCTTGTCGCCATCGATCCAGCCATTGGCGGCAGCCGCCTTGATCATCGAATATTCGCCCGACACCTGGTAGGCGAAGGTCGGCACCCGGAACTCGTCCTTCAGCCGCCGGATGATGTCGAGATAGGGCAGGCCGGGCTTGACCATCAGCATGTCGGCGCCTTCGGCGAGATCCTGCTCGGCCTCGCGCACTGCCTCGTCGGAATTGGCGTGGTCGATGTAATAGGTCTTCTTGTCGCCCTTGAGCAGGCCGGCGGTGCCGACCGCCTCGCGGTAGGGGCCGTAGAAGGCGGAGGCGAACTTCGTTGCGTAAGACATGATCGCCACATCGGAAAAGCCGTTGGCGTCGAGTGCGTCGCGAATGGCGCCGATGCGGCCGTCCATCATGTCGGAAGGCGCGATGATGTCGGCGCCGGCCGCTGCCTGGATGACGGCAGCCGCCGTCACCTGTTCCACCGTCTCGTCGTTGACAATGATACCGTCGCGCAAGATGCCGTCGTGGCCGTGCGAGGTGAAGGGATCGAGCGCTGCGTCGGTGATGATGCCGATCTCTGGCACCGCGTGTTTGATGGCGCGCGTGACGCGGTTGATGACGTTTTCCGGATCGAGGATATGCGAGCCGGTCTGGTCGCGCAGGCTGAGCTCGACATTCGGGAAGGTGGCGATCGCCGGAATGCCGAGCTTTGCCGCGCGCTCGGCCTCCTTGACGGCAAGGTCGAGCGACAGGCGGAAGACGCCGGGCATGGCGGCGATCGGTTCGCGGATATTCTTCCCATCGACGACGAAGATCGGCCAGATCAGGTCGTCGACGGAGAGCCGGTTCTCCTGGACGAGGCGGCGCGACCAGTCGGCCTTGCGCATGCGGCGCAAGCGGCGGCTGCCGGTGATCTCGTCGACGCTGCGCGCGCCGGCAGGCTTTGCTGGGGTGAATTTGTTCATCGCCAAAACTCCGGATCGGCAGCTTTTACCACGAGCTTCCGCCGCTGACCAATGCGGCACGATTGTGCCGGGCTGGCATTACCTGGATATCGGTATACCAAATCCGGCTGACCGTAGCAGGACAGGATTGACCTTGGCATTGACGCACCCATGCGCCACGCTTTAGCACTTTAGTCCCGGCGGCGCAGGGGAGGGAATGTCAGGCGATGGATTTTGGCGGCAGCGACGAGATCCGCTTCGAACGATTGGACAGGGCCCGCATCGTCACGCTGACGCGGCCGCAAGCGCTCAATGCCGTCACCCACCGCATGGTCAAGGCGCTCGACAAGGCGCTGCGCGCCTGGGAGCGGGACGACGGCGTCGACGTCGTCATCGTCAAGGCCGAGGGCAGGGCGTTTTCGGCCGGCGGCGACATCCTCCACATCTACGAGGCCGGCCGGGCGGGAAAGCCGCCGGTCGATTTCTTCGCCGACGAATACCGGCTGAACGCCCGCATCGCGCGGTTCAAAAAACCCTATGTCGCCCTGATCGATGGCATCGTCATGGGCGGCGGCGTCGGCATCTCGTTCCACGGTTCGCATCGGGTGCTGACCGAAAACGCCCAATTCGCCATGCCGGAAGTCGGCATCGGCTTTTTCCCGGATGTCGGCGCCAGTCATCTCCTGCCGAACCTTGGCGGCAGTTTCGGCATGTATCTGGCCCTGACCGGAACCCGCATCCGCTATGGCGACGCTTTGTGGTCGGGCCTGGCGACGCATACGATCAAGGCGCAGGACCAGGCCGGTTTTCTCGACCGGCTGGTCGCGACCGGCGACCCGGAATCGGCGCTGCGCGGCTTTTCCGTCCCGGCCCGCCGCGAGACTGACAGTCGGACGCTGGAAGCAATCGCCCGGCATTTCGCGCAAACGTCGCTGGATGACGTCATCGGCAGCCTGGAGCGCGCCGCACCCGCCGATGCGTTCGCGGCAAAGACCCTGGCGACGATCCGCACCCGCTCGCCGACCAGTCTGCATGTCGCCTGGCGCGAGATCAACGCCGGGCTGACGCTATCGATGGACGAGTGCATGCGGACGGAATTCCGCATCCTCAACCGCATGCTTGCCGGCCACGATTTCTACGAAGGCATCCGCGCTGCCATCATCGACAAGGGCTCGACGCCGCAATGGCGGCCGGCAGGCATCGACGACGTCAGTGCTGCCGAGGTCGACGCCTATTTTGCTCCGCTTGGCGAACGGGAACTCGAGCTGTGAGCGACGTCACGTCGAGACGCGTCGTGCTCCAGCCCTCGACGGTCGAGGTCATCTTCGCCTGGTTCCAGCGCGTCATATCGGGCTACTGCCTGTTGTTCGGGATTTTGTACTGGATCCGGCTGATCGGCTTCTATCCCGGCTCGTTGTGGCGCTTCGACCTGATGCCGGTGCATTGGCAGGTGGCGGCGGTGACGCTCGCCGTCTTCTTCCCCTTCGCCGCCGCCGGTCTGTGGATGCTGGCCTCCTGGGGGCCGGTGATCTGGTTCATCTGCGCGGCGACCGAGATCGTCATGTATGCCGGCTTTCCCGAGCTCTTCGGCCACCGGCCGCTGATCCTCGCCTCGCATGCGGCGGTGGCGCTGCTCTACATCGTCTTTCGCGTGGTGATCTGGATGCAGAAGCGCCAGAGCCGGCAATAGAGCATCGGACCGATACTCAACAAGAATAGCGCCGCGCGTCCGATTGGACGCGCAAATTTCGCCCGGAACCATTGGCTAAATCTTTAGGTTAATCATCCTTGTTCGGGTGACCCTTCGTTAAGCCTCTTTCGAAACCTCTTACCGGTAAGCTCTTGTTAGCCCTAGCGTTTAAGTCGAATTTTATGAGTATTCGATAGTGTCGCGATCAAGGTGAAAAACAAAAAATCACCAGGCGACAAACGAGAGGCAAAGACAATGATCAATTCCCGTCCGGCGGCGAAGACCGCCAACGTATCCGATGACCGCCGCGAGGCAATCCGTTCGCTGTACATGGAATCGCTGCAGCTGGTGGAGCGGCTGCACCGCCGTCTGCTTGACGTGATCAAGGACGAATTCGACCGCAACGGCCGTTCCGACATCAACGCCATCCAGGCGCTGCTGCTCTTCAACATCGGCAATTCGGAGCTGACCGCCGGCGAACTGCGCTCGCGCGGCTATTATCTCGGCTCGAACGTCTCCTACAATCTGAAGAAGCTGGTCGATCTCGGCTTCATCAACCACCAGCGCTCGCGCATCGACCGTCGTTCGGTGCGGGTCTCGCTGACGCCGAAGGGCAGTGAGGTGGCGGAAGTCGTCGGCGGCCTCTACGAGCGCCATGTCGGCTCGATCGAGCAGGTCGGCGGCATCAACACGGAAGAATTCAAGCAGATGAACCGCGCCCTGCAGCGGCTGGATCGGTTCTGGAACGACACGATTGCGTATCGGATGTAAGGCGCCGCATCGAGATCGGGAGCCGCGCCATAGAAGCGCGGTCGGGGACAGCCAATCAAGGACCGGTGCCGAAAAGCATCGGTCTTTCCGTTTCGTGATACCGGCCGATCCAAATCACGGTCAGGGCCACGTTGCCGCCATATTCCCGGTGAAAGCGAGGATGCGGGTGATGTTGCGGCGAAAGCCGGCGTCTCCCTGAACGCAGTCGCCCCCGGCGCGCTCTCACGAAGTGATAGGGGTCATGGTTGGCTAATTGTTAACAATGCCAACCCTAGAGTGCGGGCGGCATCGCCCGGTGAAATTGTTATAGGAATGTCTGGAGCGTACATGAGAACCAGTCGCCGTTTCTTCCTTTCCGGAGCCTCCGCGTTGGCCGCGACGATGCTTGCCGGTGGTGCCAGCGCGCAGGACGTGATCGCGGATATCCTGAAATCCTCAGGCCGCGGCAACTGGAACGACCAGTTCGACGCCCGCGCCAGCCAGGGCGGCAAGGTGGCCTCGACGCTGCCGATCGTCAGCCTGCAGACCGTTGCGTACACCGAGCAGGCGATAGCGCAGTATCAGAACATTGTCGCGCAGGGCGGCTGGGAGCCGGTCCCGGATACCAAGAAATTGCAGCTCGGTGTTGTCGACTCCGACGTGGTGCCATTGCGCAGGCGCTTGATGATTTCGGGCGACCTGGCGCAGAGCGCCGGCCTGTCAGAGGCCTTCGATTCCTATGTCGATGCGGCGGTCAAGCGCTTCCAGGCGCGCCATGGCCTGCCTTCCGACGGGACCCTGGGCCAATATACCTATGCGGCGATGAATGTTTCGGCGCAGGTCCGGCTTGGCCAGCTGCAGACCAATCTGCAGCGGCTGAACGAACGTGCCGGCACGCTGGGCAACCGTTATGTATTGGTCGACATCCCGGGCGCCCAGATCGAGGCGGTCGAGAACGACCGCGTCGTGCTGCGCCACACCGCCGTTGTCGGCAAGATCGACCGCCAGACGCCGATCGTCGATTCCAAGATCAACGAGATCATCGTCAATCCCTACTGGAACGCGCCGGTATCGATCGTGCGCAAGGACATCATTCCGCTGATGCGGAAGGACCCCAACTACCTCAAGGACAGCAAGATCCGCCTGTTCGCACCGGATGGCAGCGAGGTCGATCCGCTGACCGTCGACTGGTCGACCGACGACGCGGAGAAATACCGCTTCCGCCAGGATCCGGGCGCCGGCAACGCGATGGCCTCGGTCAAGATCAATTTCCCGAGCCCGGACGGCGTCTACATGCACGACACGCCGCAGCAGAGCCTGTTCGGCAAGATGATGCGCTTCGATTCCTCGGGCTGCGTGCGCGTCCAGAACGTGCGCGACCTCGTCACCTGGATCCTGCGCGACACGCCGGGCTGGAACCGCCAGTATTTCGAGTCGGCGATCAAGAGCGGCGAGAACATCCCGGTGCAGGTCACCAATCCGGTGCCGGTCTATTTCCTTTACATCTCGGCCTGGTCGACGGGGCCTGGCGTCGTGCAGTTCCGCGACGACATCTACGGGCTCGACGGAGCCAACGAGCTGCAAATCACCTCTGCGCTCTAAGCGACCGATCTTTTTGCTGAAAGGCCGCCGGTGAGGGCGGCCTTTTTGTATCCGGCTGGAGGGCGCGCTTCGCGCAGGGTCCGGAAAGCGCCGTTCGGTACAGAGCCATGCAAGTCGCCACGCGGCCAAGGCGCGGTGCGCGCCATGTTTCGGCGTTGGCAGATCAACGATCATACGACGCGGGCGCTGTTGACGAGATCACGCTCACCGAGGCCTTGCTGAGGGGCGGTCAGGCAAGGAAATAGGTGGGCTCTTCGCCTCGCTGCCGCAATCCGGCCAGCAAATTTCGCGCTGCAAACGTGGCGGGGCGAAAGCAACTGTGTTAATGGCGCGGCAGACCCCCCGGACGACAAGGATCTCAAGCATGGCAACAGCAGCGGCAGTGTCGAACAAATTCGAATCCTTCTTCGAAACCACGCTTGCCGATGCCGACCCGGAGATTTTCGGCGCGATCCGTAACGAACTCGGCCGCCAGCGCCACGAGATCGAGCTGATCGCATCGGAAAACATTGTCTCCCGCGCCGTGCTGGAAGCGCAGGGGTCGATCATGACCAACAAATACGCCGAGGGCTATCCGGGCAAGCGCTACTATGGCGGCTGCCAGTTCGTCGACGTGGCCGAGGAACTAGCCATCGAGCGTGCGAAAAAGCTGTTCGGCTGTAACTTCGCCAACGTCCAACCGAATTCCGGCAGCCAGATGAACCAGGCGGTGTTCCTGGCGCTGCTGCAGCCCGGCGATACCTTCATGGGTCTCGACCTGAACTCGGGCGGGCATCTGACCCATGGCTCGCCGGTCAATATGAGCGGCAAATGGTTCAAGGTCGTTTCCTACGGCGTGCGCAGGGACGATCATCTGCTCGACATGGATGCGATCGAGAAGACCGCCCACGAGACCAAGCCGAAGCTGATCCTGGCCGGCGGCACCGCCTATTCGCGCGTCTGGGACTGGAAGCGCTTTCGCGAGATCGCCGACTCGATCGGCGCCTATCTGATGGTCGACATGGCCCATATTGCCGGCCTGGTCGCCGGTGGCGTGCATCCGTCGCCGCTGCCCTATGCCCATGTTGTGACCACCACCACGCACAAGTCGCTGCGCGGCCCGCGTGGCGGCATGATCCTGTGCAACGACGAGGATATCGCCAAGAAGATGAATTCGGCCGTGTTTCCGGGCCTGCAGGGTGGCCCGCTGATGCATGTCATCGCCGCCAAGGCGGTGGCGTTCGGCGAAGCGCTGAAGCCAAGCTTCAAACTTTACGCCGAGAGCGTTGCCGCCAATGCCAAGGCGCTTGCCTCCAGCCTGCAGGAAACCGGTCTCGACATCGTCTCCGGCGGCACCGACAACCATCTGATGCTGGTCGACCTGCGCCCGAAGAACGCCACCGGCAAACGCGCCGAGGCAGCGCTTGGCCGCGCCAACATTACCTGCAACAAGAACGGCATCCCTTTCGATCCCGAAAAGCCGTTCGTCACCTCGGGCGTGCGGCTCGGCACGCCGGCCGGCACCACGCGCGGTTTCGGCCAGGCCGAGTTCCGCGAGATCGGCAAGCTGATCGCCGAGGTGCTGGACGGGCTCAAGGCCGCGAATTCCGACGAGGGCAATGCAGCCGTCGAGGCAGCGGTGAAGGCGAAGGTGGCCGCGCTGACGGATCGTTTTCCGCTCTATCCCTATCTCGGTTGAGCTCACGCAAAGTGTCGTCCCTTATCAGCCGGACGAAAAGCACTGTTTCAGTGAGGACGGAGTCCGGACAGGAGCCTTGAATGATGATGCAGATTTTCCGTGTCGCTGGCTTTGCCGCGCTTGGCGTGTTGGCGACACTGACCACCTTGCCGCTGTCCGCTTTGGCACAGTCTGCGCCCACCCCAGCCGCACCGAAGACCGAAACCTTCGGCAAGTGGTCCACCACTGTGGACGAGATCGATACCGGTGAGGATCTGCGCAGGACCTGTGTCGCCTCGACCGCCTTTCTCGACGCGAGCGGTGCCAGCGGCACCCTCACGCTCGCCATCTCGAATGGTGATGCACTGCCGCCCGATGGCTATCCAACCCTTGTCATCGCCATGAAGAACAAGGACTTGCCGACTGGCGAGAACATTCCGGCGGTGTTCGGCGACAGCAACGGCAAGGTCAAGGCGACCGTCGATGCCATGGCGGGTGCCGGCGGAAAATGGATGTTGAAAAACAAGCCCGAGATCAGCCTGGCGCTGCTGCGTGCCATGCGCCGCGCCAGCGCACTCGATGTGATCTTCGCCGACACACCGGTCGCGACGGTATCGATGGACGGCTTCACAAAGGCCTATCGCAGCCTCGGCGTGTCATGTGGATTCCCAACCGTCGACGTCGCGCCGTAATCGGCCGGTGTTGCCGTCTGGTATGATCTGGCAATTTGCTTCGCGCCTCGCTATCTCTGAGGCGCGAGAGACCATCCCGATACTTTGCCATCGCGGCAAAAACCTCTAAGCCTTTCGCTCCACGAGAATCGCGAATACAAGGCTGTCCATGCGCTGTCCCTACTGCCAGTCCGAAGATACGCAGGTGAAGGATTCGCGCCCCGCCGAAGACGGCGCGGCGATCCGCAGGCGGCGCGTCTGCCCCGATTGCGGCGGCCGCTTCACCACCTTCGAGCGTGTGCAGTTGCGCGACCTCGTGGTGGTGAAGAAGTCCGGACGCAAGGTGCCGTTCGACCGCGACAAGCTGCTGCGCTCGGTCGAGATCGCGGTGCGCAAGCGCAATGTCGATCCCGAGCGCATCGACCGCGCGGTGACCGGCATCGTGCGCCAGCTCGAAAGTTCGGGCGAGACCGAGGTCGCCTCGGGCGAGGTCGGCCGCCTGGTGATGGAGGCGCTGAAATCGCTCGACGACGTCGCCTATGTGCGCTTTGCCTCGGTCTATCGCAATTTCCGCGAGGCCAAGGATTTTCACGACGTGCTGGGTGAGCTCAAAGGTGACGAGCTCAAGGAAGAGGACGCCGGCTGAGCATGGCAGGGCCTGGGCGCAGCCAAGCCGAACAAGAGGGTCTTGATCGCCGCTTCATGGCGGCAGCACTCAGGCTGTCGCGCAAAAATGCCGGGCGGACCGCGACCAACCCTTCCGTCGGCACGCTGATCGTGCGTGACGACGGCACCGGACCGATGATCGTCGGCACCGGTGTCACCGCTGTCGGCGGCCGGCCGCATGCTGAGACCGAGGCGCTGGCCGAGGCCGGCGAGCTCGCACGCGGCGCCACCGCCTATGTCACACTGGAGCCCTGCGCCCACCATGGCCGCACGCCGCCTTGCGCCAATGCACTGCTCAATGCCGGCGTCACGCGGGTGGTTGGGGCTGTGAGCGACCCCGATCCACGCGTGTCCGGCAAGGGCTATGCGATCCTGCGTGCCGCCGGTGTCGAGGCTGTCGAAAGGGTGCTCGCGGCAGAAGCCGCCGAGCAGATGGCCGGCTATCTCATTCGATCTCTGAAAAAACGTCCGGAAGTGATCCTGAAACTTGCGCTTTCCAGCGACGGCAAGATCGGCATGGAAGGCGAGGGGCAAGTCTCGATCACCGGCGACATCGCCCGGCGCGAAGTCTATCTGATGCGGGCCGAAGCCGACGGCATATTGATCGGCATCGGTACGGCGCTGGAGGACGATCCGGCGCTGACGGTGCGGTTGCCGGGGCTGGAAAACCGTTCGCCGGCGCGCATCGTGCTCGACCGCCAGATCAGGCTGCCGGAAACATCGAAGCTGGTCGCCGGCGTCGACCGGGTTCCGCTCTATGTCGCCGCCTGCGCCGAAGCCGACCCATACCGGCGGGCCGCGCTCGAACGCGCCGGCGTGCGCTTCATCGGCACCGAGACGTATGAAGGCGATATAGCGTTGCCGGAACTGCTCGAGGATCTGGCGGCGCTTGGGATGGCGAGCGTGCTGGTCGAGGGCGGCGCCAAGGTGGCCAAGGCCTTCCTCGCCGAAGGGCTGGTCGACCGCATCGTGCTGTTCCAGGGGCAGGAGCCGATCGGCAGGAGCGGCATTGTATCGCCCATCGACGCGAACCATATCCCGGCAGGATTTCGCAAATTGCGCGACATGCGTTTCGGCGAAGACAGCTACGCGGAGTGGATAAGGGACATCTGATGTTTACCGGGATTGTCACCGATGTCGGCACCGTCGCTGCGGTGAAGCCGCTGAGAGAGGGCGTCGGCCTGCGCATTGACACCGCCTATGACCCGCAGACCATCGCCATCGGTGCTTCGATTTGTTGTGGCGGCGTCTGCCTAACGGTGACGGCCTTGCCGGAAAGCGGCGCCAATGCGCGCTGGTTCGAGGTCGAGGCCTGGGAAGAGGCGCTCAGGCTGACAACGGCCATGGGCTGGAAATCCGGCACGAGGATCAATCTGGAGCGGGCGCTGAAGATCGGCTACGAGCTTGGTGGCCACATCGTTTCAGGCCATGTCGACGGCACGGCCGAGATCATCGAACGCAAGGACGAGGGCGATGCTGTGCGCTTCACGCTGGAAGCGCCGCGCGACCTGGCCAAATTTATCGCGCCCAAGGGTTCGGTCGCGCTTGACGGTACCTCGCTCACCGTCAACAAGGTTGAGGGCACGCGCTTCGACGTGCTTCTGATCCATCACTCGCTGACGGTGACCACCTGGGGCGAACGCCAGGTCGGCGACCGGGTCAACCTTGAGATCGACACCATGGCCCGCTACGCGGCGCGTTTGGCCGAGGCCGCGAAAGTGGGGCTTTGATGATTGAGGGCAGAAGGACTTCCAGACAGGAAGAGCAACTGACGCGCGAAGCGTTAGCCGATGTTGACGCCGGTAATGTGATTGACCACCATGTCGTGCAGGCTTGGGCTTTGAGCCTTGATCCGAGGGATCCGCGTCAGACTCCGCGCCGGAAAATAAAATAGTTTCGGCAGACCTCCCGCATCTCCACCAATCTTCTGCTTGCGATCAAACCGGCTTCGGCCTAAGTCACCGGCGATCCCGGAGACATCTATGGCTGGCACATCCCAACACGGCAAAGCGTTCATTCGCCCGAAGAAGAAGGCCCACCTTCTTATCATCGAGGCACGCTTCCATGACGATCTTGCCGATGCGCTGCTCGAAGGCGCGACAAGCGCGCTCGAGGAAGCGGGCGCGACATACGATGTCGTCACCGTCCCGGGTTCGCTCGAGGTTCCCGCGGTGATTTCCTTCGCGCTTGACGGCGCGGCCGAAGGCGGGCCGAGCTATGACGGTTTTGTCGCCCTTGGTACCATCGTGCGCGGTGACACCTATCATTTCGACATCGTCGCCAATGAATCGAGCCGCGCCCTGATGGACTTGTCCGTGCAGGAAGCGGTCTGCATCGGCAACGGCATCCTGACCACCGAAAATGACGAACAGGCCTGGACGCGGGCCAAACGCTCGGAAGGCGACAAGGGCGGCTTTGCCGCGCGTGCGGCGCTGACTATGATTGCCCTCAAGCAACAATTGGGAGAGCGATCGTGAGCGGGCCCGCATCACCCGGCCAGGCCGCAGCACGCCTCGCCAACAAGCGCGGTGCTGCCCGTCTGGCCGCAGTGCAGGCGCTCTATCAGATGGATGTGGCCGGCAGCGGCGTCTTCGAAATCACCGCCGAATATGAGGCGTTCAGGCTCGGCAAGGAAGTCGACGGCGCGCTCTATCGCGAGGCGGACGCACAATGGTTTCGCGCCATCCTCGCCGGCGTCGTCGAGAACCAGAAAACCATCGATCCGGTCATCCGCCAGGCGCTGGCCGAAGACTGGCCGCTGTCCAGGCTCGATTCGACGCTGCGTGCCATATTGCGCGCCGGCGTCTACGAACTGATGAAGCGAGAGGACGTGCCGGTGGCTGTCATCGTTTCGGAATATGTCGACATCGCCAAGGCGTTTTACGAAGAAGACGAGCCGAAGCTGGTCAACGCGGTGCTCGATCGCGTGTCGCGCCGGGTGCGCGGCGAAGGGCGTGGCAAGGACGCTTCATGACGGCCGTCGCTATCGCCGAGGCTGGCAGGGAAGCGCGCCGCACGGCGCTCATCCTTGCCGCTTCGCAGGCGATTATCGGTTCGGCCGCACCCATCGCCATTTCCGTGGGCGGGTTGGCCGGACATTATCTGCTCGGCTCCGACAAGTCTCTGGCGACCGCACCGATCACCGGCTTCAACGTCGGCGTGGCGCTCGGCGCCTTGCCGGCCGCCGCCATCATCCGCCGGCTCGGCCAGCGCGACGGCTTCATGACCGGCACGATCGTCACTGCGCTCGGTGGTCTGATCGCCACGCTGGCGCTGTTTCAAGCCAGCTTTTGGCTCTTCGCCTTCGGCCTGCTGGTGATCGGCATCGGCGGTGCCTTCGTCCAGCAATTCCGCTTCGCCGCCGCCGACAACGCGCCATCTGAATTCAAGGCGCGCGCCATTTCCTTCGTGCTGGCCGGCGGCATCGTCACCGCCATCCTTGGGCCGCAGATCGTCATCTTCACCCGCGAATTGTTTGCGCCGGTGATGTTTGCCGGCTCGTTTGCGTCCATCCTGGTGCTGGCAGCTGTCGGCGCTGCCATCCTGTCGCTCCTGCGCATCCCGGCAAAGGCAGCCGGCAAAGCGGATATCACCGACAGCGACGCACGGCCGCTCTCCGAGATCGTCACCAGGCCGCGCTTCGTCGCGGCGCTGTTTTGTGCCGTCGGCAGTTATGCGCTGATGAGCTTCGTCATGACCGGCGCGCCGCTCGCCATGGTCGGCTGCGGCCTTTCGACGGACGACGCCACGCTCGGCATTTCCTGGCATGTCATGGCGATGTTCGCGCCGAGCTTCTTCACCGGCTCGCTGATCTATCGCTTCGGCGCCGAACGGATCGTCGCAACCGGACTTGTGTTGCTCGTCGGCTGCGCAGTGGTGGCGCTGTCGGGCTTGGCACTGTGGCAGTTCTGGACGGCGCTGATCCTGCTCGGCCTCGGCTGGAATTTCGGCTTTATCGGCGCCACTGCCATGGTCGCCGACAGCTACCGGCCATCCGAAAAGGGCAAGGTCCAGGGTTTTCACGACTTCGTCCTGTTCGGCTCCGTCGCTTTCGCATCGCTGATGTCGGGCGCCGTCTACAACGCCTGGGGCTGGGAGATGCTGAACTGGATCATCTTCCCGGTGACGGTGCTGTGCTTCGTGGCACTGGGTGTGTTGAAGATGACAAGCGCGCGGCCGACCAGCGCATGACCCCGAACCGAAGGTTCGCTTCGGCGAAATCGGAATCGATTTCGCTGGGGATCATGCGCAAAATCAAAAGTGCTACAGCGTCCTTTGCGCGTCCAAGCGGACGCGCGGCGCTGTAGTGACATGACGCTGTCGGGACGAGGCAGCCGCGAGCTCACACGCTTCCGAACAATTATTGCGCCCATGCCGCTACGCCGCGCGCCGCATGGGGCAGGAGACGGCGTAGCCGACCAATCAGCTCAGAAATCGCCTTGCTTATCTCGGCGGGAAACAGTGATTTCCATGACCCGACCGGGTTCTGAAGTGAAAGATAGCGGCTCTACCGAGAGGCTTTGGGCGAAAGCCGGGCAAAAACCGAACAATATCTTGACGTTCGCACCCCTGTTTCGCATAAGCCGGTGCGAAGGGAGCGGATTCCGCGCGCGGAATCCGCTCCCCGTCTCAACGGCCCAGGGAGGGGTTCTTTTGGGTCATCAATCGAGGAAAATCCGGCAATGACCATAATTTCAGCTGTCATCGCCTGCGGTCTGCTTTCAGTCCTTTACGCCATCTGGGCGACACGTTCGGTTCTCGCGGCCGATCAGGGCAATGCACGCATGCAGGAAATTTCCGCGGCCATCCGCGAAGGCGCGCAGGCCTATCTGGCGCGCCAGTACACCACCATCGCCATCGTCGGCGTCGTGGTCCTGCTGCTCGCCTGGTGGCTGCTTTCGATCACCGCCGCCATCGGCTTCCTGATCGGCGCCGTTCTGTCGGGCGCTGCCGGCTTCATCGGCATGCACGTCTCGGTGCGCGCCAATGTCCGCACCGCGCAGGCGGCTTCCAACAGCCTCGCTGCCGGCCTCGAGATCGCCTTCAAGTCGGGCGCCATCACCGGCATGCTGGTCGCTGGCCTGGCCCTGCTCGGCGTCTCGATCTACTACCTGATCCTCACCCAATTCATGGTCCTTCAGCCAAACGACCGTGTCGTCATCGACTCGCTGGTTTCGCTCGGCTTCGGCGCCTCGCTGATCTCGATCTTCGCCCGTCTCGGCGGCGGCATCTTCACCAAGGGCGCCGACGTCGGCGGCGATCTCGTCGGCAAGGTCGAAGCCGGCATTCCGGAAGACGATCCACGCAATCCGGCCACCATCGCCGACAATGTCGGCGACAATGTCGGCGACTGCGCCGGCATGGCCGCCGACCTGTTCGAGACCTATGCGGTGACCGTGGTCGCCACCATGGTCCTCGCCGCCATCTTCTTCGGCGGCACCGCCGTTCTCAGTGCCACGATGCTCTATCCGCTGGCCATCTGCGGCGCCTGCATCCTGACCTCCATCGTCGGCACTTTCTTCGTCAAGCTCGGCTCCAACGGCTCGATCATGGGCGCGCTCTATAAGGGCCTGATCGTCACCGGCCTGCTGTCGATCGTCGGCCTCGGCATCGCCACCTCGGCAACGCTGGGCTGGGGCGAGATCGGAACGGTCGCCGGCATGGCCATCACCGGCACGAACCTGTTCATCTGCGGCCTGATCGGTCTCGCGGTGACCGGCCTCATCGTGGTGATCACCGAATACTATACCGGCACCGGCAAGCGCCCGGTGAACTCCATCGCCCAGGCTTCGGTCACCGGTCACGGCACCAATGTCATCCAGGGTCTTGCGGTCTCGCTGGAATCGACGGCACTTCCGGCGATCGTCATCGTCGGCGGCATCATATCGACCTACCAGCTCGCCGGCCTCTACGGCACCGCGATCGCAGTCACCACGATGCTCGGCCTTGCCGGCATGATCGTTGCGCTCGACGCCTTCGGCCCGGTCACCGACAATGCCGGCGGCATTGCCGAAATGGCCGGCTTGCCCAAGGAAGTGCGCCAGTCCACCGATGCGCTCGACGCCGTCGGCAACACCACCAAGGCGGTGACAAAGGGTTACGCCATCGGTTCGGCCGGTCTCGGCGCGCTGGTGCTGTTTGCGGCCTACTCGAACGACCTGAAGTT
This sequence comes from Mesorhizobium sp. f-mel, assembly GCF_053850215.1. Lineage (NCBI taxonomy): Bacteria > Pseudomonadati > Pseudomonadota > Alphaproteobacteria > Hyphomicrobiales > Phyllobacteriaceae > Mesorhizobium > Mesorhizobium sp. f-mel. The sequence continues at coordinate 52,990 of NZ_JBSPTO010000004.1, forward strand.
CTTTGCCGCCAATAGCGACAAATATCCTTACTTCCAGGGTATGAGCGAAGTCTCTTTCGACCTCTCCAACCCTTACGTCGTCGCCGGCCTGATCTTCGGCGGTCTGATTCCGTATCTGTTCGGCGGCATCGCCATGACCGCCGTCGGCCGTGCGGCGGGCGCCATCGTCCAAGAGGTGCGCAAGCAGTTCCGCGAGGATCCGGGCATCATGGCCGGCACGTCGAAGCCGAACTATGCGCGTGCGGTCGATCTTCTGACCAAGGCGGCGATCCGGGAAATGATCATTCCGTCGCTGCTGCCGGTGCTGGCGCCGTTGGTCGTCTATTTCGGCGTGCTGCTGCTCTCGGGCTCAAAGGCGTCCGCCTTTGCAGCACTTGGTGCCTCGCTGCTCGGCGTCATCGTCAACGGCCTGTTCGTCGCCATCTCGATGACCTCTGGCGGCGGCGCCTGGGACAACGCGAAAAAATCGTTCGAGGACGGCTTCACCGACAAGGACGGCATCAAGCACCTCAAGGGTTCCGAGGCGCACAAGGCGTCGGTGACCGGCGACACGGTCGGCGATCCCTACAAGGACACCGCCGGTCCGGCTGTCAACCCGGCGATCAAGATCACCAACATCGTCGCCCTGCTGCTGTTGGCCGTGCTCGCGCACGGCTGAGGCCGCTCGGCCCTTCCGGGCCCGAAATCCAGAACCGAACCCGCGGGAGCTATCCCGCGGTTCTTCTATTTTGGACATACAGCATCAGGGCATTGATGCCGTGACGGCTCCAAAGCTCGCGTTCAGGTCGTCTGCGGCCCGCAGCCTGCGATGATGGCTTGCTGTCTCAAAAACCAAAACCCGCAGGATCGCTCCCGCGGGTTTTCGGTCGCCTGAGATGTTGCTGCTTCCAGGGAAGCAAGAGGAAAGGATGAAAAGCCGATTCTGTCGGGATGGATCAGGTGCCGCCGAGCGAGCTGCCGCCGCCGCCGGGGAGGCCGGGCGCCAGCTTGCTGGCGCCGTTGATGATCTGACTGAGGAAGTTCTGGTCCTTGCCGCCGGTCGGCGTGGTCCTTGAGATGAAGTCGAACACCTTGCCGTCCTTCAGGCCGTAATTGGCGATCCGGGTAACGCGCCCGTCCTCGCCGAAATAGACCGCCAGCACCTTCTGGTCGACCAGCCTCGGCTTGTCGAAGGCGACGTAACGCTTGCGCGTCTGTGAGATGTAGTAGAAGGCCTCGTTGTCGAAAGTCGCCTTCGTCGACGGGGTGCCGAGCGCCAGAAGCACCTGTTCGCGGCTCGAGCCGACCGGCACCAGATCAATCGCCTGCTGGTCGATGACGTAGCCCTGCGTCAGCGTCTCGCTCGGATTGAGATCACCGATCATCTTCGACGAGTTGCAGGCGGAAAGCACCGAAGCAACCACCAGCAGCGAGACCGCGCCGGCGGATCTAGGCAAAGCTGACCTGGGCAGAAAACTCGACTTGAATTTCAGCGCGCGCAACTACAACTCCATTAGCTGGCCGCAACTTGCGCTGGGCCGCAAAACCGGTAAACCAGCTTGCTCGCCGATGCAACAAGGCCAATTCAACAAACGGTCCCCGGGAGACCACCCTCAATGTTCCAGCGCCTTTTTGGTCGCGAACGTCACGCCAACCGCGCTATCACCGAGGCGCTTTACGCACAAATCGTGGCAGCGGCGCGGCAAACTGTGTTTTATTCCGACTGGAATGTACCGGACACGCCGCTCGGCCGCTTCGAGATGCTGTCGCTGCACATGTTCCTGTTCCAGCACCGGCTGCGCGGCGAGGGCGGTGTTGCCGGGGAGGTCGCACAGGTGCTGATCGACGAATTCTTCATGGATGTCGAGCATTCACTGCGGGAACTGGGCATCGGCGACGTCGGTGTGCCGAAGCGCATGAAGAAACTGGCGAAGATGTTTTATGGCCGGACTGCCGTCTATGACGATGCGCTGGAACGAAACGACCATGATGCACTCGTCGCTGCCCTTGCCCGCAATGTCCGGCCCGATACCGGCGCTTGGCCGCAAGCAACGCATCTGGCCGGCTACGTCGCCGATGTCTCCAAGCGACTCGCGGAACAGGCGACCGAATCGATTGTTTCCGGCACGGTGGCATTCCCCGTCGCCAAGACTATCTAAGGATAAGATGAAACACGCCGATTCCCAGAGCCCCGATCACCAGAGCCCCGATCACCAGAGCCCCGTGTCCTTCGTGGCCAATGTCGCCCGGCTGCCGCAAAAGGGACTGCCGGTGGTGATCGAGGCCGACGCCGCGCAGCGCGCCGCGCTAGCGGGCGAGCACGAGTTGCTCTCGGTCGAGAACTACCGCGCCGAACTGCTGGTGGCGCCATGGAAGCGCAACGGCGTCAAGGTCAGCGGCCGCGTCGAGGCCGATATCACCCAAGCCTGCGTCGTCTCCCTCGACCCGGTCGAGGCGCATATCGACGAGGCGGTCGACGCACTGTTTCTGCCGGAGCAGTCCAAGCTCGGGCGGCAGGGTTTCGAGGGCGGCGGCGAGATAATGCTCGATGCCGAAGGGCCGGACAGTCCTGAAACGTTTTCCGGCAATTCGATTGACGTCGGGGCGCTCGCCGAACAGTTCTTTGGGTTGGCGATCGATCCCTATCCACGCAAGCAAGGCGTTTCGATGGTGGCTGCCGACGATGCCGGGGCTGCGGAAAGCGAATTCCAGCAACAGCTGCGGTCCCTCCTCGGAAAATCCTGAAAACCCGACCCAATCGGAGAAAGCCGGTTGTGCGGCAGCCCAAAAACGCTATTTTCGCCGAACCTTCGCGAGCCCCAAACCGTTGCCAGCGCCAGGCGCTCGCTCAAGCAAACTGTGAGATGAACACCGCGTGATCAGGATTTCCATCGATGCCATGGGCGGCGATCACGGACCAAGCGTGGTCATCCCGGCGCTCATGACGGTCGCGACCCGGCGTCCCGACATCCGCTTCGTCATCTATGGTCGCGAGGAGGCGGTGCGCCCCGAACTCGCAAAACTCCCCAAGCTGGCGGAAGTGAGCGAGTTCATCCACTGCGACATAGCAGTCAGGATGGACGACAAGCCGAGCCAGGCGCTGCGCCATGGCCGCTGGAAGTCGTCGATGTGGAAAGCGGTCGAGGCGGTCAAGGCAGGCACTGCCGACGCCTGCATCTCGGCCGGCAACACCGGCGCGCTGATGGCGATGTCGAGATTCTGCCTTCGCACCATGGCGACCATCGACCGTCCGGCGATCGCGGCGCTCTGGCCGACATTGCGCGGCGAAAGCGTGGTGCTGGACGTCGGCGCCACCATCGGCGCGGATGCGCATCAACTGGTTGATTTCGCCATTTTGGGCACCGGCATGGCGCGCTCGGTGTTCGGCATCGAACGGCCGAGCATCGGTCTGCTCAACGTTGGCGTCGAGGAGATCAAGGGCCAGGAAGAGGTCAAGGAAGCGGGCCGCATGTTGCGCGAGGCCAACATGGCCTCGATGAACTACCATGGTTTCGTCGAGGGCGACGACATCGGCAAGGGCACGGTCGACGTGGTCGTTACCGAAGGATTTGCCGGCAACATCGCGCTGAAGACGGCGGAAGGCACGGTAAGACAGATCGCCGGTTACCTGCGCGCCGCGATGGACCGGACGCTGATGGCCAGGATCGGCTATATATTTGCCAAGGGCGCCTTCGATCGCCTGCGCGAAAAGATGGATGTCGGCCGCTCCAATGGCGGTGTTTTCCTGGGTCTGAACGGCATCGTGGTGAAAAGCCATGGCGGGGCTGATTCGGACGGCTTCGCGGCGGCGATCGAGCTTGGCTACGACATGGTGCGCAACAATCTGCTCGATCGCATCGAAGCCGATCTCGACCTGTTCCATGCGCGCAATCCGCATGCCCAGACATCCAGGAAATCCGACGTCGTTGCCGACGCAGAGGAATAGGAAAGAGCCTTGATCAGATCAGTCGTGCGCGGCACAGGCGCCGCGCTGCCCCGCCGCATCATGAAGAATGCCGATTTCGAAGGCATGGTCGAGACCTCCGACGAATGGATCGCCCAGCGCACCGGCATCCGCCAACGCCATATCGCGGCCGACGACGAGACCACGGCTTCGCTCGGCGAGGCGGCGGCGCGCGCAGCCCTCGACAATGCCGGCCTGACGCCTGCCGATATCGACCTGATCGTGCTGGCGACGTCGACGCCCAACAACACCTTTCCGGCGACCGCCGTCGACATCCAGAACCGGCTCGGCATGCATCACGGCTTCGCCTTCGATCTGCAGGCAGTGTGCTCGGGCTTCGTCTATGCGGTTACGACAGCCGACCTCTATATCCGCGGCGGTCTGGCCAAACGCGTGCTGGTGATCGGCTCGGAAACCTTCTCGCGCATCCTCGACTGGAGCGACCGCTCGACCTGCGTCCTGTTTGGCGACGGCGCCGGGGCGATGGTGCTGGAAGCAGGAGAGGGGGCGGGCAGCATTGCCGACCACGGCGTGCTGGCGGCCAGCCTGCGCTCCGACGGGGCCCACAAGGACAAGCTGTTCGTCGATGGTGGACCGTCGACCACCGGAACGGTGGGGCATCTCAGGATGGAAGGCCGCGAAGTGTTCAAGCACGCGGTCGGCATGATCACCGACGTCATCGAGGCGACGTTCTCAGCTGCGGGCATCACCGCTGAGGATCTCGACTGGTTCGTGCCGCATCAGGCCAATAAACGGATTATCGACGCTTCAGCCAAAAAGCTCGGGATAGCAGAGCAAAAGGTGGTGGTTACGGTCGATTTGCACGGCAACACCTCGGCGGCTTCCGTGCCGCTGGCTCTTTCGGTGGCGGTCGCCGACGGCCGTATCAAGAAGGGTGATCTGGTGCTGATCGAGGCGATGGGCGGGGGCTTCACCTGGGGCGCGGTTTTGGTTCGCTGGTAAGTGCCGAACTGACAGGTTCGGTCCTTGACCTTGCCGGATCAATTACTTAGGCTCTATCTTTGCTTATATAGAGTTATGTTTTTGAGCGCTGATGGGGACGGTTCGCATGGGGGGAAAGACACTTACGCGCGCCGATCTTGCTGAAGCCGTTTATCGCAAGGTTGGCTTGTCGCGCACTGAATCGGCCGAGCTCGTCGAAGCGGTTCTGGACGAGATTTGCGAAGCTATCGTTCGCGGTGAGACGGTGAAATTGTCGTCGTTCGCGACGTTCCATGTCCGTTCCAAGAACGAGCGCATCGGGCGCAATCCGAAAACCGGCGAGGAAGTGCCGATCCTGCCGCGCCGCGTCATGACCTTCAAATCGTCGAATGTGCTGAAGAACCGCATTCTGCGCGCCCACCAGAACAGCAAAGCCAAGGGCAGCAAATAGCGCCTGCGCTTCAAAAGCCCGGTTGAAAACGGTTGCCCCCTTTGACGCCGGGCTTGAATATTGTTTTATAAACCGCTGAAATAAGGCCCGATTCGGAAGAACAAGCCGGATCGGAATGACTCTTTGTTGAGCGTGATCTTGGCCGAAAACCGATTCCCACTTTTCGGGATCATGCTCCAGCGTGAGGATTTCGCCCATGGACAAGAGCCCCGATGCTTTCCGCACCATCAGTGAGGTCGCAGAAGATCTCGACCTGCCGCAGCATGTGCTGCGTTTCTGGGAAACGCGTTTCAACCAGATCAAACCGATGAAGCGCGGCGGCGGCCGCCGCTACTATCGGCCGCAGGATGTCGAACTGATCAAGGGCATCCGCCACATGCTCTACGACCAGGGCTATACGATCAAGGGCGTGCAGAAGCTGCTGCGCGAGAACGGCAACCATTTCCTGGTCGCCATCGGCAGTGGCGACATGGCGGCCGTCGAGGCGATCTCACAACGCCGGCAGGCCGATGCGGTGCCGCTGACGCCCGCGGCCCAGCCGCGCGGCGCCGATGACGAGATGCTGGTCGGCGAGCCCAAGGTGAAACCCAGCCGGCGCTTTTTCGGCCTGGGCAAGACCGACGACGAAGGCCCGGTGCAGCCAGGCACGTCGAAACTCTCGCGCGACAACCGCGCCTTGCTGCAGGAAGCGCTGTTCGACCTGCTGGAATGCAAGCGCCTGCTCGATCAGGTGCGCTAGCGCATGATCCCAAAAATCGGAATCGATTTTCGGAAAGGATCGTACGCAAAATTAAAGTGCTACAGCGTCCTTTGCGCGTCCAATAGGACGCGCGGCGCTGTAGTCCATGTCGCCCAAAGGCATACCCTCAGGCCTGACATGAGGGCGCGCAGCGGTCTGGGATAACGACATGGATAAAAGAACTTAAAGCGGGTCGCATGAACCCCTTCAGACGCGACGCGCTTTAAGGGCCGACCGATTGCCGTCAGAAACCGGAACTGCTTCCGAAATCATGCGTTCCTTTTCGCAAAGGAAGGAAGCATGTCATGGTATCATTTTCGACCCTCTCCGACATTGACCTTGAAAAGCAGGTCGCAGCCCTCTCCAGGGAACTGGCGGCGCTGAGAAAAGCCGTGTCCAGGCGCGGCAGCGCCTATTACGAGGACGGGCGTGACACCGCCTCGGACTACTATTCGGATCTTGCCGAGCGCTTCAGTGAGGCTCTGCCTGTGATCAGGAGGCATAGCAGGGTGATAGAAAAGACAGCCCGCGATCACCCGGCGACAGCGGCTGCTGTCGGGCTGGTTGTGGTCGGGCTCGTCGCAAGCCTGTTCCTCAGCCGCCAGCAGAAAACGTCGCGAACGAGATCGAGATCGGCACGTTGAGACAAGAAAATGGCGGCGCCATTTTCGTTGATAACAAGTTGATCAACGCGCGAGCTCGAGCTTGTTCTTCGGGCTGACCTGCGCGGTCTGACTGCATTTACCGTAGACGGTGCCGTTGGAGTCGGTGGCATCCATGTATGTGCCCTTGCAGTCGAGCTGCAGCACCAGGCAGTGACCCGCGCCCTTACAAACCGCGCCGCCGCTCGGATGCGTGCCGTTGGCGAAGGCCGAGCTCGGAACGGAAATGGAGCCGAAGGCCGAGACAACAATGGCGGCGGCGAGCGAAAGGCGCTTGAAGTTCGAAATATCAGTCATTTGAGCATTTCCTTCTCTGCATCGAGGATCGCCGTCAGGGCGTCCTTCCCGGTTGGGGATCGTCTTATGGCGTCCCATACCGTCTTGGTGCGGCCCGGAGAGGAAAGGTTCACGCATCGGTCAAAAAATTCGCAGCCCTGATGCGTTCGGCGTTGCATCAGGCTTCCGCCGTCCTTTCAAAACGGCTGCCGAGCCAGCGACAGCCGGTTAAACAAGGGAAGTCGAACAATTTCGGCGATCGGCCAATCAAAGAACTCGATCGGAATGGCGGTCCCGTGCGGGTGCCGCCGAGGCCTGTGCCGGGGCTGCGCCGATCGGCATCACGATGCCGTGACGGCACCTTTGGCGCTTGGCAAATCACTACCGAGAGGGCATTCTCTGCGCCGTCTCAGGCAACATCTTGATTTGATCAAACTCTTTGAATCCACGGAGTTGCCAATGCCCCAAATAGCAACAAGCGAAGCTTTTTCCGAACTGTCGGCGACCGAAGCTGCGCCCGACCACAGCGCCCTCAAGGCCATCAGAGAGACCAGGGGATACAGCATGGAAGAGCTGTCTCTGACGTGCGGCCTGGCGGTCGATGAAATCGCGGACATCGAGAACGGCAAGAATGCCGATCCGTCGAAGCTTCGGCGAATAGCCTCCGCGCTTCGGCTTCCGGAAAACGCGCTGATCAATACAGCCGTGCTGACGCAATCCGTGGAAAATCGACGACCCGTCTCATAGCAGCGACGCCAGAGGATCAAGCCAGACAAACGAGTGTGATTCTGGATTTGAAGTTCCTGAATGCTGACGACGCCCCAACAGAGCAGGAACTTCAAATCCACCATGCCGGGCATCGGCACGACGGCCGCCGAATTCGGTTGACCCGAACCGGGTTATCACGATACATCGCGACCGGTCCGGAGTGTAGCGCAGCCCGGTAGCGCACTTGACTGGGGGTCAAGGGGTCGTCGGTTCGAATCCGGCCACTCCGACCATTAAATCATTGAAATCCCTAGCATCCTTTGAAGGCGCCGCGTGGCGCCTTTTCACTATTTCGGAACGAAAGGCATTCAAAATCGCCCGTTTCGGAACGCAGAGTCCCGAAAAAGTCCCGAAGTAACTCGGCCAATGTTCTGCATCCGTGCCGGTTCGCGACTCTCTAACCCAGCACAACACACTGCGAAAAACAGGAGCACTATTGCGAATCCTATCAATCCGACCCGAGCCGCCAGGCGGTTTCGGGAATGTCGTTGCTCACTTCGATATCGAGCTCACAGATAGCTGCCGGCTATATAACCTAAAGCTCGTGCAGCGCCCGGATGGGCGCCGCGGTGTCTACGCGCCGCAATCGGGCGCACGACGCGTGGCAACCTTTGCCTCGCCGCTTGCATCAGAAATCACGCGGGCCGCTGGCGCAGCCTTGCTGGAGCCAGAGTTCATTGACCGTAGCCGCGCCTAATACCGATCCTCGCCCGCAAGAATGGGAAGAGTTTGCTGGGTTCTGCGACATGCTGTCCGGCGATCCTGTGTTGGTACCGTTCAAGGACGGCAAACCCGATTGGGAGGCCACCAATAGGAATACCGTGGAAAAGGTGCCCCATTGGAGTGACGTCGAGCACGGCGATTTTCCGCGCCTTGCGGCGCTAACCGACTCTTTCAGCCGCTTCATAGGGAAGGGCGATGACGTTTCCGTCATTACGCTGTGTTTCCGTCATTACGCTGTGGAGCTATGGCACACCAACCGTGGTGCAGGTCGCGGGTGAGTCGTGTGAGCGGGCCGTCGATATCATCACGGACGCCATTATCGATGATCTGCCGCTTGAGGACATCTGTAATATGCCGGCCAGCCAGTCGACTGCTTATGTCGGGCAAGATGCGATGGCGGCAAAGCTTGGTCCCTTATCTGCGAAATTCGAGGCTGGCCACTATCACCAAGCCTCCAACGACAACAACAAACCAACGCCTTTTGTGGACGCGCAGACGCTACTCAGCATGGAGTTTGCGCCGATCAAGTACGTCAGGGTCTGTCCTTGGCAATGTGGACGAGGTCAAGCGGTCGGACGAGCGGCGGAAGATCATGGACGTCATGGCAACTGCAACGAACGCCATGACACCCGCCGAGATCGGTGAGGCTGCGGACATGAAGCTAACCAACGTGAATTACCTGCTGCGCAAAATGGTGGCGGCAGGTGAGGCAGAGAAAACTGGATACGGGCACTACGTATCTGCCCCTCAGACTCCTAAGAGTCCTCAGTCTTGATGCATACACACTATCCTTCTCAGTAACACAGAAGGAGTTCCAATGGCATCAACCATGCCTAGCGACACCGACCGACCATTCCGCGGCAAGCGCCTAAGCTGGCGCGAGTTCTATTCCATAAGGCCAGACTTGCGGCCGGCCAATGACAACACCTGCGGCATCAGCCCGCCACAATCCCGTGTGAACCTCAAGCGTACCGATGTGGGCTTGGGGGAGAATATGGCCAAGAGATCAAAGCGGAGCCGTTCGAAGCGTCAAATCAAGGTCGCCACCCTAGGGAAAGTGAAAACGGTAATCCGGTCGCGCCCGCGATCAGCCTTCCTCAATCCCGCGCTGGCCGAGTACCGTGAAGGCGCGAAATCTGAGCCGCCTACTGGCCCGATCGTTCGAAACTCCGGTCAAGTCGATCACAATGAATCTGACTGGTTTCGCGATACCAGCGGCGAGTGAACGGGCCGCCCCTGGGGGGCCTTCAACTCTCTGGCGCAACGGCTTTTTGAGGACCGCTCCGGGCCCATCGCGCACAGAATTCCAATTGAAAATATGGGGGTCACACCATGGCCAGACCGCGCGTACCTTTAGAAAAAGCCCACATGACGGGCTATTCGCTTAAGCATCCTGAGCGCTTCCCTAAGAACCACAATCAGCCATCATCGGACTATACCGACCCGATTGGGGATCCGTTCGAAGGGAAGAGGCACAAACTGCTTGGCGGGAGTTTGTTGACTCCTTGCCATGGTTGAACCGATCGCACAGGGGCATCGTCTCGATCGCCTCGCTCCTGGCCGGACGGTTGGCGCGGGACGACCTCGGCACCAGCGGCATGAACCTGCTACGGCTTTGCCTCGGCTCCATGGGCGCCACGCCGGCCGCTGAAAGCCGCTCGCGTCGAATACGACGCCTTGGTCGACGCCTTTAATGCGGAGGGCGTTGAGTGGACCGCTCTCGTTCCGCTGCCGCCGGCGTTCTGCGGCGACCGGCATGACGGGCATCTCGATCGCTGGCTGCGGGCAGCGAAGGAGGCTGGCTACAATGTTTGAGCGTCGCGAATACGAAACGGCGCAAGGCAATGGCCGGCCCGCGCAGCGCATGGTGAAGTTGCCTGGCGAGGCGCAGCATGCCAAGCGCGGCGATACAGCGAAGGTTATCGTTCGTCGTATCGCGCTGGACAAAGCCGAGAAACGCCTGAAGAGGCTGGCTGATGGCTGAGCCTTTCATCTCGGGTTATGCGCTCCAATGGCAGCAGCCTGCCAAATATCTCGGGGTTGTTCATCGAGAAGTTCGCGCGCGGAGCATTCGATAAGTCGCTGCGCGAGTCTCCAGACGTTGTGTCCCTATGGTCTCACGATGACGCGCGGCCTCTAGGACGCGTCAGCAATGGAACGCTGGAGCTAAAGTCGGACGCCATAGGTCTCTTTTGCTCGCTCACTCCTAATCCGGATTCCCCAAGCGGTCAGGAAGCGCTCGCCGCCGTGGGTCGCGGCCATATCGGACAAGTGTCAGTCGGGTTTTGGAGTGAAATCGAGTCGTGGGATGACCGGGGCGACCTGCCGATGCGGACGATCGAACAGGCAGGGCTGAGGGAAATAAGCTTGATTGTTTGGGGTGCTTATGGCGATGCTACGTCAGCTAGCCTTACCCGTGCCGACAGTCGCGCCAACGCCGCGCGTCGTATCCATGTCGCAAGGGCCGAGGCAGCGATGCGGATCAGGGGATTGGGTTGGTGCACAAGTTTTAAAGAATAGGAGAACTTGCATCTTGCCCATTGCCAAAGCCCATCTCCTAGCCTGATGCTGCAGTTATTGCTTCAGGCTAAAGGGGGTTGGGTTCTTGGAAAAGGAAGATCATCTCGACAAAGAAACGTCGGTGTCGGCGGAAATAACTCCTACCCTTCTCAAAGCCAGCGCCAGGAGCAGAGCTATCGCCGCTTTTGACAGGATGGTCGGAAACGTCTTTGAGAGGATTAGCGCCCCAATGGAGGCAAAAACTGCAGAAGCGAGGGCAATTTCTGACTCTAGATTAAAGTTCATAGAAGCCCTGACGACAATGGGATTGGAGAAATTTCACACCGATCCTGAAGCGGCGGCGCGCGCCATCGAAAACCATTTCGGCAAAATATTCGGACAACATAACAATAAGGAAGCCGTTGTTGCCGCAGCCATTGAAGACCTCCGCGAGCAACCTCCTTCAGATCAAGAAGCGTCCTCAGGAGGCGATCGCCTCGAAGGCATTTTCATTGATCGGTTCGAGCGCTACGCCGAGGAGGCGACTACGGACGAACTGAGGGAGAAATGGGGGCGTGTTCTCGCGGCAGAGATACGAAAACCCGGTACCTTCTCTGCCAAGGTGCTCAGAGCAGTCGATGAACTCGACGCCACCACCGCGCTTTTGTTTGAAAAAGTTTGCAAGTCGCGGGTAGGTAACCTTCTTCCCAAGTCAACTGTTGGCGAGTTAACATTTGCCGAGATCGCTCAACTGACTGAGGGAGGGTTGCTCATCGATCCGGGTTTAGGGCAAGTATCGATGTTTTCAAAAATCACTAACGCAGCCGGGATTGAGTTGTGGTTTGCATCCTACAAGAGGTTTGGACTGTCATTTCTGCAATCTGAAACAATCACCTGGACCAAGGATCTTTTGCAAGAAAGAGATGGGAGACCGGCAATACCCGTCTACGTCCTTACGGAAGTCGGTTATGCGGTATCTTCTATCTTGCCAGATACAGAGTTCCAGGCGCTCTCTAATATTGCCTCGAAATTGGCGACAACCATTGGGAATGGAACCAAGATCCGCAAGTACAGCCTGGGGCATGGCAATCGATATGTACAGCTACCCGAATAGCAACTTGCGTTAGTAACCCATTATTTTATATCTGAACAAGCAACGAGCAACACTTCGGCGTGATTCGCGCAGGTTTGCGCCAGATCAAAGGAAACAACATGACCAACCAACAACCTGCCGCGGCGGGATCGCCCTCGCACGACTCTGTCGTCGCTCAATTCGGCGGCCGCACCATTACCTTCAAAATCGATCGACAAGACCTTTCCTCGTTCGAAGCGTACGCCGGCATTCCTGCTTATGAACTATTCACGCTGATCACGGCCGGTCGCTGGACCGTCGAGCACTTGAAATCGGTCCTAAAGTTCGCTTCCCTTCCTGCTGCTGAACTCAAGAAAATTCGCCAATTCGCCAGGACGTTGCGGCAGATGGGCGGTCACCAAGTCGGCCTGCTTGACCGTACTTCAAGCGGAACGCTCCGCACGTAAACGCAACACTGGCGGTGGAGCCTCTCGCGCAAAATGCCCTCCAACTGTGCGCGCGATTCTACTTCCGCTCCGTCAGCACCATGATGAGTGGGTGTTCACCTATGTGGCCAAGCGTAGTCGCAAGGCCACTGCTTCATACAAAGGTGATGGCAAAGCGCGCATCAAAGGGGATCGCGACCCGATCACGTACAGCGGCCTCCAATCGCAGTGGAAGCGCATTCGGAAACTCGCCGATGTTTCTGATTTCCGATTCCATGATTTCCGCCACGACCTCGCGACAAAGCTGCTCAGCAAAACGGGAAACCTGAAAACTGTCCAAAAGCCCTTAGCCACGCGGATATCAAGACAACCACGCGCTACGCGCATGTGCTTGATGAAGAGGTCGCGGCCGCAATGGAGTCGCTGCAAAGCGGTGACAGGAAGTCCCGGAAAAAGTCCCGAAGTGGAGATAACGGATAGACGTAGCCAATTGAAAAGATGACCTAAATCGCGGTGCGGCCAATTTCCTGGGGGGTCAAGGGGTCGTCGGTTCGAATCCGGCCACTCCGACCATTTCAAAACTTCGACTTGCCCCCAGAAATCCATCATGCCTTAGCCGCCGGCGCGGTCAGATCCACCGGCCGCAACTGCCGCTGGTGACGGTATTCCAATGCGATGGCGCCCCAGATCAGGCCGAGCAGCAGATAGACGTGGCGCCAGTGATCTATGTCGATGAAGGTGCCCAGCCCGATATTGCCTACGAAGGCGACATAGGCGCACAGAAGATAGGGCTGCCACGGCCTGTCGCGCAGGAGAATGCGGAAACCGGCCGCTATCGTCCAGCAGGTCATCGTCAGGAACGACACGAAGCCGAGCCAGCCATAATCCATCAGCATCTTCAGCCAGATGTCGTGCGTGTCCTCGCCGAAAATCGTGCCGAAGACGAGCGGGCCGATGCCGAGCGGATGCTCCAGCGCCATCTGGAAACCGATCGAGTAGCGGGCGAAACGGCCGAGGCGGGCGGTATCGTAGCTCTGTTCCAGCTGGGCACGGCTGGAAAACATCTCCGAGACGCCCGGCAGCTGCAGGATGACGAGCATCGCAATGACCAGCAGTGAGACGGCGGCGATGGTCATGACGGCGACACGCAGCCGGAATTTGCCGCTGGCGCTCTGCAGGAACAGGGCGCCGGTAAGCAGGATCGCCGAAACGCCGAACATGCCCCAGGCGCCGCGCGAGAAGGAGAAGAAAATGCCGGCCGTGATGATCAGCAGTGGCACCGCTAGCAAGGGCATGCGAGAGATAGGGCCTGTCAGCAAGAGATAGAGCAGGTAAATGCCGGGCAGCACCAGGAACGGCCCGAACACGTTCGGATCCTGAAAGGCGCCGGTCGCGCGGTCGTATTTGGTGAAGATCTCCGCCCCGGGAAAGGCATGGAAATAGCCTGCTATGCCGAGCAGCGAGGTCAGCACCGCCGACATCACATAGGCCAGGAAGATAACCCGGTAGAGGTTTGGCTGGACCGATGTCACCGAGGCGAAGAACACCGCGGTGAAGGCGAGGAACAGCGACACAGAGAGATAGAGCGGGGTGCCGGCAATATCCGACATCTGGGTCATCGAGATCATGCCGCCGATGTTCATGACCACCAGCAGCACCAGCAGCGGCGCCGCCGCGCGCGATATGCGCAGGCCGAACAAGGCCCACACTGCCATCAGCCCGACCATGTAGAGGTCGTATGGCGCCGGCTCGGCGATGACGAAGCCGGACAGGAAGGCGCCGAGGAAAACCGCGCTCGACGCAATCAGCGCGATCAGCTTGGCGTTGACTGCAGCCGGCGGCAGCTCATGCGTGACGGCGCTCAATAGGCATTTTCCGTATTGAGCAGCCGGATCGGTGTCAGGAACAGGATTCTCAGATCGAACAGCAGCGACCAGTTCTCGATATAATAGAGGTCGTATTCCGTCCGCATGCGGATCTTCTCGTTGGTGTCCATCTCGCCGCGCCAGCCATTGATCTGGGCCCAACCGGTGACGCCGGGCTTGACCTTGTGGCGTGCGAAATAGCCGTCGACCACCTCATTGTAGAGAAGGTTGTGCGACTGCGCGGCAATGGCATGCGGGCGCGGCCCAACCAGCGACAGCGAACCGAAAAGCGAATTGAAGAACTGCGGCAACTCGTCGATCGAGGTCTTGCGGATGAAGCGGCCGACGCGGGTGACGCGCGGGTCGTTCTTGGTCACCGTCTGCTTGGCCGTCGGATCCGCCTTGTCCGTGTACATCGAACGGAACTTGTAGACCTCGATGATCTCGTTGTTGAAGCCATGCCGCTTCTGGTGGAACAGCACCGGTCCCTTGCTGTCGAGCTTGATGGCGATCGCGGTCACCAGCATGACTGGCAAGAACACGATGATGCCGACGATCGAGAAGACGATGTCGAAGGCGCGCTTGGCGACCGAATCCCAGTCGTTGATCGGCTTGTCGAAGATATCGAGCATCGGCACCGAGCCGATGTAGGAATAGGCGCGCGGCCGAAATTGCAGCGCGTTCGAATGCGCCGAGAGCCGGATATCGACCGGCAGCACCCACAGCTTCTTTAAAAGCTGCAGGACGCGCGATTCGGCGGTCAGCGGCAGCGACACGATCAGCATGTCGATGCGGGCGATGCGGGCGAACTCGATGAGCTCGGAAACGGTGCCGAGCTTCGGATAGCCGGCGACGATGGGTGGCGAGCGCTTGTCACCGCGGTCGTCGAAGATGCCGCAGATACGAATGTCGTTGTAGGGCTGCTTTTCGACGGAGCGGATCAGGACTTCCGCCGCCATGCCGCCGCCGACGATGACG
This sequence comes from Mesorhizobium sp. f-mel, assembly GCF_053850215.1. NCBI lineage: Bacteria > Pseudomonadati > Pseudomonadota > Alphaproteobacteria > Hyphomicrobiales > Phyllobacteriaceae > Mesorhizobium > Mesorhizobium sp. f-mel. The sequence continues at coordinate 68,354 of NZ_JBSPTO010000004.1, forward strand.
GCGCGGCGCTCCATGCGCCCGTCGCGCGCCCAGCGCCGGATCAGCTTCGACATCAGCAGCCTCAGGCCGAAGATCAGCATGAAGCCGACGACGAACCAGGTGCCGAAAAACAGGCGCGAATAGTCTTCCGACATCTTCATGGCGAATGCCGTCAGCGCCATCAAGGCGAAGGTGCCGGCCCAGACCAGCAGGAGACGGCCGAAATTGGCGAGCGGCCGCATCAACGAAACGACCTGGTAGCAATCGGTGACGTCGAGCAGCACCACTGCGAGGAACGAGGCGGCGGCAATCGTCAGCGGGTACTGCCAGGCGAGATGGCTGAAGAAGCCGACATAGTAGAAATAGACGCAGAGGCCCGACAGGAACAGCAGCGCGAATTCCACCATGCGCAAGACGCCGCTGACCATGATCGGCGACATGGTATCGCGCCGGTATTGCGACGCGACCTGACGGGCGACGTCGTTCATCCCGCCAAGGTTACCGCCGCTGGCCGGGCCGTCGAATTTGCGCACCGCGTCTATCGAAAAGCGGCGTGCGGGATCGATCTCGTTCATGGGTGCATCCGCAAAGCTTCCCTCAGGTGAATAGCAAAAGAGAGCTAAGAAACCCTTGAAACAACAGGTGGCTTTAGAGAAGCTTTGGGGTTAGCGCCCTTTTGGGGTTACCGCTTGAGCGCGGCGAAATAGGCCGTCTCGATCGCGGCGGCCATTACGTCGGCGCCGAATCGCGTCTTGAGGTCGGCGCTGTCGGGCATCAGGCTGCCGTAGGCATTGAGGTCGGCCAGCGCCGCGCTCATCTTGTTGCTGAGTTCGCGCGGGTCAGGCCGGATCAGGGCAGGGGAGCCGGTGCCAAAGATTTCCGGGATGCCGCCGACGGCGGTGGCGATCATCGATTTGCGGGCGGCAAGCGTTTCCAGAACGATGTAAGGCATGGCTTCCGCACGCGAGGGAACGATAACCAGTTCGGCCAGCGCGAAGGCTTTGCGCGCCGGCATCGGCGGCAGGAAGCGCGTATGGCCTTCGAGACCGAGGCGCTTCACTTGCGCATGGTAGCGCGGCAGGTCGTCGCCGTCGCCCACCATCACCGCTTTCACCGGGCGGCCGAGCCGCGTTCCGGCAAGGACGAGCGCATCGATGAAGATGTCCGGTCCCTTGAGGTCGCGCATCATGCCGATATAGAGGACATCGGCCGCATTCTGCTCGGTTCGCACCGGCTCGAACTCGGCGGCGCTCAAGCCGTTGTAGACAAGGTTGTTCGGGATGGGCGGTTCGCCGACCTTCCTGTGATATGTCTGCCTTTCATAATCGGAGACAAACAGAAGATAGTCGGTGAAGCGCGCCATGAACCGTTCGAGCGCGAAAAACAGCTTCCCCGTGGCGGTAGTCTCGTCATAGTGAAGAGAGCCGCCGTGAGGCGAATAAAGGCGGGCTACGCGAGACCTTGATACCCGCAACAACGAGCCGAACAGGCGGGCATAGGCGCCACCCTTGGCGCCGTGCCCGTGGAGCACGTCCGGCCGCAATCCCTTGATAAGCCCGAAGGTGCGCCAGGCCGAGGCGAGATCGCCCGGTCCGACATGCCGCTGCATTGGCGTCCGATGGATGCCGAGCGCCATTTTGCCCTTCATTTGTTCGAACAAATGTTCCTCAAAATCGCCACCCGTCGTCGAATCGCAGACGATGCCGACGGCATGCCCGGCGGCGACCTGCGCCTCGGTCAGGTCGCGCACGTGACGAAAAATCCCTCCGACAGGTGAGCGAAAGCAGTGGACGATCCTGAGTGTGTCCGCCACGTGGTCTAGAACAGGCGTTCGCGAACGTAGATCGTGTCGCCGGGCAGGAGTGGGTCGGAGGTGGCCACGCGACCGGTCATGACCTTGCCATTGATGTCGCGGGTGATGTCGACGCTTTCCTGGTTGGCGCGCGGGCTGAAACCGCCGGCGATGGCAATCGCCTTTTGCACCGTCAGGCCGGGAACATAGGAGTACTGGCCCGCGGCACCGACTTCGCCCATGATGAAGATCGGACGGTAGCGGTCTATCTCGACCGAAACGTCCGGATCGCGCAGGTAGCCCTGGCGCAATTTGTCGGCGATCTCGCCTTCGAGTTGCTGTGCGGTGTGGCCGCGCGCCGGTACGGCGCCGACGAGCGGGATGGACAGGTAACCGGATTGGTCGACGCTGTAGACGTTGGTCAATCCTTCCTGCTCGAACACGGTGACGCGGACCCGGTCGCCGGCACCGAGGCGATAAGGCTGGTCGAGCATTTTATGAAAAGCGGCCGGCGCCGGCCGGTAGCTGGAGCAGCCGGCAAGCAACGACACGGCGAGCAGCGCGCGGAAGAGGGAAGCAGTGCTTTTCATGGCCGGACACGTACCTTCGATTGGCCGCTGTTACCGCGGCAAACTCTGGGGATCGAGGTCCGTTATCATCCCGTTAGGGTTAATGGCCGGTAAAGGCGGGCGGTCCGAAGCGGCGACAACCGACAAAACACGGCCGGTTTTAATGCTTTTGTTGGCGCTTGCGAGTAAAACCTAACAGATACTTACCGCGATATTAACGGCTGAGTTACCATAGTTGTTTACGGTGCATCCTGACCAATGCATGTCGCCCAAAAGTGCGCAGCGGTTTTGGGACAACGACATGCAGGAAAACAAGAGCTTAAAGCGGGTCGTATGAATCTGTTCAAACGCGACGTGCTTTAAGTACCGGAGCAGGATGCATGTCCGTTAAATCCGTGGCCGCAGATGTCGACGTCGATCTCAGGCAGCTCTTCGCAAGCCTTGCGAGGAATTGGCTGCGCATTCTTGTCGTGGCGCTGGTCATAACCGGCCTGGCGTTGGCGCTCACCTGGCTCGCCACGCCGCATTACAGGGCCGAAACACGGCTTTTGATCGAGACGCGCGAATCGGTTTACACGCGCCCCGACGGCACCAATGACAACGACAAGCCGATTCTCGACGAGGAAGGCGTGACCAGCCAGGTCGAGGTTGTGTCTTCGACCGACATCCTCAAGCAGGTGGCGCAGAAGCTCAATCTGTCGCGGCTTCCCGAATTCGACGAGACGGCGGACATGCCGATGTTGAGCCGTCTGCTCGTCATCGCCGGCCTGAAAAGCGACCCCAACGAGATTCCGCCTGAAGAACGCGTGCTGACGACGATGCGCGAGAAGCTCAACGTCTATCGCGTTGAAAAATCACGGGTTATCGTCATCGAATTCTCTTCGGAAAATCCCGGGCTCGCCGCCGAAATTCCGAACGCCATCGCCGACGCCTACATCTCGGTCCAAGGCAATGCCAACATCGAATCGAATTCCGCCGCAACCGACTGGCTGGCGCCTGAGATCGCCGACCTGTCGAAGCGGGTGAAGGACGCCGAGGCCAAGGTAGCAAGCTACCGCGCCCAGTCCGATCTTTTGATGGGCGGCAACAATTCGGTGCTCGCCACGCAACAGCTTTCCGAACTGTCCAGCGAACTGTCGCGGGTGCGGGCCAATCGCGCATCGGCGGAAGCGACGGCCGACAGCGTGCGCAGGGCGCTGCAGAATGGCGGCTCGCTGGATGCGGTACCAGAGGTGCTGTCTTCCGAACTCATCCAGCGGCTGCGCGAGCGGCAGGTCGAGCTCAAGACCAACATCGCCGACCTTTCCACCTCCTTGCTCGACAATCATCCGCGCATCCGGGCGCTGAGATCGCAGCTTACCGATCTCGACCGCCAGATCCGCAACGAGGCGGAAAAGATCATGAAAGGGCTGATGACGCAGGCGCAGACCGCCCATGCCCGCGAAAACCAGCTTGTCGCCGACGTCAACACGCTGAAGGCTGCATCGGCGCGCGCCGGCGACCAGCAGGTCGAACTGGATGCCCTGCAGCGCGAAGCGACCGCCCAGCGGCAGTTGCTCGAATCCTACCTGACCCGTTACCGTGAGGCGTCTTCGCGCAAGGACAGCAACTATCTGCCGGTGGACGCTCGTGTCTTTTCCCGCGCGGTTGCGCCGTCCGAGCCCTATTTCCCGAAGATCCTGCCGATCACCGCTGCGGCCTTCGTCGGCTCATTGCTGCTCATGGCGATCGTGACGCTTCTGCAAGAGCTGTTTTCGGGTCGCGCCATGCGGCCGGCCGCCGGCGCCCGCTTCGATCGGATCGAACAGGTCACTATGCCGGTTGCCCACGAACCGTCCAATCACGAACCGGCCGATATCGAAGACCTCGAGGATCGGACGGCCGAAGCCCAGGCAGAGCCGCAGGCGGCTGACGCGGCGCCAGCAACTGCCCCAGCAACTGGCGAGGACGTCAAGTCGGCGCGCCCCACCCTCGGCGAGGTCGAAATCGACAAGGCGGTGGAAAAACTGATCACAACCGGGGCGGCGCGCGCCATATTCGTGTCGCCGGAAGGTGACGAAGCGGCCGCCTCGTCGGTGCTAGTGGCGCGTGAGGTCTCCGACGCCGGCCTGCGTGTGCTCCTGCTCGATCTCACCGCCTCGGGCGCCGCCTCACGGCCGATGCTGGACAGCGGGCTGTTCCCGGGCATTACCAATCTGCTCGCCTCCGAAGCGCAGTTCAGCGACGTGATCCACCCCGATCTCTATTCGGACTGCCACGTCATTCCCGTCGGCACTGCCGATCCGGTCCGCGCCATGCGCGCCGCCGACCGGCTGCCGATCATCATGCAGTCACTGACCACCGCCTACGATCTGGTCGTGGTCGAATGCGGACCCGCCGACGCGCAAGGCATCGACCGCCTTGTCGGCGAGGGCACCGAGGTCTTCCTGTCGCTGCTGGAGCCGAACGACGAGGTGGCGCAGGCCGCAGTCGAGCTGATCGAGAGCGGCTATCCCGACCTGACGCTGGTGACGCCGGTCGGCTATGAAACGCCGGGGACGCCGGTACCCGGACGACGCTCCGCCGCCTGAGACGGGTTCGATAATTCTGCTCAAACGCTCCGGAAATCTCGGCAGCGGTCAGCTGTCGTCTTCGCCCGCGGCACGTGCTGCCTGTCCGGCCGTCTTGCGGCGCAGCATCTTGGTCAGCTTCCAGATCGTCGGGCTGTTCTTGACGAAGGTTTTCAGGCGCGCGCCTTGCCGCAAGACAAGCACCAGCGCGCGGCCCTTCATCGTCAGCGGAATCAGGACCTCGAAATGCTGGGTCTCGATATCGCACCACAGTCGCTTGTAGGGTTCGTCGCCGACCGAGAAATCATAGACTTCGAATCCCCTCTCGCAGGCTTCCTCGATGTTGTCGAAGAACAGGAAGTCGCCGGGGCTGGCATGGGCGAGGTCGTCGTCGGCGATCGCTCCGAACTCGCAGATCAAGCGTTTTCCCGAGCGGCTCGATCCGGTGACGGCGCGAAGCTTGCCGGCGACTTCGAGCCCATGCAACACGAAGGACGGCTTGTCGTCGGAAAGCGCTTCGACGAACAACGCGCTGAAGAAAGCACGAACCTCCGGCTCACCGAAGACGTTGGCGATGCCCATCTTGCGGAAGCGGAACTCCTTCATCTCGAAAAACGCGTCAAGCAGTCTGTTCGCCTCGTCCGCTGTCTGGGCCTCAATGCGGCGGTGGCTGCCGACGGCTTCTAACTTGCGCGCCTGCGAGCGGTGCCTCTTACGCCTGCGCTTGCCGCTCGCGCGGGATAGCAGTGCATCAAAGCCCCCCGCCAAGTCGACGGCCAGCGACAAGTTGGGGCTGGGAAAATGCGCAAGCGAGGCAAGCGGATTGGCAACGCCGTCGAGATCGGGCAGCAGCCGTTCCAGTGCGACGAGGTCGATGTCCGGCCGCGCCCTGGCGACCGCCGCCAGCATCGAGCGGATTGCCGCGCCATCCGCCCTGGTCAGCCAATGCGGGTCGGCGGCGGCGAAATTGCCGTTGGCATGGCGGCCGCCCATGAAACGGGCGACGCGGAACGGACCGCGGCTGGTGACTTCCAGCGCCAACGAAAAAGCCGGCCTGCCTTCAGCGTTCAGCGTCGCCAAAACAGTATCCGCTTCGGCATATCTGGCCCAGTTCAGGATCCAGGCCGGGCTCTGCGCCGGCGCGAACAGCGCCGAACGGCAGAACTCGGCATAGGCCGCAAGTGCCGCACCGTCGGCGACCGAGACCGACAGGCCGGCATGATCCGCAGGCAACGCGCGCGGCGTCGCCTCCATTGCTTCGAGCCGGTTGCCGTCAAATGACGCGGTGGCGTCAACCATACCTCAATCCTTTAGGGCGTATTCACCGCGATTGGGGCGCGCATAGGCGCATTTCGTGCTTGGATGAGCCTAGGCGCAAAAGGTGAATGAATGATCGACGGGGGCGAGGCAATCCGGAAACTGGCGCTCAACGTCGTCCGTTATACCGGTCTTGCCCCGCTGGCCAAGCCGTTCGTCGGCGGCATCGGCGCCATCCTGATGCTGCATCGGGTCACCGCCAAGCCGGAAAAGCCTGATGGCGTCAACCGGCATCTCAACATCGCGCCTGAGTTCCTCGACGCCGTGATCGCCGACATGAAGGCGCACGGGTATACGTTCGTCACGCTGGACGAGGCAATCGAGCGCATCAAGGCCGGCGGCAAGGGTGGCCAGTTCGCGGCGATCACCGCCGACGACGCCTACCGCGACAACATGACCGAGGCGCTGCCGGTGCTGGAAATGCACGGCGCGCCGGTCACCATCTATGTCGCGCCAGGGCTGATAAACGGCGCCGCCGATCTATGGTGGGAGGTGGTCGAGGACATCGTCAGCGCGCGGGACCGGTTGGTTCTGACAACACCGAACGGTCCGGTGACGATCGACTGCTCGACCCCGGGCAGGAAACTTCAGGCCTTCGCGCGCCTGCACGACTATTTGACGCTGGACGTCCGCGAGGAGGACCAGCGCGCGGTGCTGCGCGAATTGGCGCGGTCGAACGGTATCGAGTTGGGCGCGCGCCAGAGCATGTTGATGAACTGGGACGAGATCCGCGCCATGGCAGGGCATTCGCTGGTGACGATCGGCGCGCACACCGTCAATCATCGCAATCTGAAGCGGCTTTCCGAAGCCGATGCGCGGCACGAGGTCGACGACGTCAGGCGCATATTGCAGGCCGAACTCGGCGAGGAGCCGCGCCATTTCGCCTATCCCTATGGCTATGCCAGTGCCGTTGGCGACCGCGAAGTCGGCTTTGCCCGCGACGCCGGCTATGCCTCGGCGGTGACGACACGCCACGGCGTGCTGCGCGCCGAACATGCCGGTTTCCTGCAAGCGCTGCCGCGCATTTCGGTCAACGGTCGCTATCAGAGCGTTGCCCATATCCGCACGATGCTGTCGGGTGTGACGACGCCGCTGGCCAATGCCGGCAAGATGGTCGTCACCATCTAGTGGTGAAAGTCCGGCAGAACCGACCCCTTGAGGACCATTCCTGATGGGAGGTCAAGGGAACGTCGTGACCCGAAGGCGACATTTGTCTGGACCGTCGGTAGGTCTCGTCAGGGTGGAAACCGGAAGTTCGACGCGAACCAACAGAGAGCTCGCCGGCTGTTCACAGCTGCTCTACGCGCTCAGTCCTCGGACAACCCGACCAGAGAACTATCCTTCCAGAAGCGACGCGGGATCAAGGGGCGTCGCCTGGCCGGACGCGACGCGCAGGAGAGGGCATCTTTGCAAACGCGACGATCACTCCGGCACGCCGGCAATACCCAGCGCCTCGACGTAGCGCTCGGCGAACACCTTGTCCCGCCACGGGTTGATCTGCCTCTGCAGGGCGAGCGTGTAGGTCGGGAACGCCTCCATCAGCCGCCGCGCCGCCGCCTGCGCTTCGTCCGGCCGATTGAGTTTGACCAGCGCCATGATCACCACCCGGTGCGAGGAGCCGTAATTCGGCATCTCGCGCATCGCTCGTTCTCCCCAAGCCAGCGCTTCCTCGTAGCGTTCGAGCATCAGGTAGCTCATCCCGATGCCGGAGAGCGCGATGCCCTTCTCGGGGTCGACCGGGCTCAGCCGCATTGCCCTGTGGAAGTGCTCGATCGCGACGAGGGGGCGGCCGGAATGGGCGTTCACCCAGCCGCTGCCCGTATAGCCCTGCGCCGAATTGGGATTGAGCAGCAGGGACCGTTCGATCCCCAGCGCCGTCTCGTAATCCTTGGCGCTGTAGGCGATCACCTGCGCGGCGAAACGCAAGCTTGTCGGGTCGTCTCGCGCGTCCGCCAGCACCTCGCGGGCCATGCGCACGGCGACGCGGATATCGTCGGGCTCGTGCCAGCACTGACTCACGGACAGGCTGCGGATATAGGCACCGAGTGCCTTCGCCAGGGTGAAGCCTGGGTCGATGCTGAGCGCCTCGTTGGTGAGCCGGCGCACGTCGGCGAAGCCTTCGCGCGTCATGCTGTAGAAGCGCGGCAGCGCACGAAGGTAGAGGTCGTAGGCACCGATGTAGTCGGTCGGCTTCATGCGCGCTTGCTTGATCTCCTCCAGCCGGATGCTCGGCTCGGCCGCACCGACGACGCTCTCGGTCACCTTGTCCTGTAGGTCGAAGATGTCGCTCACGTCGCCCTCGAAGCGGTCGGCCCAGACATGGTGTCCGCTGATCGCGTCCACCAGCTGCCCGCTGATACGCACCCGCGATCCTGCTCTGCGGATGCTACCTTCGAGCACGTAGCGGACGCCCAGCTCACGCCCGACCTGGCGCAGGTCCACCGCTCGGCCCTTGTAGGTGAAGGACGAGTTGCGGGCGATCACGAAGAAGGAGTTCACCCGGCTCAATCCCGTGATGATGTCCTCCACCAGTCCGTCGGCGAAGTATTCCTGGTCGGGATCGCCGCTCATGTTGGTGAAAGGCAGAACCGCGATCGAGGGTTTCGCGGGCAGGGGAGGCAGTGCAGCCCCCGAGGCGCTGGCGTCGGTCTCGACGCGGTAGGCGCGCACAGGCCGCTCGATGTTCTTGAGGCGCAGGTCGCCGAGCAGTGTGAAGCCGCCGTCGAGCTTGCCCTGAAGGTGGTCGTAGGCGGTGCCCGAGACGACCACGGTGCCGGGATCGGCGATGCTTTCGAGGCGGGCGGCGATGTTGACCCCGTCGCCGTAGAGGTCGCCGTCCTCCTCGCAAACCACGTCGCCGAGATTGACGCCGATGCGGAAGCGAATCCGCTCTTCCTCGGGCGTCTCCGCCTCGTGTTCTGCCAGGGCCTGCTGGATCGCCATCGCCGAGGTCACCGCGTTGACGACGCTCGCGAACTCGCACAGCATCCCGTCGCCGGTGAGCTTGACGATCCGACCCTGGTGCTCGGAGACCAGCGGTTCGAGGAGGCCCTTGCGGTATGTCTTCAGCCGCTCGAGCGTGCCGCGCTCGTCGCGCTCCATCAGGCGCGAATAGCCGACCACGTCGCAAGCCAGGATCGCTGCGAGGCGGCGCTGCGCGGTCATTGCACCGCCCGGCCAGGCGCGTGCACGCGGGCTGCCTCGCGCCCATGCCCCGCCAACTTCCAGACGCTCAACGTGCATGGCATCCATCTCTCCCAGCCGCCGCCCGTCGCCGATTCAGAACGGAGAACGCAGCTTGACCTTGCCGTCACGAGATTTCGCTATCCCGCTTGCGAGGCGTGGAGCGATCCAGTCGCCGCGCTAACAGCCAACCGGCGACGCGCCCACGCAGCCTCTGGGGACGGTGACCCGCACTCCCAGAAGGCCGGAGATATTTCCTGCTCTGTGTAACCGGTTGACGCCACCGTGGCGGTGCTTTTGTCACCGCGATGTAACAGGGAGATGCCCTATGAACGCCCGAATCGGGCATCACACCAGACGTTCGCTTAGAGGTGCTGAGGTCGGCAAGAGGCGCTATCTGCGCGTTCCGATCGGCGACACGGAAGCAGAAGACCACCCTGAGTTGCCCTACACGTCGGGTAGCAAGCGTCAGGCTTGTCACCATCTAGCGGCGGCGGCGAGCCTCAATTCTTCGGCCGCGGCGGCTCCAGGATCAGCCACTTGATGATGCCCATAGCCGGCAGCACCCAGAGCATGCCGCTCAGCAGGAAGAACAGGAAATGCGCCCACGGTCCCGATTCTGCCAGTTGGGCAACCGCCACGATCGATGCGACCAATGCGTAGACGATGACCAGCGCCACCAGCAGGAAGGTTCCGATCAGCTTTTTCAGGCGAATGGGCATTTCGCGATCCCGTTGATCTCTATCGCTTAGGCCCAACAAAAGAGACACGCAACCCGCAAGAAGCGGCGCGACGGCGTGACGCGCTGTCCGGTCTTGCCAGCGGGGTTGCGATGGTTCACCAATCCGCGACTGCAACCTGCCGGGACAAGCCTATGGCTGCCATCTCAGCTGCCGCGCCTTTCGTGGCTCGCGACCGCGACCTGCACAACCGGGCGCTGGTGCGCGGCTGGCTCTACGTCGTTCTTCTGGTGCTGTTTGTCCTGGTGCTGGTCGGCGGCGCCACCAGGCTCACCGAATCCGGCCTGTCGATCACCGAATGGAAGCCGATCCACGGCATCATCCCGCCGCTCAACGAAGCCGAATGGCAGGAGGAATTCCAGCGCTACCAGCAGATCCCGCAATATGCCGAGCTCAACAAGGGCATGAGCATCGAAGCGTTCAAGTCGATCTTCTGGTGGGAATGGGTGCACCGGATCCTGGCGCGCGGTGTCGGCGTGGTTTTCGCCGTGCCGCTGGTGTTTTTCTGGGCGACGCGCCGCATCGAACGCGGCCTTGGGCCGAAACTATCAGGCATTCTTCTTCTCGGCGGCCTCCAGGGCGCGATCGGCTGGTGGATGGTGGCGTCCGGACTGGTCGACCGGGTCTCCGTCAGCCAATACCGGCTGGCAACGCATCTGACGCTGGCCGCGCTGATCTTCACCGCGACCATGGTGGTGGCGCGCGGGCTCGCGCCTCATTCCGAACCGGCCGCCGACCGTTCGACGCAGCGTCTGGCCGGCTTTCTGGTGCTGCTGGCGCTGATCCAGATCTATCTCGGCGGGCTGGTCGCCGGCCTCGATGCCGGCCTGAGCTACAACACCTGGCCGTTGATGGACGGCAAGCTCATCCCCGGCGATCTGATGATCCTCGAGCCGGCATGGCGCAACTTCTTCGAGAGCCCGAAGACGGTTCAGTTCATCCACCGGCTCGGCGCCTACGCGATCTTCGCCGCAGCACTTTGGCACATGATCGCGACACACCGCCGCCAGCCAGGCACGACGCATGCGCACCGCGCGACGTTGTTGTTTCTGCTGGTGCTGGCGCAGGCGTTGATCGGCATCGGTACGCTGCTGATGCAGGTGCCGCTGCACATGGCGCTGACGCATCAGGCATCCGCGCTTGTCCTGCTAGGGTTTGCCGCAGCGCATTGGCGCGGCACCAAAGGCGCTTATCCGCTGCCCAACCAGATTGCCGTCAGGGGCTGAGCCGCACCGTCCTGATTGCCGTGGCAATGGACAATTCGCGGCTTTCCTCGATCGCGTTGCCGTCCTCATGATGCCACGACGCCGACAGGCAGCCATAGGCGATGGCATGATCCAGGATGGCTGGGGGCGTTTGGCCGAGCGTTCTGGCGAAGATCTCAGCCATGTGGGCAATCCGCCGGGGATCGCTGCAAAGGTCGTCGCGGTCGAGCGGGTTGTAGAACATGTTCGCCGCATCGAAGCCGGGATCGCCGAGAACGCCCTTAGGGTCGATCGCCAGCCAGCCGCGCGGTCCCTGCATGATATTGTCGTGATGCAGGTCGCCATGCAGCGGCAGCACGTCGACAGGATCGGCCAACAGCCGTTCCGCGGTCGCAGCGGCTTCGACGTAGAGGCTTTTTTCGTCGGCGTCGCGATCGATGTTCGCCTTCTTGAACAGGCTGGAAAACCGTACCCGCAGCGGCTGCAGATCCGGTGGGGCAGGGTGGTCAGACGGCGAGAACAGTCTTGCCATCACTTCGGCCGCGATTGCTGTGGCGGCGTTGTCTCCCTGCTGCGCGAGTACCTGTGACAGCAAGGTTTCGCCGGCATATTCGAGCAGCATGCAGTGGCCGTCGCGGCCGAGCAGCCGCACCGCGCCTTCGCCGCGCCGCCAGGCGAGAAAATGCTCACCGCGCAACTCGTCTTCGACGTCGTCGAAAGGTTTGAGGGCCTTGACGATCGCCGGCGCGCCGTCCGCGCGAACAACCTTCCAGATGCGGCTGCTGAACGTCTCGGCAATCAGTTCTGGCGCGCTGACCTTCCAGCGTTCTGGAAATGCCGGAGCGTCCATTCAGTGCTTGAGGCCGAGCATCAGATCCATGTTCTGCACGGCAGCACCCGAGGCGCCCTTGCCGAGGTTGTCGTAGACGGCGAGCAGAAGCGCCTGGGCCTTGTCGTCATTGGCGAAGACATAAAGCCTCATCCGGTTGGTTCCGTTGTAGATTTCGGGGTCGATCTCCGGCACGCGCTCCAGATGCGCGTAGGACGCCACCTCGACCACGCCGCCATCTATCGCGGCGAAATGGTCGGCAATCGCCGCATGAAGCTCGGCGCCGGTCGGTACATAGTCGAGGCCGCCGAGCTGCAACGGTACCACGGTGATCATGCCTTGCGCGAAATTGCCGACCGCCGGCTGCATGATCGGGTCATGCGACAGCTTCGCATAGGTCCTGAGCTCCGGCACATGCTTGTGCTGCAGGGTCAGCCCGTAGGGCAGGAATTCCGAGGCATTCTCGCCCTTGGCGACATAGTCCTCGATCATCGGCCGGCCGCCGCCCGAATAGCCCGAAATGCCATTGACGGTGACCGGAAAATCCGGCGGCAACAGCCCGGCTGCCACCAGCGGCCTGAGCGTCGCGATCGGGCCTTGCGGCCAGCAGCCCGGATTGGCGACGCGCTTCGCCGAAGCGATTTTCCGCGCCTGATCCTTGTCCATTTCGGCGAAGCCATATTCCCAACCTTCGGCGACGCGGTGCGCGGTCGAGGCGTCGATAACCCTTGTGGTGTCGTTGGTGATCAGCGAAACGCTTTCTTTTGCGGCTGCATCCGGCAGGCACAGGATCGCGACATCGGCGGCGTTGAGGAACTCGGCTCTAGCTGCCGGTTCCTTGCGGCGCTCGGTCGGGATGGAGATGATCTCCAGGTCGCCGCGTTCGGCAAGCAGCGCCCTGATCTGCAGACCGGTGGTGCCGTGCTCGCCGTCGATGAAGATTTTCGGTTTCATTGCCTGCCTGAATTCCCTGATATTTCGAAGTTATATGCCGCTTGCCTGATTCAATGCGGCGGCGGCGTGATTGCCGCTGTTCAGCTCTTCGAGTCGAGCCTTTCGTTCCGCCAGGAGCCCGAGATAGTGCATGGCGACTGTCGACCCGGCAATTGCCGTTATATCGGCGTGATCATAGGCCGGCGCAACCTCCACGACATCGGCGCCGACGATATCGACCTGATTGATCTGGCGCAGTACCGACAGGATTTTTGCCGAGGACGGCCCGCCGGCGACCGGGGTGCCGGTGCCGGGCGCGAAGGCCGGGTCCAGGCAATCGATATCGAAGGTGACGTAGGCTTTTTTGCCGCCGGTACGATCGACGATGGCATAAGCGATATCGGACGCGCGCATTTCCTCAACTTCGTGGCCGTACAGGATCTTGATGCCGAAGGTTTCGGGCGCATGGGTGCGGATGCCGATCTGGATCGAACGGTCGGGGTCGACAATGCCCTCCTTGACCGCACGGCCGACGAAGGAGCCGTGGTCGATGCGCTTGCCGTCGTCCGGCCAAGTGTCCTGGTGGGCGTCGAACTGCACGAGGGCAAGTGGGCCGTGGATAGCGGCATGCGCCTTGAGCAGCGGCCAGGTGACGAAATGGTCGCCGCCAAGCGATAGCAGGAAGGCGCCGGATCTCAGGATCTTTGCTGCCTCGCGCTCGATCGTCCCCGGAGTCTTCTGGTGATTGCCGCTGTCGAGCAGGCAATCGCCATAGTCGACCACGGCGAGATATTCGAACAGATCGCGCGAAAACGGATACTGCGGATCGTTGTCGAGGATGGTCGAGGCGCGGCGAATCGCCTGCGGCCCGAAGCGCGCGCCCGGCCGGTTGGTGACGGCGGCGTCGAAGGGGATGCCCCACACCACCGCGTCCGCGCCCTTCACGTCCTTCGTGTATTTGCGTCGCATGAACGACAGCGCGCCGGCATAGGTCGGCTCGAAGGACGCACCCGTCCTGGCCCGGGCGGTGAAGGCGTGGTCGATGTTGCTGTTCGGCATGAAGCGATCTCCTGTGCGTCGAGGCGCAACCTTATTGGATATAATTCTCAGAAATGCGACCCCTTCCGAGGCCTGGGCCATTCGAGCCCGGTCACAAATTCTTGCTTGCCAGGTGAGCCCGCATGGCAAACCCGGAAATTGCTTAGGTAAGCATGAATGCAACCTTGAGTAGATAGCCGTCTCGCATGGGATGGTGTCGGCCGCGGAGCGGAACAGATATGGGCGCGCCAAGCATCTCGGCAAGCTGATTGCCGGCGACCTGCTGATTGCCGGTTCGAGGTTTCAGAACGGCCGCTTCAGCCGGCATTGACCCGGACTTCCGGCATCTGCGAAGCCGGCTTCGTTCACCAGGCTGTCACGTGTGTCGGTTAACCGGGTTTGCATCCGGTACGGAGCGATTCTCATGCGAACGACCTGGCTGAACCTTCTGCTTGCCGCCGCCTCGGTGCTCTTCACAGGCGCGGCATCGGCAGGCGAAACACGCGCCAGACAAATTCTCGACCGTTTCGAACACGCCAACCAGTGGCGCGACCATGTCATGGTGGCGGCACACCGCGCCGGCAGTATGCAGGCCCGCAAGACGCTCTATGCGGAGAACTCGATCGCCGCCGTCGAGGCATCGATCGCGCTGGGTGCCGAAATCGTCGAGGTCGATGTCAGGCGCTCGAAGGACGGCCAGTTCATCGTCATGCATGACAGCTGGCTCGACCGCACGACGAATTGCAATGGCGAGGTGATCAAGCGCACGCTGGCCGAGCTCAAAACCTGCAGACTGGTGATCGAAGGCACCGGCGCCGTCACCGATGAGCCGGTTTCGACGCTGCGCGAAATGCTGATGGCGACCAAGGACAGGATACTCATCAACATCGACAACAAGCTCGATGTCGACAGCCTGGCCGGCATGATCGCGGTCGCGCGCGATCTGGGCATGGCCGAACAGGTGATCGTCAAGGAGAACCTGTGAAATCCGGCCAGAATCACCACTGTCAAAGCCGCCATGGGCGCGATCGGCAATGGTTTCCAGTTCATGCCGATTATCGCCGATGACGCGGTTCGCGACGCCGGTTTCGCCGAGAAAGTCAGCGGGATCTTTTCGCCGCGCGCGGTCGAGATGATCAACTGGCGCGCGGGATCGGAGACGCTGACCGACACCGGCGGTCCGCTGTTCAGCCCCCGTATGCGCGCGGCGGCGATAAGGGGCGACTGGCACATCTGGGCCAATACCTACGCTATCGTCAATAAGCCGGGCGGCTTCCTTGCCGGCGGTCGCGGCGACGAGTTGGCGGTGCTCGCCAGTCTACCGCGCGAGACGTACGGCTTCTGGGCCGAGCGCGGCGCCACCATCATCCAGACCGACGAGCCGAAAGCGGCGATCGACTGGCTGGCAGCGAACGGCTACCGCGTGCCTTATTCTGATGAGACGCGGCCGGCGGAGCCGGCGAACACCGCAAGCATCAACTAGACTGGATCGGAGCGGGCAAGGGAGCCGCTTCCCTGGATGGTCGCCAGCCCGCTGTCAGGCGGCCATCGCTACTCCGTCCAATTCCCTGGCGGCATCCTCCGGCAGATCGAGTTCGGCTGCGGCAAGGTTCTCAATGAGATGTGCGACCGATGAGGTGCCGGGAATGAGCAGGATATTGGGCGCGCGACCGAGTAGCCAGGCGAGCGCGACCTGCATCGGTGTGGCGCCGAGGCGCTGAGCGACGCCGGATAGGGTAGACGACTGCAGCGGGTTGAAGCCGCCGAGCGGAAAGAACGGCACATAAGCGATGCCGTCGCGGGCGAGTTTGTCGATCAAGGCATCGTCGCCCCTGTGCGCCAGATTGTATTGGTTCTGCACGCAGACGATCTTGGCGATCCGTCGCGCCTCTTCGATCTGTGCTGACGTGACATTGCTTAGCCCGATGTGGCGCACAAAACCGCGTCGCTGCAGCTCGGCCAGCACAGTGAGCGGCGCCTCGATCGATCCTTCGGCGGGCCCATGCGCGTCGAACATGATCCTGAGATTGACCACGTCCAGCACGTCGAGACCAAGATTGCGCAGATTGTCGTGCACCGCCTGGGTCAGCGCTTCGGACGAGAAGGCGGGGCGCCACGAGCCATCCGCGCCGCGACGCGCACCGATCTTGGTGACGATCGTCAGATCGTCGGAATAGGGCGCGAGCGCCTCGCGGATCAGCAGATTGGTGACGTGCGGGCCGTAGAAGTCGCTGGTGTCGATGTGGTTCACCCCGCGCGCAACGGCTTCGCGCAGCACGTCCAAGGCTGCGTCGTGATCTCCAGGCGGACCAAAGACGCCGGGTCCTGCGAGCTGCATGGCGCCGTAGCCGAGCCGCTTCACGGTGCGGTCGCCGAGAGTGAACGTGCCGGAAAAGTCGATGCTGGACATAGTCTATCTCCGTTCAAAGATGACGCTGAGATAGGCGCTGTCCGATCTTACGATAATTGGCTACATTCCGCACGGGCTGTACGGAATATCGAACAATGAAGATCGATCTCGGAGACCTGAACGCCTTCGTGGCCGTGGCGCGGGCCAAGGGTTTTCGCGATGGCGCCCGCGCGAACGGCGGCAGCGCGTCGGGCTTGAGCGAGGCGGTGCGCCGGCTCGAGACGCAGCTAGGTGTCAGGCTGCTCAACAGGACGACCCGCAGTGTCGTCCTGACAGAAGCGGGTGCGAGCTTGCTGGCCCGGCTCGGTCCAGCCTTAACCGAGGTCGAGGCAGCACTAGACATTGTGAACGGCTTCCGCGACCGGCCGGCAGGTACGTTGCGGCTTAATGTGCCGGTCAGCGCGGCGCGGCTGGTGCTGCCCGGCATTGTTCCGCGGTTCCTCGCCGCCTATCCCGGCATCCGGCTGGAGGTGATCGCCGAGGAGAGTTTTGTCGATGTGCTGGCGGCGGGGTGCGATGCCGGGATCCGTTACGATGAGCGGCTGGAACAAGACATGATCGCGGTGCCGATCGGGCCGCGCGTGCAGCGCTTCGCCACCGCTGCCAGCCCCGCCTACCTTGATCGCCAAGGCCGGCCTGAGCACCCGCGCGATCTTCTCGGCCACGCCTGCCTGCGCGGCCGATTCGCCAGCGGCGCGATGCCGCTTTGGGAATTCGAGCGAGACGGCGAGGTGGTGCAGGTCGATCCGGCGGGGCCGCTTCTCGTGACCCTGGGCGGGGCGGCCGATCTCGCCGTCGATGCAGCCATTGCCGGCACCGGCATTGTCAGCCTCTTCGAGGACTGGCTTCGCCCGCATTTCGAAAGCGGTGTGCTCGAACCCGTCCTCGAACCCTGGTGGCAGAGCTTCTCGGGGCCGTTCCTTTATTATCCCGGCCGGCGTCTCGTGCCGGCTCCACTGCGCGCGTTTATCGACTTCATCAAGGCATCGGCCGATCGATCCCGACATTCAGCGAAGTCGGCACAAAGAAAAAGGCCACCCGAAGGCGGCCTTTGACCTATGCGGCTGCGTAGAGTTTAGCGCTTGGAGAACTGGAAGGAGCGGCGGGCCTTCGCCTTGCCGTACTTCTTGCGCTCGACGACGCGGCTGTCGCGGGTCAGGAAGCCGCCCTTCTTGAGCACGGCGCGCAGCGCCGGCTCGTAATAGGTCAGCGCCTTGGAGATGCCGTGGCGCACGGCACCGGCTTGGCCGGAAAGCCCGCCGCCGATGACCGTGGCGACGATGTCGTACTGGCCGGCGCGGTTGGCGGCGATGATCGGCTGGTTAAGGATCATCTGCAGGACCGGACGCGCGAAATATTCGGCGAACACCTTGTCGTTGACGACGATCTTGCCGGAGCCGGGCTTCACCCAGACGCGCGCGATGGCGTTCTTGCGCTTGCCGGTGGCATAGGCGCGGCCCGACTTGTCGAGCTTCTGGACATGGACGGGTGCAGCCGGCTGCGTGTTGGTGTTGCCGGTGGCAGTTCCGAGTTCTGCGAGCGAGGAAAGCTCAGCCATTTTACGAAACCTTCTTGTTCTTGGCGTTCAGCTTGGCCACGTCGAGCGTGACGGGCTGCTGGGCGACATGCGGATGTTCCGTGCCTGCATAGACGCGGAGATTCTTCATCTGGCGACGGCCGAGCGGGCCACGCGGGATCATGCGTTCGACGGCCTTCTCGACGACACGCTCGGGAAAACGGCCCTCGAGCAGCTGCCGCGCGGTGCGCTCCTTGATCCCGCCGGGATGGCCGGTGTGCCAGTAATAGACCTTGTCGGTGAATTTCTTGCCGGTGAACACCACCTTGTCGGCATTGATGACGATGACGTTGTCGCCGTCGTCGACATGCGGGGTGAAGGTGGGCTTGTGTTTGCCGCGAAGATGATTGGCGATGACAGTGGCGAGACGGCCGACGACGAGACCCTCGGCGTCGATCAGCACCCACTTCTTCACCACATCCGCAGGCTTCTGCGAAAAGGTTGCCATGAATTGTTGCTTTCGGTTCGGACCTTCCCCATCGACGAACGACAAGGAAAGGCGTTTCTTGTTGCTTGGATTGACCGTGAGCGCTTGCCCGCCGCCAATAACAAAACGGCGGCCTTGCGGGGCCGCTGCTTCGTGAAGGCTTATAGGGGAGGAGAGTTATGCAGTCAAGCTGCTTTTCCCGTCATCCTAAAAGGATTATTGTGTAAAATCAATAGGTTGTAGTTGAGGTATTATTATACCGCATTCGAACCCATCAAACTTGGTTTAGCGCCGGCCCGGAATAATTGCGGCCAGCAGCAGTTTGATGCCGACGGCGATCATGATCGCACCGGCCAGGCGTTCTTGCCAGACAAGAAAACCGGAGTTGCGTGCCAGCCAGGCGCCGACCGCACCTGAGGCCAAGGCTACAGCCCCCAGGACCAGAAGGCCCGTAGCCTTCATGGTGGTTCCGAGTACGATAAACTGCATCGCCGACGATCCTGTGGAGGCATGGACGAACTGCGGCAGCACTGCGAGCATGAAAACGAGTGCGGTAGGGTTGGTCAGGTTGCAGATCATGCCTTGCCGAAAGGCGCCCGCCAGGCCTCCCTCCTTGGCCGCGACGATGCTGTTTGTTTCCGCTTCGTGGCGCACGAGCAAGAACTTTGTCCCGATTGCAATGAGGTACGCCGCTCCGAGCACTTGCAGCAGGCCATACGCGGTAGGCGAGGACGTGATTAGCGATGCAAGTCCCATTGCCAGCAACGGAATCTGGATCACGCCTGCTAAAACGCAGCCGGTCGCCGTTGCCAGCGCCGCCCGCCGGCCCTGTCCGATACCGCGGCTGATCACCAGAAGCATGTCCGGTCCGGGGCCGGACAGCTGATAGCCAAGCACTGCGACCAGGAACGCCAGATAGGTGGGAAGTTCGGGCATGTTTTTGCGGGTCTGATTGGTGCTGCGAACGTTTTGTCGGACGTTTCGTTCCGTTGAGTTCGCTTGGAACGAGCGCAAAACGTATTCGCCGGCAAATCAGGCTTGCGATTGAAAGCTCTTCCTCGGCGGGATCGAATAGGTTCCCGTGGCGTGCGCCACCGTCTGTCCGTCCGGTCCGGCGACGATGTCGATATCGAACACCATCAGGCTCTTGCCCAGCTTCAGGATGCGGCAATGGCCGTCGATCGGCCCGGCCTCGGCCTTGCGGACAAAATTGATATTGAGATTGGTGGTGACAGAAAGCGCATCGGGCCCGGCATGCGAAAGCACGCAGACATAGCCGCCTATGTCGGCCAGTGTGAACAGCGACGAGCCCGACACCGTTCCGCCAGGGCGCAAATGCCGCTCGCCGGCATTCAGCCGCACCGTGCAGCCGCCCGGAAACACGTCGATCGCCTCGTAGAAGGTGAACTGGTTGTTGAGCTGGGGATAGACGCTTGCCATCAAGGCATTGACTTCGGCCGCGGTTAGCACCGGTTTGAGGTTGCTCTGCTCGGCCATTATGTTCCTCGTTGATCGTGCTGACCTCGGCTTGCCGAATAAGGCGGCTGGGCCAATTGTTGCTCATGAGAAAACACGTCTGACGACTGTTCTTCAATCGGCAGCGTGCTAGTTCTTTTGTTCCATGGCCCGCGCATGCGATGCCGCTGGCCGATGAAGAGGTTGGAGAAATGGCTGAAATCGTCGCGATCAAGCCGGCTGTTGCCGAAGGTCCTGTCGTCGCGAGGCTGGACAAGGGCGTCCTGCGCCTCACGCTCGCCAATCCGCCGGCCAATGCCCTGTCGCTGGCGGTCATGGCGGCGCTGACGGCGGAACTCGACCGCGCGAAATCAGACAGATCCGTCCGCGTCATCATCCTGGCGGCCGCCGGAAAGGTGTTCTGCGCCGGCCACGATCTCAAGGAAATGACCGCGCACCGTGGCGATCCCGACCGCGGCAAGGCGTTCTTCGAGGAGACGTTTACCGCTTGCGCGGCACTGATGCAGGCGATCGTGCGCCATCCCAGGCCGGTGATCGCCGAGGTCGATGGTCTGGCGACGGCCGCGGGGGCGCAACTGGTCGCGAGCTGTGATCTGGCGATCGCCTCGCATGAGGCGACCTTCTGCACGCCCGGCGTCAATATCGGCCTGTTCTGCTCGACGCCGATGGTGGCGCTGTCGCGCAATGTCTCGCGAAAGCACGCTATGGAGATGCTTTTGACCGGCGAGACGATCGATGCTGCGACGGCCAAGGAATTCGGCCTCGTCAACCGGGTCGTGCCGCGCGAATATCTGAATCAGATTGTCACCAAATACGCGCAAACCATTGCCGCCAAATCATCTTTGGTCGTGAAGACCGGCAAGGAAGCCTTCTACGCGCAGGCCGAGATGGGGCTTGCCGAGGCCTATGCCTATACCGGCCGCGTCATGGTCGACAACATGCTGGCGCGCGACGCGGAAGAGGGCATCGGCGCCTTCATCGGCAAGCGCAAGCCGGAATGGACGGAGGAATAGACATGGAGCCTCGTATCTCCATTATCACCATCGCCGTCGACGATCTGGAGCGCGCCACACGCTTCTACGAGGCGATGGGCCTGACCCGCCATGCTGGAATCACCGATGGCGTCGCCTTCTTCCAGATGGGCGGCGTCATTCTCGGGCTATTTCCGCGCGAAAGCGCCGAAGAGGATTCAGGCATCACCTTCGGCACGGCGCCGTCGGCGATCTACCTCGCTTACAACACCCGCTCCGACACGGAAGTCGATCACATGCTGGCGATGGCCGAGAAGGCCGGCGGTCGTATCGTCAAACCGGCCGGTCGCGCCTTCTGGGGCGGCTGGTATGGCTATTTCGCCGACACGGAAGGGCATGTCTGGGAAGTGGCGCACAATCCGGCTTTTCCGATCGCGGAAGACGGCAGCATCTCGCTGCCGGGCTGACCGCCGCCGCATGGCTCCTCGCAAGCAACTGACGCGGCTGAATGCGCCCTATCTCAAGCGCATCCTGATCGAGCCCAGCCGTGTCGCAGATTGGGAAAAATATCCCTGGAATCTGCCGATCTTCCGCAGCCACGATTTCGAACTCGAATTCACCGCGCCGATCACCATCATCGTCGGCGAGAACGGCACCGGCAAATCGACGCTGCTCGAGGCGATCGGCGCGCTGGCCGGATACGATGAAGCCGGCGGCGGTAAGGGCTACATGCCCATCGACCACTCCCGCGCCATCGACAAGAGCGGCGCGGCGCTCGCCGCAACGCTGCGCGGCCACTGGCTGCCAAAGGTCACCGCCGGCTGGTTCTTTCGCGCCGAATCTTTTTACTCCGTGGCGCGCTATCTTGACCAAGCGGCGCTGGATTCTGGTGCGGCGCCGCCCGACTTCCTGTCCTGGTCGCATGGCGAGGGCTTCATCCGCTTCTTCGAGGAGCGCTGCCGCCGGCAAGGCATCTACATCCTCGACGAGCCCGAAAGCGCTTTGTCGCCGACGCGTCAGATCGAGCTGATCAGGATGCTGCGGCGGATGGATCTATCAGGCACGGCGCAAGTGATCATGGCGACGCATTCGCCGCTGCTGATGGCCTGTCCCGGCGCGCGGCTGTTCCGCATCAGCCGGTTCGGCCTCGACCCGACCGATTTTCACGATACCGAACATTTCCGCATGATGCGCAGTTTCTGCAACGACCCGGATGGTTTTCTCGCCGAAGCTCTGTATGAGGACGAGGCATGAACCACGACGCCTACGACAATGCCTATATCGCCGGCATCCTCAATTCGGTGAAGACCATCGCCATGGTCGGCGCGTCCACCAACGATGTCCGGCCGAGCTACTTCGTGCTGAAATACCTGCTGGGCAAGGGATTTTCGGTGTTCCCGATCAACCCCGGCCAGGCCGGCAAGGAAATCCTTGGCCGGATGACCTATGCCAGGCTCGCCGATGTTCCCGAGCCGATCGACATGGTCGACGTTTTTCGAGGCTCCACGGCAGTGCCGGGCGTCGTCGACGAGGTCTTGCGGCTCGATCCGTTGCCGAAAGTCATCTGGATGCAGCTTGGCGTGCGCCATGACGAGGCGGCGGCGCGCGCAGAGGCCGCCAGCATCAAGGTGGTGATGAACCGCTGCCCCAAGATCGAATATGGCAAGCTGTCGGGCGAAATCGGCTGGACCGGCGTTAATTCCGGCGTGCTGTCGTCGAAGAAGCCGCTGATGCGGCCGGGATTCCAGAGCTTCGGCGTTCGCCAGAAATAGGTAGTGAATGGTGAATAGAAGGATTTTTCTGGAAGGCGGGCAAAGCGGCATATGAGCCGCTTGCAATCAGGATGAGGCTGGCCGACTTTGCCATCACCATTCACCATTCACCATTCAGCATTCAGCATTCAGCATTCAGTATTCAGCATTCAGGGGAGGTATTCGATGACCCGCACGCCCGGTTTCAACACACTCGCCGTCCATGCGGGTGCCAAGCCCGATCCGGCGACCGGCGCGCGTGCCACGCCGATCTACCAGACGACCTCCTTTGTCTTCGATGATGCCGACCATGCCGCGTCGCTGTTCGGGCTAAAGGCCTTCGGCAACATCTACACCCGCATCATGAACCCGACGCAGGCGGTGCTGGAAGAGCGTATCGCGGCACTCGAAGGCGGCACGGCGGGGCTGGCCGTGGCGTCGGGCCATGCCGCGCAGGTGCTCGTCTTCCATAATCTAATGCAGCCCGGCGACAATTTCGTCTCTGCGACAAGGCTTTACGGCGGCTCGATCAACCAGTTCGGCCACGCCTTCAAGAATTTCGGCTGGCAGGTGCGCTGGGCCGACACCAACGACATCTCGACCTTCGAAAGCCAGATCGACGAAAAGACCAAGGCGATCTTCATCGAGAGCCTAGCCAATCCGGGCGGTGTCTTCGTCGACATCGAGAAGATCGGCGATATCGCCCGCAAGCACGGCCTGCCGCTGATCGTCGACAACACGCTGGCCTCGCCCTATCTGGTGCGGCCAATCGAGCATGGCGCCGACATTGTCGTGCATTCGCTGACCAAGTTCATCGGCGGCCACGGCAATTCGATCGGCGGCGCCATTGTCGACGGCGGCACCTTCGACTGGTCGAAATCCGGCAAATATCCGATGCTGTCGGAGCCGCGCCCCGAATATGGTGGCCTCGTCTTGCACGAAACCTTCGGCAATTTCGCTTTCGCCATTGCCGCGCGCGTGCTTGGCCTGCGCGACATGGGCCCGGCGATCTCGCCCTTTAATGCATTCCTGATCCTGACCGGGCTGGAAACCCTGCCGCTCAGGATGCAGCGCCATTGCGACAATGCGGTCACCGTCGCCGGGTGGCTGTCTAACCACCCAAAGGTCGCCTGGGTGTCCTATCCTGGCCTGCCCGGTGACAAGAACAATGCGCTGCAGAAGAAGTACTCGCCGCTTGGCGCCGGTGCCGTGTTCACCTTCGGCCTGAAGGGCGGCTATACGGCAGGCATCAAATTCGTAGAGGCGCTCGAACTGTTCTCGCACCTTGCCAATGTCGGCGACACCAAGTCGCTAGTCATCCATCCGGCATCGACCACGCATCGGCAGCTGTCCGACGAGCAGAAGGTCGCGGCAGGCGCAGGGCCGGATACGGTCAGGCTCTCGATTGGCATCGAGGATGTCAACGACATCGTCGCCGATCTGGAACAGGCTCTCGCCAACGTTTGATTCTGCTTGGAAGGAGCTTCCATGACCGCGCCGAAATTTCTTTCCGTCAATGTCGACAGCATTGAACCGGAACTTGGCGCGCCGGCGCCGGATCGTCTGATTTCAGGCGATCCGAAACTTCGCACCTGGAATGTCGAGGAACGCGACGGCGGGCTCTATGCCGGCATCTGGGAGGCGACCCGGGGCAAATGGCGCATCGAGTATGACGAGTGGGAGTTCTGCCACATCCTGTCGGGCGTTTCAGTGATCGCTGAGGAGGGCGGGGAGGCGCGCACCGTCAGGGCCGGCGACAGTTTCGTGCTCAGGCCGGGCTTTAAGGGCAGCTGGGAAGTGCTTGAAACGACTCGCAAGGAATATGTGATCAAGCTTTGATCACTTGTCCGGTGTGCACGGCGAGCGTTTCCAGCCCATGGAAATGATAGGTGTCGCGAAAGCGCGGCTGTTCGGCGAGATAGAGCCGCGGTAGCCGGTCGAACAGGGTTTTCAGCGATACCTGCAATTCGAGCCGGGCGAGCGGCGCGCCGATGCAGAAATGAATGCCGGCGCCGAACGAGACGTTCTTCTGGTCCGCACGATCCGGCCTGAAGGCGAAGGGTTCCGCAAACGCCGCCGGGTCGTGGTTGGCCATACCGAGCAGCAGGCCGATCGTCTCGCCCCGCCGCACGATGACACCGGCACTCACCTCGATCTCTTCATAGGCATAGCGCGTGAACATGTGCAGCGGCGCGTCGAAGCGCAGGCATTCCTCGACCGTGGCGGCTGTCGTTTGTGGCGAGGTGAAGAAGCGGCGGGGGTCGCCGCCTTGCGCGAGGATCGCGTGCACCGCATTGCCGGTCTGGTGGACGGTCGCCTCGTGGCCGGCGTTGAGCAGCAGGACAGCCGAGGACACCAGTTCGTCCTCGGAGAGTTTTTGGCCATCGTCCTGCGCCGAGATCAGCAGCGACAACAGATCGTCGCCGGGGTTTTTGCGCCGCTCGGCAACATAGCCGCGCAGGAAATCCGAAAAATCCCGCGCCGCGCGATTGGCCGTCTCTTCCGTCTCACGTGTGCGGCCATGCATGTACATGGCGACCATCTGATGCGACCAGTCGAGCAGTTGCGGCCCCATCTCGACCGGCACTCCGAGCATTTCGGCAATGATGGTGATCGGCAAAGGCGATGCGAAAGCCGGCAGCAGGTCGACCTGGCCCGGTTCGAAACGGTCGATCAGCTCGTTGGCCAGCGCCTCTACGCGCGGCCTGAGCCGCTCGACCTGACGCGAGACGAAGGCGCGGTTGACCAGCGTTCTGAGCCTGGTGTGAACGGGCGGTTCCAGTTCCAGCATCGAATTGGCCTCGATGCCGTCGAAGGCGCTGAGATGCGTGCGGTCCTGGTCTATGCTCCGGCGGTCAGGGATGCCGGCCGGGTTCTGGCGGCCGAAGCGGCGATCGCGCAGCAGCCGGTTGACGTCGTCGAAGCCGCCAAAGCACCAGAAGCCGAACTCTTCCCAGAAAATGACATTCGATCGGCCGTGCATAAAGGCATAGGCCTCACAGGGATTCTGGAAGAAAGCCGGCTCGTGCGGATCGAGCCGCACATGGCGGGTGGCTGGATCGAAGGCCAGGTAAGTTGGTGGTACCAAATCGGTCATTCTGGATCATTAGCGCATGATCCCGAAAACCGGAATCGGTTTTCGGAAAGGATCATGCGCGGATTCAAAGTGTTGGAGCGTCCTTTGCGCGTCCATCGACGCGCGGCGCTCCAAGGCTTGCCAGCTTGGCGCCAGACCGTATGTTGGCGCACGACAATCCGATGCATGTCGCCCAAAAGTGTGAAGCGGTTTTGGGACAATGACATGCACAAAAGCGCGTTGAGCCGGCCGAAGCGGCTGCGGAAAGACTGACTTGATGAATGTGATCGTGGTTGGCGCAGGCATTGCAGGGCTGTCGACGGCGTGGTCGCTGGCCAAAGCTGGGCACCGGGTCTCGATCGTCGAGCAGGGACCGATTCCCAATCCGCTTGCTGCCTCGGGCGATCATCATCGCATCATCCGCCGCGCCTATGGCGCAGCGGCGGGCTACGGCAGGCTGATCACCGAAGCCTATGAGGCCTGGGACGAGATGTGGGCCGATCTCGGCGAAAACCATCTCGATCCGCGCGGTTTCATCTGCATTTCGCGAGAGCCGGGAGACGAAGCCGAGGAATACCGCGAAGGCATGGAAGCCGGGAACTATCCATTCGAACTGTTCGAGCCGGACGCCGCGGCTAAACGCTGGCCGTTCCTGGAGCCCGGCTCGTTCCGCTACGCGTATTTTTCACCGGACGGCGGTGCGCTGCATTGTCGCAAGATTGCGACCCGCCTCGCTAGATGGCTGCGCGTGAACCACGCCAATGTCTACGAAAACAGCAAGGTGGTGGAAGTTGACGCCGAGGCCGGCCGCATCGTGCTTGAAAGCGGCGAGACGATGCAGGCCGACCGCATCGTCGTCGCCGCCGGCGCCTGGGTGCTGAAACTGATTCCTGAACTGGACGGTGAACTGAAGACCTGGCGCACGGCGCTCGCCTATGTCGAACCACCGGCGGATCTGAAAGCGGCATGGCAGGCAGCCCCCGTAATCCTGAATGTCGGCGGCGCTGTCGACGGCTACGTGATCCCGCCGTCCGGCGGCGCCGGCATGAAATTCGGCTCAGGGCTGCACAGGGTGCCGACCAGCGACGCCGACTGGAACCGCCAGCCGGTGCCGGGCGAGGGTGAGGCGATCCGCGACCTGTTTTCGCCGCCGATCGCCCGTGTCGAAGAATACAAGATCACCGAGGTCGTCACCTGCGCCTACACCTTCACCGCCGACGAGAAATTTCTGGCTCATGAAAAAGGCAGATGCCTTGTTGTCTCGGCCTGCTCCGGCCACGGCTACAAGTTCGGCGCGGCGGTCGGCAGGCGCGTGGCGGCTTGTGTTGGCCACGGTGATGTCGCCGGCTTGAAGGCGTGGCTGCGGGCCGAGGCGGCTTGAGCAGAGCCCATAAAGCAGTGCGCTAGCCGCTTGGGTAAAAGAAGAGCCCTACAGCAGCAATCGTCAGAAAAACGAAAAAGACTGCGTAGACGTTGTAGTCGTCGGGTCCAGACGGGCTTTTCCACTTCAACCCCGCCGCATCGTACAAATTGTACCGCAAGAAGACATAAGCTGCCGCAACGCCGAAAGCTATGACGACCCAGCCGAGACTATCCATTGCAATGCCTTGGCATATGAACGCGCCGCCAGCCCGACGAACCTTCCCTGACCAGCACTCGCCGTGCCACCGTCTGGTAGGACGGGGAGATTTCGATGACACGCCGCTGCTCGGGCCGTACCAGCACCTCTCGGGCCACGCTTTCATACTCGGCAGGGATGACCACGCGCCTTGTGCGTTCGGGTTCAACCACCACGGTTTCGGCGACCCGCGCATATCGGGGCTTGCGCCACACCTTGCACAGCACTTTGCGGCCGTGGATTATGCGCCATTCCCAGGCATAGCCGCCGTCGTCTACCTTGACCGTGTGGTAGACGGTGCGCGTGGCGGCCGGCACCACCTCGTAAGTGACGCGGGCCGGAGCGATCTGCTCCACGCTCTCGCGCGTGCCGTAGATTGGTGGATCGTAGTCGACGATCTGGCCACCGGGGCTGACCAGCACCTTTTCGTGAACGGTGTCGTAAACGGACGGCCTGTTGACCGGTTCGTAGCATTCGACGGCGCGTCCCCCGGCAGCCGTTTCGGACACCATGCCGAAAACAGCAAGGCTGGCGATGGCCGAGGAAGCAGTTTTCCTGATCATGGCACTCCCCCTGTTTGAACCTTCAGCGCAAGCTCAACGTTGAATTGTAGGGGAAGCGCCATCGCGGGAAAGCAGTTTCGAGATATTTCGTTAAGCGACGCGGTTAAGAAAGTGCTACTCGGCAGCGCAGCCACACCGCTTTAGCGCCGACGCAGCCTCGCGAATCCTGTGCAGAAACCTTGATTCGACTTAACCGGATGGCTAGGAGGGGCGGCCTTGCGCTAGGGTGAGCCGACATCCTATTTACAGGATAACGATCCAGAACCGATTCTGCCCGATTTGCTAATCTCCCGGCGCCGGAATCCCATCTTTCAATAAGGGATAATCCATGAAGAACCCCGTCGAAACCTACATGAACCTCGTTCCGATGGTGGTCGAGCAGACCAATCGCGGCGAGCGGGCCTACGACATTTTCTCGCGGCTCCTGAAAGAGCGCATCATTTTCATCACCGGTCCGGTCGAGGACGGCATGGCGACGCTGGTCTGCGCGCAGCTTCTGTTCCTCGAAGCGGAGAATCCGAAGAAGGAAATCAACCTCTACATCAATTCGCCCGGTGGCGTCGTCACCTCGGGCATGGCGATCTACGACACAATGCAGTTCATCAAGCCGGCGGTGGCGACGCTGTGCATCGGCCAGGCCGCCTCGATGGGCTCGCTGCTCCTCACCGCAGGCGAGAAGGGCATGCGCTTCGCTACGCCGAATGCCCGCATCATGGTCCATCAGCCTTCCGGTGGCTTCCAGGGCCAGGCTTCCGACATCGAGCGCCACGCTCAGGATATCATCAAGCTGAAGCGTCGTCTCAACGAGGTCTACGTCAAGCACACCGGCAAGAGCTACGACGAGATCGAAAAGACGCTCGACCGTGACCACTTCATGACCGCCGACGAGGCCAAGGATTTCGGCCTCATCGACAAGGTCATTTCGTCGCGTGAGCCGCTCGAAGGTATTGCCACGTAAGACCGGTGGCAGTTGGCTGGTGGGAAAACCCGCTTTTTGATGCCGCTTGCGGCATTTCGGCCACAATTGGCTGTTCCCTCGACGGGAGCAATTGCCTACGTTAAGCCTATGTTGATTTTCGACGGCTTAGCTTTGTGCGGGGTTGGTGCGAATCATTGCGACGTTTTCTGATATGTGTTTCGTACGGAATGCGTTGCGGGAGCCGGAATACTGGCGGCGGCGATTTCCCGCGATAGATTGAGATATGCGCCCTTTCAACCAGACCATCGGCGGGCGGCTATGAAAGGACATGAAAATGAGCAAGGTCGGCAACAACGGCGGCGATTCCAAGAACACGCTTTATTGCTCGTTTTGCGGCAAAAGCCAGCACGAAGTGCGCAAGCTGATCGCCGGCCCGACGGTGTTCATCTGCGACGAATGCGTCGAGCTCTGCATGGACATCATCCGCGAGGAGAACAAGACCTCGATGGTGAAGTCACGCGAGGGCGTGCCGACCCCGCAGGAGATCCTCAAGGTTCTCGACGACTACGTCATCGGCCAGCCCTACGCCAAGCGCGTGCTGTCGGTAGCGGTCCACAACCACTACAAGCGCCTCGCTCATGCCGGCAAGAACAATGACGTCGAGCTGGCGAAGTCCAACATTTTGCTGATCGGCCCGACCGGTTGCGGCAAGACGCTGCTTGCGCAGACGCTGGCCCGCATCATCGACGTGCCGTTCACCATGGCCGATGCGACGACGCTGACCGAGGCCGGCTATGTCGGCGAGGATGTCGAGAACATCATCCTGAAGCTCTTGCAGTCGGCCGACTACAACGTCGAGCGAGCCCAGCGCGGCATCGTCTATATCGACGAGATCGACAAGATCTCGCGCAAGTCGGACAATCCTTCGATCACCCGCGATGTGTCGGGCGAGGGCGTCCAGCAGGCGCTGTTGAAGATCATGGAAGGTACGGTCGCTTCCGTACCGCCGCAGGGCGGCAGGAAGCATCCTCAGCAGGAATTCCTGCAGGTTGACACCGCCAACATCCTGTTCATCTGCGGCGGCGCCTTCGCCGGCCTCGACAAGATCATCTCGGATCGCGGCCGCAAGACGTCGATCGGCTTCGGCGCCACCGTCGCTTCGCCCGAGGATCGCCGCACCGGAGACGTTTTCCGCCTGGTCGAGCCTGAGGATCTGTTGAAGTTCGGCCTCATTCCCGAGTTCGTCGGCCGTCTACCAGTCCTGGCGACGCTGGAGGACCTCGACGAGCCGGCGCTGATCCAGATCCTGACCGAGCCGAAGAACGCGCTGGTCAAGCAGTACCAGCGGCTGTTCGAGATGGAGAATGTCGACCTGACCTTCCATGAGAATGCGCTGTCGGCGATCGCCAAGCGCGCCATCGAGCGCAAGACCGGCGCGCGCGGCCTGCGCTCGATCATGGAAGCGATCCTGCTCGACACGATGTTCGAACTGCCGGCGCTGGAAGGCGTGCGCGAAGTGGTTATTTCGGAAGAGGTGGTGTCCGGTAACGCCAGGCCGCTCTACATCTATTCCGAGCAGAAGGAAAAAAAGGGCAACGTCAGCGCCTGACGTGAGCCCCTGCAGTGGAATTCTTCAAACGGCGCCGTGAGGCGCCGTTTTGCTTTGCGGACGGGCCGACTTATGATGAACGGATTGTGACAGATTGAATGAACGGTTTCGTGTTGACCCTTGATCTTTGCCCCCCGTGCCTCCAACTAACTGAGGAAGGCCGGGGTGCCGAATTCTGTGCTGTAAAACTCCCGTCACAAACGGTGGTAGGCGGAACGATCCTCGGTCGTTAATATGAGATTCGCGGTTGGCCGATTGGCGGTCGCGACAAGAAAGGTTGGACAATGGCCAAAATATCCAGGGCTCCCAGCGACGGCGTCTTCGCAGTCCTCCCACTGCGCGACATCGTGGTGTTCCCGCACATGATCGTTCCGCTCTTCGTCGGGCGTGAAAAGTCGATCAAGGCGCTGGAGGAGGTGATGGGTCAGGAAAAGCAGATCCTGCTTGCGACCCAGATGAATGCCGCCGATGACGATCCCGAGGCCGATGCCATCTTCGACATCGGCACGCTCGCCAATGTGCTGCAATTGCTGAAGCTGCCGGACGGCACCGTGAAGGTGCTGGTGGAAGGCGCTTCGCGCGCGAAAATCGTTTCGTTCACCGACCGTCCCGACTTCCACGAGGCCCGCGCCACGGCGCTGGTCGAACCGGATGAGGAAGAGGTCGAGGTCGAGGCGCTGGCCCGTTCCGTCGTCACCGACTTCGAGAACTACGTCAAGCTGAACAAGAAGATCTCGCCCGAAGTGGTGGGTGCCGCCAGCCAGATCGACGACTATTCCAAGCTCGCCGATACGGTTGCCTCGCATCTTGCCATCAAGATCCCCGAGAAGCAGGAGATGCTGGCCACGCTTTCGGTCAAGGAGCGGCTGGAAAAGGCGATGGGCTTCATGGAAGCCGAAATCTCCGTCCTGCAGGTGGAGAAGCGCATCCGTTCGCGCGTCAAGCGCCAGATGGAGAAGACCCAGCGCGAATACTACCTCAACGAGCAGATGAAGGCGATCCAGAAGGAGCTCGGCGAGGGCGAGGACGGCCGCGACGAGGCCGCCGAGATCGAGGCGCGCATCAAGAAGACCAAGCTCTCCAAGGAGGCCCGCGAAAAAGCGGAAGCCGAACTGAAGAAGTTGCGGACGATGTCGCCGATGTCGGCTGAATCGACTGTCGTGCGCAATTATCTCGACTGGATCCTGTCGATACCGTGGGGCAAGAACTCCAAGGTCAAGCAGGATCTGGCCTTCGCGCAGAACGTGCTCGACACCGACCATTTCGGCCTCGACAAGGTCAAGGACCGTATCGTCGAATATCTCGCCGTGCAGAGCCGCCAGAAGAAGCTGAAGGGGCCGATCCTGTGCCTCGTCGGACCTCCCGGCGTCGGCAAGACCTCGCTCGGCAAGTCGATCGCCAAGGCGACCGGCCGCGAGTTTATCCGCATGGCGCTGGGCGGCGTTCGCGACGAGGCCGAGATCCGCGGTCACCGGCGCACCTATATCGGCTCGATGCCCGGCAAGGTCATCCAGTCGATGAAGAAGGCGAAGAAGTCCAACCCGCTCTTCCTGCTCGACGAGATCGACAAGATGGGCCAGGATTTCCGCGGCGACCCGTCGTCGGCCTTGCTTGAGGTGCTCGATCCCGAGCAGAACTCGACGTTCATGGACCACTACCTCGAGGTCGAATACGACCTGTCGAGTGTGATGTTCGTGACGACGGCGAACACGCTGAACATTCCTGCGCCCTTGATGGACCGCATGGAGATCATCCGTATCGCCGGCTACACCGAGGACGAGAAGATCGAGATCGCCAAGCGTCACCTGATGCCCAAGGTGATCCGCGATCACGCCCTGCAGCCGAAGGAGTTCTCCGTCGGCGAGGACGCGATCCGCGGCATCATCCAGACCTACACCCGTGAAGCAGGCGTCAGGAGCCTGGAGCGCGAGCTGATGAAGCTCGGCCGCAAGGCGGTGACAGAGATCCTGAAGACCAAGAAGAAGACGGTCGACATCACGGCGGACAATCTCGCCGATTACCTTGGTGTTCCGCGCTTCCGCTTCGGCCAGGTCGAGGCCGACGATCAGGTTGGCGTCGTCACCGGGCTTGCCTGGACGGAAGTCGGCGGCGAGTTGCTGACGATCGAAGGTGTCATGATGCCCGGCAAGGGCCGCATGACCGTGACCGGCAATCTGCGCGACGTGATGAAGGAATCGATCTCGGCGGCGGCCTCCTACGTCCGCTCGCGGGCTATCGATTTCGGCGTCGAGCCGCCGCTGTTCGACAAGCGCGACATCCACGTCCACGTGCCGGAGGGCGCAACGCCCAAGGACGGACCGTCGGCGGGTGTGGCGATGGCGACGGCGATCGTCTCGGTGCTGACCGGCATCCCGGTCAGGGCCGATGTGGCGATGACCGGCGAGATCACGCTGCGCGGCAGGGTGCTGCCGATCGGCGGGCTCAAGGAGAAGCTGCTTGCAGCGCTGCGCGGCGGCATCAAGAAGGTGCTGATCCCGGAAGACAACGCCAAGGATCTGGCGGAGATTCCGGACAACGTAAAGAACGGTATGGAGATCGTTCCGGTCGCGCGGGTTGGTGAAGTCTTGCGCCATGCGCTGGTGCGTATGCCGGAGCCGATCGACTGGGTCGAACCAGCCAATGCGCCGGCTGCGGTGGATGCCGGGGACGACGCCGGCAAGTCACTCGCCCATTAGCTACTGCTAAAGTTGCAATGCACAAGAGAGAGCCGGGCCTAGCGCCCGGCTTTTTCATGTGAAAAACCCCGGAATTCCGGGGTTTTTTCGACTCGATTGACGCTTTTCGACTTGGTTGCGGAAGCGCTTCTTTCTAAAGTCCGTTTCCTGCCGGATGAGTCGTACGTTCCGGTTTCTCATGGAAGGGAATTTTTATGAACAAGAACGAACTGGTGTCCGCTGTCGCCGATGCCGCGAGTATTTCGAAGGGTGACGCGCAGTCGGCGGTTGATGCGGTGTTCTCCGTCATCACCGGCGAACTGAAGAAGGGCGGCGATGTCCGGCTTGTCGGCTTCGGAAATTTCACAGTGTCAAAACGCGCTGCCTCGACCGGCCGCAATCCGCAGACCGGCGCGGAAGTGCAGATTCCGGCGCGCACCGTGCCGAAGTTTTCGGCCGGCAAGGGCCTCAAGGACGCAGTCAACTAAGCGCCTTCTTACCCTTTTCAGAGACCAGAAAAGCCGGGCATTCCCCGGCTTTTCCTTTGCACCCGCTTTGGCGGGCAGCGGACGGCTCTATGCCGTCGGCGCATCCGCGCGCATCAGCCCTTCCTTTTTGAGATCGGCCCAGAGTGCTGATGGCAGTTTCGCGTCGAGCAGCGACCGGTTGCTTTCGACCTCGCTCGGCCGCTGGCCGCCGGGGATCACCGACACGACCGAAGGGTGCAGCAGCGGAAATTGCAATGCCGCCTCGATCAGGCGCACGCCGTGGCGTTTGCAAATGGCCTCGATGCGCGCGACGCGGTCGAGGATGTCCTGCGGCGCCTCGGAATAATTGTAATAGGCGCCGGGCTTCGGTCCGGTTGCCAGGATGCCGGAATTATACGGCCCGCCGAGAACGATGCCGATGCCGCGCTTCTGGCATAGCGGCAGGAAGGATTGCAGCGCCTCCTGCTCCAGCAGCGTATAGCGCCCGGCAAGCAGGAAAAGGTCGAAGTCGCCACGCTCGGCAAGTGTCTGGGCAACCTGCCATTCGTTGATGCCGCCGCCGAATGCCTTGATGACGCCCTGGTCACGCAAGGCCAGCAGCCCGTAATAGCCCGAGCGCATGAACTCCTCGATGCGTTGGTCCGAGGCCTCCTTGCTGCCATGGGTGAAGATGTCGAGATCATGCACGAAAAGGATGTCGATGCGGTCGACGCCGAGGCGCTCGAGCGAGGCTTCGAAGGAGCGCATGACGCCGTCATAGCTGTAGTCGTAGACCTCGCGGCGCGACGGCGTGTCGAAGAACTTGCCGATGCCGGTGCGTTGGTCCGGCGGGCAGGCGCGCATGATGCGGCCGACTTTGCTCGACAGCACCAAGTCGTCGCGCTTTTTCGAACGCAGGAACGGATTGAGTCGCGTTTCCGACAGGCCAAGCCCGTAGAGTGGCGCGGTGTCGTAGTAACGGCAGCCGACTCGCCAGGCGGTCTCCAAGGTGGCGTTGGAATCCTCGTCGGAAACAGCGCGATAGAGGTTTCCCAGCGGCGCCGTGCCGAAGCCGAGTTCCGTGAACGCGATGCCGCCATTGCCGATGCGGTCGAAATGCCGTGTCTTCATGTCCTGCCGTTTCCTCACCTACGCAATTGCCATGACACTATCACGCCTGGGGCACTGCAAAAGCACTCCGAGCCATTGGACACGGATTTTCACGGTGATAGCATGAGCAAAAACAACCTGTTCGGGGAAAAACGTGGCCCAAACATTCAGGCAGGTCTCCGGTTCCAATGCTGGCAAAAACCTGTTCGGGGCTGCGCTCGACGAGCTTGGCACTGTGGTGGCTCGGATCGGCGAGAGCCGCATCGACGCCGCCGGCCAAACCAACATGGAATAGGCGTCATGCGCTACGAGCTGATGCTGCCGCACCAGATCCGCAAGGCGATCACCGAAAACTGGCCGGTCGTGCTCCCGCTCGGCGTGCTCGAATACCACGGTGAGCACATGGCCGTCGGCATGGATACGCTGGCAGTCGTCAAGACGCTGGAGCTGTTCGAAAAAGAAGCCGACATCGTCATCCTGCCGCCGTTCTACTATGGCGCGGCGAGCTACGCGGTGGCGCCGCCGGAGGGCAATGGCTCGGTTCAGGTCGGCGGAAATGCGTTGGCGCCGTTCGCAGATGAACTGTTCTACAGCCTGCTGCGCATCGGCTTTCGCAACATCCACGCCATCATCCATCACCAGACCGAGAATTTTGTTGCCGGCATGCCGACCGATCTCGCCTTCAAGACCGCCGGCCGCGAGGCGATCTTCCGTTTTCTGGAGAAGGAGCGCGGCGAGGGCTGGTGGGGCTCCGAGGCGATGGCAGGCTATTATGCCGAACATGCCGAAGGCGCCAATTTCTTCAACTGGATACAGGTGCATCCGCTGATGCCGGCAGCAATGAACGGCCAGTATCCGTTCGATCATGCCGGCATCGGCGAGACGTCGCTGATGCTGGCGCTATGCCCGGAAGCGGTGGACGCCGGCCGCTTCGCCGACAATACGGGATGGTACACGGCGACCGCCCCGGACGCCTCGGCGGAACTGGGGCAAAAGGGCGCCGCGATGATCCTCAAGCATTTGCGGGCGATATTGTCGGCCTAACGCGGCTCTGCCTTCTCCCAAAGGGGAGAAGGAAAGAAGGAGCCGCTACTTCACCGCGCCCGCGGTCATGCCCATGATCAGATAGCGCTCCAGCGCGATGCCGATGACGGCAAGCGGCGTGATTGCGGCTGTGGCCAGCGCCGCCATCGACCACCAGTTGATGCCTTGCGAACCGGTCTGGCTCGCCACCATCACGGGAATGGTCTTGGCGTCGGTCGAGGTCAGAAGTGCGGCGAAGAAATACTCGTTCCAGCACAGCACCATCGCCAGGATGAATGCGGCAACCATGCCCGGCAGCGCAATCGGCATGACGATGCGGAAGAAGGCGCCCCAGATCGACAGGCCGTCGACGAGGGCTGCTTCCTCCAGTTCGACCGGGATCGAATTGAACTGGTCGCGCATGATCCAGATGACGATCGGCAGCACCATCAGCGTGTAGAGCAGGATCAGCCCGATGCGCGTGTCGAGCATGCCGACTTCCCGGTACAGCACGAGAAAGGGCAGGGCGAGCACGACCGGCGGCAGGATCAGCTGCGACAGGAAAAAGAAGGAGATGTCCTCGTTCTTGAACCAGGCGAAGTGATAGCGGTAGCGGGTGAGGCCGTATGCGGCGAGACTGCCGATGACGATGGCGAGGCTCGACGCGCCGACCGAGGTGATGACCGAATTCATGAAGCGCTTGATGAATTCGTCGCGCACTGTCGAGGTTCGGAAGATCGAGTCGGGCGACAGGCCGAGCGAGCGCCAACCCTTCCAGTCCGGCCGGAAGTCGACGAACGGGATCAGATGGCCCTGGGTGACGTCGACCGCGGTTTTGAACGAGGTTGTTATTGTCCAGTAGATCGGGAACAGGCAGATGAAGGCCCAGAAGACCAGCGCCCCATAGATGAAGACGCGGTTCGCGAAAAAGCTCGCCGGCGAGCGGATTTCGGAAGCGGCATACTCGGTGGTCTGGACGCTCATGTCACCGCCCCATTCAATTGACGTTGCGCACGAAGCGGTTGGCGAATTTCAACAGCCACGTCACGAACACGATGATGATGATGAGGTAGGCCATCGCCAGCATGGTGCCGTAGCCGACATTCGAGCGGTCGCGATACTCGCGATAGATGAAGCTCGACACGGAATCGGTCGCGCCGCCCGGGCCGCCCGAGGTGACGGTGATGATGATGTCGGCAAGCTTCAGTTTGAAGATGATGCGCAGGATGATCGCCGTCACCGACACCGGTAGCATTAGCGGGAACGTGACCTGCCAGAAGGTCTGCCAGGCATTGGCGCCGTCAACCCTGGCCGCCTCAAGAACCTCGCGCGACATCGCCTGAAGGCCGGCGAGCAGCATGATCATCATGAACGGGATGAAGGTCCAGGCATCCAGCACCATGATCGAGATGCGGGCGGTGATCGGGTTTGAAAAGAAGGCGGGGTTTTCCCAGCCGAGTTGGCGCGCCAGCGCCGCGGCCGGCCCGAACCGGTATTCCATCAGCGACTTGCCGATCATCCACGATACCGCGACCGGCGACAGCATCAACGGCATGAGGAAGACGACACGGAAGAATTTGCGCGCCCTGATCTGTGCGTTGAGCAGCAGGGCGAGGCCGAAGGCGATGACATATTCGACCAGTACCGCGAGCACGTAGAGCACCATGTTGAACAGCGCATTGCGGTAGTAGGGATCCGCCAGCATCTGCCAGAAATTGTCGAGCCCGTTGAATTTCCGGCCGGAGAAGGAACTGAGGTTCCAGTCGGTCAGCGCGATGTAGAAGCCGAACAGCGTCGGGAAGATCACCATCGCGATGGTGAACAGCAGCGCCGGCAGCAGGAACAGCGCGCGCTGGCCGTCTTCGCCGCGCGTCAGCACCTGGCCGACGCCGAGTGCTATACCCCACAGCACATAGGCATAGACGACCGGCCTCCAGGTCTCGAAGCCGATCGTGTCGACTTCTGTCTTGTAGAGGATCTGAACTGCGATCACTGCCAGCAGGCCGAGCGTCGCAGCGGCCATCAACGCCCGGCCGAGCCGCTTACGGCCCGGCGATATCAGATCGGATGGAGCGGCGTTTGCCGGCCACGCATCGGTGGGCAAAGTCTGGTCAGCCACGCGTCTCGTCCGTTCACTGAAGGCTTTTATGACCGGCTGGCCGGTCAAGATGTGGTCCGGCGGCTTTTGCGTCGCCGGACCACGGTTCCAACAATCTCAACCTACATGCCAAGCGAGGCCTTGTAGAGCTTGATCTGGTTTTCGCGGCCGATCTGGTCGGTCAGCTTCTCCCAGGCGGCTGCGATGGCGTCGGCGCCTTCCTGCGCCGTCATCTTGCCGGCGAATGTGTTGGCCAGGATGTCCTCGGCGGCGCTGTAATACTGGAAGATGCCGGGGATGCGCGGCTCGATCGCGGCGTTCGGATGGTTGTAGCTGTCGGCCTCCGACTTCAGATACGAGGTGATGAAAGCCTCGTCGTAACCGGCCGCCACCCATTCCGGAATGTCGAAATGCGAGTTGCGGTAGGGTTGGAAGCCGGACGGGTATGCCGCGCACCAGAGCGACAGGTCCTTGCCGCCGAGATGGGCAGCGGCAGACCACGCCGCTTTTTTCTTCTTTTCGTCGCTGTCGACCCGTGCCATGACGTAGACGCCCCAGCCGAGATAGGCGCAGTTCGGCGAATAATTCGGGCCGCTGGCGAGCTTGTCCCACTGGCCGGTCTTGGAATTGTAGACGTCGTCCGAGCCTGGCAGGATCGAGAAGCCGGTGACGTCGCCAACGACCGACGAGTCGTTGGTCTTGACGTTGGAACCGACGTCGCCCCACCAGGTGACCATCGAACCGGTGCCGGCCAGGAATTGCTGGAAGGCGGTGGTATTCGGGTCGGCGTTGATCTGGTCGGCGGGCTCGGAAGGCAGCGCGTCGATCACGTCCTGGATCGCCCGCACCCAGGCCGGATTGTTGATGCGCGGCTTCATCGTATCGGCATCGAACAGCCAGGCCTTGTCGTCAGGATGCTTGGCATAGGCGCTGGCGCGGCTGCCGAGGAAGTAGAAGCCGAAGCCGCCCCACGCCTTGGGCGCGTCGAGATAGCCGAAGACATCCTGGCCCTGGAACTGCTTGCCCTTGAGGAACCTGGTCACCGCCTGCACCTGCTGCCAGGTCTTCGGCACGCCCCATTCCGTCAGGCCCGCCTTGTCACCGCCGCCGTCCTTCCATGCCTTGGCGAGGTCGGCATCGGCAAACACGTCGGTGCGGTAGTTGAAGTTGTGCGCGTCGCCATCGACGGTCACGCGGTACTGCTTGCCGTCCCACGTGCCGACCGGTGGCTGCAGATAGGCCACGACGTCCTTCATGTCGATCTGGTCCTTGACCCAGTCCGGCATCTCGGAAGTGAGGCCCTTGCCGCAGACGTCGCCTTCGAACGGCGCGCCCATCTCGATGATGTCGAAATCGACGGTGCCGGTGGCGATCGACTGCTGCAGGCGGGCGTTGTAGTCCGCCTGCGCCAGGTCGATCCAGTTGATCTTGGCGCCGGTGTAGGTCTCCCACGGTTTCAGGAAGCCGCGAAACAGCACATTGTGCAGGTTCTGGTTGTTGAGGCCCATGAAGGTGAGCTGGACACCGGCGAATTCGCCTTCCTTGACGCTGGCCTTGGTCGCCTCCAGGCAAAGCTCGCCGACCTGCTGGAAGTCGGCATCGGTCGGCTGGCCCTTGCCGACACCGGGGATCTGCAGGATCTGCGCACGCAGTTCGCTTGCGGCGGAAGCCGGGCGCGTCAGCGCGCCAAGCCCGGCGCTGGATGCCGCGGCGATCGCGGCCATGCTGGCTGCGCCCTTGAGGACATCGCGGCGAGTGGCTCCCGCGCGCATAAATTGGTTGTAAAGGCTGACTTTCATTTCGTTCCTCCCAGAATCTCAATGGTGATTGTTTCGGGTGTTTGGAGCGCTGGACGTGTTCCCCAACAACAGCGACTCCTAGAAATAGGGCCCAAGTTTTCCTCCCGCGACACTTCGATTTCCGTGGTCCGAACTAGTGTGCCGGCGCGCCCGGAACAGGGTCATAACCCGAGCCCTTTCACTATTCTCACAACCAAGTGCCGTGTCAACGAGGATGGGGTTTTTTATCTATAAAAGACTGACTTGCCCTCGCCGTTTGCGTTGTTTAGCTTCACCGCAACGAAAGGGGGGCCCATGGCTCAAGTCGCGATCAGCAATGTGGCCAAGGCGTTCGGAACCGTCAAGGTCCTGCACGATGTCAGCGTTGACATCGCCGACGGGCAGTTCGTGGTGCTGGTCGGTCCTTCGGGGTGCGGCAAGTCCACGCTGCTCAGGATGGTGGCGGGGCTGGAGACCGTTTCAGGCGGCACAATCGCCATCGGCGACCGTGTCGTCAATCATCTGCCGCCGGCCAAGCGCGACATCGCCATGGTGTTCCAGAATTACGCACTCTATCCGCACAAGACGGTCGAGCAGAACATGGCCTTTGCGCTGAAGCTGCGGAAGACCGATCCGGCTGTGGTCGCCGAGCGGGTCAAGCGCGCCGCCGATATCCTCGACCTCAATCCCTATCTCAAGCGCTATCCGCGCCAGCTCTCGGGCGGGCAGCGCCAGCGCGTCGCCATGGGCCGCGCCATCGTGCGCAACCCGCAGGTGTTCCTGTTCGACGAGCCGCTCTCCAATCTCGACGCGAAGCTGCGTGTGCAGATGCGCACCGAGATCAAGGAACTGCACCAGCGGCTGAAGACCACCACCATCTATGTCACGCACGACCAGATCGAAGCCATGACCATGGCCGACAAGATCGTCGTGATGCGCGACGGCCGTATCGAGCAGGTCGGCGCGCCGCTGGAACTGTTCGACCGGCCGGCTAATCTGTTCGTCGCCGGCTTCATCGGCTCGCCCTCGATGAACTTGCTCAAGGGCGTGGTGCGCAAGGGCGACAAGCCTGTCGTCGAGATCGCCGGGACGCCGTTCCCTATCGCCGCGAACAGCGCCGTAGAGGATGGCCGCAAGGTAGTCTACGGCGTACGGCCCGAGCATCTCGAAATCCACCCCGACGGCGTGCCGGCAAAGATTTCCGTGGTTGAGCCGACCGGTTCCGAAACGCTGGTGTTTCTGCGTTTCGGCGAGGGCGAGATGGTGGCGCTGTTCCGTGAGCGCCACGACTTCAAGCCGGGCGACACGCTTCACCTGAAACCACGGCTGGACCAGGTCCACCTCTTCGACGCAGAGACCGGCCGTCGTCTATAACACTTTGAATTTGCGCATGATCTTATCCGAAACCGACATCACCTTTTTCGGGATCACGCGCTAGGTTTCACATCAAAAGCCCGTTCGGGAGGAATGCCATGCTCAAAGGGATCAATCCGCTGCTCAATGCCGATGTGCTCCAGGCGCTGCGGGCGATGGGCCACGGCGACGATTTGATCATCGCCGACACCAATTTCCCCTCCGATTCGGTGGCCCGCCAGACCGTCCTCGGCCGACTGCTGCGCATCGATGCGCCGGCCGCGGACGTGGTCAAGGCGGTGCTGTCGCTCTATCCGCTGGACAGTTTCGTCGACGATGCGGCCGCCCGCATGGAGATCGTCGGCAAGCCGGATGAGATTCCCGCAGTGCAGAGGCAAGTGCAAGACGAGATCGACGCGGCGGAGGGCAAGCCATGGCCGATGATTTCGGTCGAACGCTACGCCTTCTACGAACGTGCCAAAAAGGCCTATTGCGTCATCCAGACCGGCGAGCGCCGCTTCTATGGCTGTTTCGCCTTCCGCAAGGGCGTCGTTCCGCCGGATGCGGAGTAAGGAGATGCCAGGCAAGCCTGTCGTCATACTGGGCGTCTTCGTCGCCGACACTGCCTACCGCGCCGCCCGCCAGCCGCGCATGGGCGAGACGCTCCTTGGAACTTCCTTCACGCTTGGCCCCGGCGGCAAGGGCTCCAACCAGGCGGTTGCGGCCGGCCGTCT
The DNA here is from genome assembly GCF_053850215.1 of Mesorhizobium sp. f-mel. Taxonomy (NCBI): domain Bacteria; kingdom Pseudomonadati; phylum Pseudomonadota; class Alphaproteobacteria; order Hyphomicrobiales; family Phyllobacteriaceae; genus Mesorhizobium; species Mesorhizobium sp. f-mel. Next base: position 110,122 of record NZ_JBSPTO010000004.1, read on the forward strand.
CGGTGCCGACATCACTTTCCTGACGCGCCTCGGCGTCGATCCCTTTGCCGATATGGCCAGGCAGACCTGGGCGCAGGCCGGGGTGAAGAGCGCCGTCATCGACACGCCGGAGAGTTATACGGGTGCGGCCTATATCTTCGTCGAGGAGACCACCGGCAACAACGCCATCATCGTCAGTCCGGGTGCGGCCATGCTGATTTCGCCCGACGACATCGAGGCTAACGCCGGCCTGATCCGCTCGGCGGGCGTCTTCGTCACCCAGCTCGAGCAGCCGATCGAGGCGGCGATGCGAGCGTTAGAGATCGCGCGCGGGGCAGGCGTGACGACGATCCTCAACCCGGCGCCGGCGGCAAAGCTTCCTGACCGCATCTATACGCTCTGCGACTATGTCACGCCGAACGAGACCGAGGCCGAGGAACTGACCGGTATCAAGGTGTCTTCCATCGACGACGCCCGCCGCGCCGCCGACAGCCTGCTCGAAAAGGGCGTCGGCGCGGTCATTGTAACACTCGGCGACAAAGGCGCGCTGTTGCAAACGGCCAGCCGCTCCGACTATGTCGGCGCGATCAATGCCGGCGCTGTGGTCGAGACCACCGGAGCAGGCGACGCCTTCAATGGCGGCTTGGCCGCAGCACTTGCGAGAGAGGTGGAACCGCTGCAAGCGGTCCGCTTCGCCTGCGCCGTCGCCGGCATTTCGGTCACCCGGCCCGGCACGGCGCCGTCGATGCCCACGCTACAAGAGGTCGAGGCATTGCTCGCCAAGGGGTGAGGCCGCCCAGCCTCGCCGGCGCTCTCGACTTTAGTCCGTTCCGACCACGGTGACATATTAGCCACAGTTAATATGAATCGGCAAACCTATCTTGCGTCATTGGCATAGGTGTCCCGTAATGGATCACTGGGTCTGGCGCCGCAATTGCACGGTCAGCAATGCCGGGGGGCACCTTGACCTGGCAATCGGGGGTAATTTGGGGGGGGCCGCCGCTTCGCAAATGGAGCGGCGGGCTTTTTCACGGCACCACACCATCAGAAGCCGCCGACGGATAGGAATGGCTGTGTTTTGCAATGCTCGCGGGGAAGTACCTGTCGCGCCGAATGATGCGATCTAGCCGCGAACGCCGGACAATTCGCGAACCTCTGCCCGCAGCGCCTGTAACTCCGCGAGGATGATGGCCTGATCGCTGTGCAGCGTTGCCCTGTCGGCCGATTCTACCGCCTCATGCTCGGCCTCCATCGCCGAAACGATCACGCCGATGAACAGATTGAGCACGGTGAACGAGGTCGCGATGATGAAGGGGATGAAGAACAGCCAGGCGGTCGGATAGACCGCCATGACCGGGCGCACCACGCCGTCCGACCAGCCTTCGAGAGTCATAACCTGGAAAAGCGTGAAGAGCGATTCCGGTATGCCGCCGAACAGTTCGGGAAAGGACGAGCCGTAGAGCTTCGTCGCCATCACCGCAAAGACGTAGAACACCAGCCCAAGCAACAGCATGATCGAGCCCATGCCGGGCAGGGCGGTGATGAAGCCGGTGACGACACGGCGCAGCGACGGAACGATGCTGATCAGGCGCAGGACCCGCAGGATGCGCAGCGCCCGCAGCACGGAGAGCGAACCGGTCGCGGGGATGAGCGCGAAACCGACGACGAAAAGGTCGAAGATGCGCCATGGATCGCGGAAGAAATTCGTCCTGTAGACGACCACCCGGATCGCGAGTTCGAGCACGAAGACCGCGAGGATCGCGCGGTCGATGGCTGTTAGAAGCGGGCCAAAAACAGCAATCGCATCGGGCGAGGTTTCGAGGCCGAGCGTGACGGCGTTGATCAGGATCAGGACCATGATCGTGAGGTCGAAATGGCGCGATTCGATGAGCGGTTTCAGGGCGTACAAGGCTTCTTCTCCGTTAGAGCATCGGACCAAAGTGGGAACCGGGTTCGGGAAAATCCAATGCTCAAACGCATATGACAGGCTTGGAACGCAACAAATACAAAAAGTTGAAACTCTCCGGAAACCGAAAGTGGAAACTTTTTGTATTAAGGAACCAAGACCACCCCCGACCTCCTGCGTGACAGGCCGGCACTCCCACTGAGCTACACCCGCGCATAGACGAGAACGTGTCAGCCGCGTTCGTCGTCGAGGCGGTGGATAAGCCGCCGGTGTGAGGCGTTACTCGCCAGGGGTCGAGAGCCCCTCGGGCTCGAACGTAACCGCCACAAGGCCCAAACAGCCCCGTCGGAAACAGCCTTCTGGCCCGCTGTTAAAGCGAATCGCTGCGCTATGTCGCTGTAGGGACCGCATTTTTCTGGAAGGATGAACCGGCACACAGCGATCATCTACCAACTCGCCAGGAACCATGCGGGGAGCAGAGGGTTTGGCTTGGATGCCGACACGTTCGGTCCCCCATTCTCCAAGGAGAATACGATGACATTAGCAAGCAAGACCACAGCAGTTGCCGCGGCGTTGGCTATGCTGGCTTCCCCGGCAGTATCCCAGACGAGCCCACCTGCGCCCGCCGCACCTGCACAGGATCGTGGCTCAGAGCCAGCGCCAGGAGTGAGCGGGCCAACCGAAGACTCCATGCGCAATATGATGCGTCAGATGATGACCGAGATGCTGGAGGAGAGAATGCAAGAGCATCGCCGGCCCCGAGCAGAACGACGAGGTGGCGACCGTTGGCATCGCGATTTCCGCAGAGGTCCGCATGACGGGCGCCGAATGGGAGGCGGGATGATGCATGGCGCACGGATGCGAATGATGTTCGCCATAGTGGACGCCGACGGCGATGGTGCGCTTTCTCAAACCGAAGTTCAGGATTTCATCGGGCGGATATTCAACGCCGTTGACGAGAACGGCGATGACAGCGTCGACGGGGAGGAAATCCGATCCTTCTTCCACGGAGGCGCCGACGAAACGGGTGAATAAATCACTGCAAGTCTTGCGCGTTCCTGGACGAAAATTCGGGAAAGGAATTCGGAAATGGCTGGTCTCGTTGGCAAGTTTGTCGGGAAAACCCGGGCGCCTCTAGCGCTTAAAGTCAGGCCTTGATGTTTATGGCTGCGCCACAATCCGCCGACATGCAGTCGGTCCTCCACAACAACATTCAGGCTCTGGTTGACCATCGACGAGAGCAGGAGCAGCGTCGGGCGTTTCAAGATCGAATTGCCGGCGTCATTTCCCGTTTCGCGGGGAGCATGTCATTCGTGTACCTGCACCTTGCAATCCTGATCGTCTGGGTCGTGCTGAACCTTGGGGCGATCCCGGCTATTCCACCCTGGGACCCAAGTTTTGTGATATTGGCAATGGTAGCCTCGGTTGAGGCGATCTTCCTGTCCACCTTTGTACTGATCAACCAGAACAGAATGGCTGAGCTCAGCGAGCGCCGCGCTGAGCTGGATCTGCAAATCAGCCTGCTCAACGAGCACGAAACCACGCGACTGATCGAAATGATGTCCGCTCTGACGGAGCGTTTGAAGGTACCGACGCCAGCAGATGACGAACTGCCCCAGCTAGCTCAGAACGTGGATCCTCAAGCGGTGATGAGCCAAATCGAACGGGTCTCTGAAAACCAGACCAAACGCTAGAATTTATTGCGTGCCAAGGTCGACACGAACATCTGAATTGCCGGTCCGGCATTCAGAGTCTTTTTCATTTCCAATCAGCTAAGTGATTGAAAATGGCGCGAGTGACGGGGCTCGAACCCGCGACCTCCGGCGTGACAGGCCGGCACTCTAACCAACTGAGCTACACCCGCGCAAGACGAGCACGGTCAGCCGTGTTCGTCGTTGGGGCGGTGGATAAGGCGTAAGCCACCGGGTGTCAAGCGGAGCGCGACAGCATAACAGCAAACAGGAGAAGGTTTTTTGACAAGCCGAATTTTGTTGCCGAAAACGATCAACGGTGAGGGCATCGTGCGCTCATTTGGCCTTGCGAACCCCGTCCTAACTGCTTAAAGGTCCGGCCCGGAGCGGGCGATTAGCTCAGTTGGTAGAGCGCTTCGTTTACACCGAAGATGTCGGCGGTTCGAGCCCGTCATCGCCCACCAGTTTGATTACACACCATAATTTCTGGTTTTCGGCCTTTAGGCTTCGGTTCGAATGCTGCTTACTAGCTACAAAATAGCAAACGTGGGCTGGTTGGGTGAGAACAAAAATGCCTCGCCGGATCACCTCGGGTTTGTAACGGCGATTTCCATGTCCTAATTGAAAGCGCAACGAAAAGAATGGCGGCCCGTCCAAGGGCCTAGGCCATCTCAGTCAGAGGGCGATCCTCCGGGATCTGGGAATTTGGACTAACCCTGTCGCTCACGCGAGCCAGATAGCGTGGAAACGCTCAGGCCGATGTAAATCATCCACGAAATGAGTTCGCCCATGCTGCCCTCCTGCATTATAAGAAAGGTAGCACGTTCGGCGTGAGCCGATGTTGGCAATCACTCCCGCGCCCCCTTTGTATTTATGGGTGACGACCACCAGCCTCAGGGGGTCCGTATGGAGGCGCTTCCGGCATTGTCGCGGCTGAGGACAGCCGGCTCGACGGCGAGCCGCGCAGGCCGCGAGAGAGGCTCGCGATGAGCACGGCAAGGATCGCAGTGACGAAGATCCCGTCGAATGTTCCGGCGCCGCCGATCGAGGCGACGGGCGCGCCAAGTCCTTGCAGATTTCCGAGATTGAGCAGGTCCGCGCCGGCGAGTGTGCCGAGGCTGCCGCCGACGTAAGCAAGCGGCGCCGCATATTGTCGGGAAAGCAGCAGAGCCACGAGACCGGTGCTGATCGCGGGAACGAACACCGGCAACGCAATGCCGAGCCCGGGCACCGGTCGAGCCAGCCAGTGGCAGACGGCGGCGACGACGGCAGTCGCCAGCAAGCCGCGGCCCCACAGTCCGTTTTTCGAAAGCAGATAGATCGACATCAATATCGGGATCAGCGCCCCGCCGACATTCACCGCGATGATGGTCCCAGGCCAATCGAGGACGACTGGCACGAAATAACGCATGCCGAAGTAATCCACCACTCGGCCGGAGAGGACTTCCTGACCAGGCAATTCCGCCAGAGGAAGATTGAGGTAGCTGCCGAGAAGTGAGCCGAGGAGAAGGAGCAGCGCAGCACGGGCGCTGATACCGAGGCGTGTGTACGCATATTGCAACACTCCGAGCTGAATCAGCGCCACCAGAACAAGGAACGACAGCGCCAGCGCGAAAAAAAGAGGCGCAGGAAGGGGGAGATGGTGAAGTTGGCTCAAATGCATCGAAGCCTCCTGATATACGGGCGAGTGTTCTGTCGGAATGGCCGGCACCGATTTGCCTCCATTCAACGCCTACCCCGCGGGCAACCGGAGCGGCCCGCCGCAGCAATGGAAGCAAGCGCCGCGCCAGTGGGCTAAGCGTTTGTCGGGCTTACGCTATTGGGGTGGGACCGGAGAGTGGAAGGTGGATATCCACCACTCATCGGTGGCTTGCGTGGCTCTCAGCGTGGCGCGTTCTGCCGCTGCAGGTTATGGCGAGCCATGCGGTACCGTAGGGTTTCGCGCGTGAGGCCAAGCCTCCGCGCTGCCGCCACGACATTGTAGCCCTCGCGCTGCAGGATCGACTCCACTATCAACTTCTCCATCGCATCGAATGTCATGGAGCCGTCCAACGGAAGAGAGATGACGTCGCCTGAAGCCATCGTCTTCGGGAGGGTACCGGCCGGCGCGATTTGCAGCCACTCGCCCGGCAGCTCTTCGCCGGTGGAAAGAAGCACCGACCGCTCCACCACATTGCGCAGTTCGCGGACGTTTCCCGGCCAGTCGTATGCGGCAAGGAGCGCGCGCACGGATTGAGGAACGCGTTTAACCCGCTTGCCGGCAATCGCGTTGAACTCGCGAATGAGACCGTCGACGATCTCGTCGATATCCGATTTGCGGGCCCGCAATGGAGGCAGATCGAGCTGGAAAACGCTGAGGCGGTGATAGAGATCCGCCCGAAAAGCTTTTTCGGCCACGAGTTCCGGCAGATTTCGGTTGCTCGCCACCACGACATGCACGTCGACGGGTATCATCCGCTCGCCGCCGACGCGGCGGATCGCCTTGTCCTCGAGCGCCTTGAGGAGTTTTGCCTGAAGGTCGAGATTGAGTTCGCCGATTTCGTCGAGAAACAGTGTGCCTTCGCTCGCCTGTTCCATGAAGCCGCGATGGCTGCCTTTCGCTCCGGTAAAGGCACCGGCCTCATGGCCGAAAAGCTCGGACTCCACGAGGTCGCGCGGCAAGGCTGCGCAGTTAACCTCTACGAGAGGGCCGTCGGCGCGCGTGCCGCTGTGATGCAGGATCCGCGCCGCAAGGCCTTTGCCGGTGCCGGTCTCCCCCGAGATGATGACACTGCTGAGCGGGATTTGGCACAGCCTTTCAAGCGTATCGCGTACGCGCGCGGCATCCTTGCTGCGACCGATGAAGGCGGCCGGGCTGTAGCGATTGCGCTGCTGCGAAGCTTCGTCGGCGATCCGCCTCTGGGCGCGCGCGCCGCGCCGCGCTGCGGCAACGATGCGCTCGAGCCGCTCGCGATCCATTGGCTTGGTCAGAAAATCGAAGGCGCCGAGACGCTTGGCTCGCTCCGCATCGGGTGCCTCGCCGAAGCCGGTGAGGAATATCCATTCGCGGCTGTCGCCCTCGCGGCGGGCACGTTCCAAGAGGTCGAGCGCGTTACCGTCGGGCAAGTGCAGATCCGACAGCACGACGAGCCCTTCATAGCCAGACCCGAAGACGAAAGAGCCCGCTTCCTCGAGGCTGCGGACGAGGCGCGTCCTCCAGCCCACGCGTTCGAAATATCGTTTGAGGTCGATGCCGAGCATGGCGTCGTCCTCGATGATCAGAAGCTCGTCACTCATCGCACTTCGACTTTCGGCGGCTGCGCGATCCTGGCTGTTGGTTTGTTTACGCTACCTCCTACAGAGGTGGTTGAAAACCACCAAGTGGCTGAAGTGGCCCAGATCCGAAAACCATAGCAGGCGGGACCGTGAAGGTTCGGCGGTGCGGGTTTCCTTGGAAAGCTGATCGAAAGCCCCAATCGGGCTGTTGGCCCGTTCCTTGATTGGTGATCCTGGTCCACGGCGGCAGTGTTAATGAGGCAAAAAAGATGCGCGCCATCATCCTGGACAAACCGGCGCACTGGGTCTGCGTCACATGTTCGCAGCGACGCCGCACCAACTCAGTGCCGCCGCAAACCGCCTAACCAGGAGGAAAACATGCCAATACCATCAGATCTGCGCTCACTGACCTCGCCGCAGCGCAACGCCGTCGTCGCGAGTTTTCTTGGTTGGATGCTCGACGCATTCGACTTCTTCATCCTTGTCTTTGTCATGAAATATGTGGCTGAGGAATTCGGGACAGACATTGAACGGGTCACCATCGCTCTCACGCTGACGCTGGCCATGCGCCCCTTGGGAGCGCTGATCTTCGGCCACGCTGCCGACCGCTTTGGCCGCCGGCCGGTACTGATGGTCAACATCCTCCTCTATTCGGCACTTGAATTCGCGTCCGGCTTCGCACCGACCTTGACCATGCTCATCATTCTGCGAGCGCTCTATGGCATCGCGATGGGCGGTGAATGGGGCGTTGGGGCGTCGTTGACGATGGAGACGATCCCGCCGAAGACTCGCGGCCTCGTTTCCGGGCTCCTACAGGCCGGCTACCCGGCGGGCTATCTCCTGGCCTCTCTTGCCTTCTACCTGCTTTTTCCGCTGGTCGGTTGGCGGGGTATGCTCATGATCGGCGCGCTGCCTGCGCTCATCGTGTTCTATGTCCGCTCGAATATCGACGAATCGCCCGTCTTCCTGGCGCGCCGCCAAAAGCCCGATCGGAGCGCCTTGTGGCGCACACTGCGGCGGCACGCGGGTTTGGCGATCTATACGATTCTCCTGATGACAGCCTTCAACTTCTTTAGCCACGGCACGCAGGATCTCTATCCAACCTTCCTCGAGGTGCAGCAAAAGTTCTCGACGACGACCGTTGGAGCGATCGCCGTGGTTTACAATGTCGGCGCGATCTTTGGCGGCATCACCTTCGGCCTCTTGTCGGAAAGGATCGGCCGCCGGCGCGCTATCGTGCTCGCAGCCCTACTTGCCATTCCCGTTATTCCGCTTTGGGTGTACTCATCCGGTCCGCTGCTGCTGGCGCTCGGCGCGTTCCTCATGCAGTTCGCTGTCCAGGGCGCATGGGGCATCATCCCCGCGCACCTTAACGAACTGTCACCCGACGAAATCCGCGGCACGTTCCCGGGCTTCACCTATCAACTAGGCAACCTCCTCGCCTCCGCCAATGCAACTCTGCAGGCTGGGCTCGCCGAGCACTACAACGGTGACTATGCTTTCGCCCTTGCCATGGTTGTCGGCGTCGTCGCCGTCGCTGTGGTGCTTCTGGCCGGCTTCGGTGTGGAGGCGAAAGGAGTCGAATTCGGAAGAGCGCAAGACGATAATAGGAGCGGGGATAGCAGCCGGTTGGAAAGAGACCCCGTCGCGTCGTCCTGATCGTTGAACCGTTGTGGAACATGTTTGCTGTGCGTAATGCCCGACCTCGATCAACAGTGAGCCATGGCAGCTTGCAATCGCGCGGATTTGAAGGGGGAGTGCCAACATGATGTCGAGATCTTCTCCTTCTCTCGCCGCCCGCCAACCCTTCCTTCTCGCGCTCGGCTTCGCGATCCTTGTGATGATCAGCGGAACATCCGTATGGTTGGTGGCCCAGTCGCGCGGTGATTCCAGGCAGGTGATCTGGACCCTCAACGCCAAGGAAAAACTTCTTGATTTGCAGGGTCAGATCTGGCGGGCCGAAAGCGATCAGCGCGGATTGCTGCTTACCGGAGCTGAACGTTATCGTGACGCCTTTCTCGCCGACGTGGAGGCGGTGAAAATTGCACTGGCTGAAGCCAAGGCGGCACTATCTGGTAACGTGGGGGAGGAAAGCCGTCTGCCGCTTGTCGCAAAGCTTGACGCGGCCGTTACGGCGGAAGTCGCTCTTCTCGAAGAGGCCGTTGCTAAACGGGAAAGCGGCGAGCTCGAGCGTTCCCCCTCTCTTGGAAGTGATGCGCTGGTGCAGTCACGAGCCGAGGATATTCGGACAAATATTGCGCAACTTGTCCGGCACGAACAGCAGTTGCTTTCACAAGCGATCGGCGCTTCGCAGAGCACCGCTCACCTGCTCCTGGTCGCGAGCCTTTTCGGAGCATCCCTAATCATTGCCCTGGCGGCGACCTCGGTTGCCCTGGTGCGTCACTCGACGAGCCGGCTGAAGACCGCCCAGAGAGCGCTGGAACAGGCAAACGAGTCTCTCGAGGCAACGGTTGCGAAACGCACCGCCGAACTGCGGGAAGCCAACGAGGAAATCCAGCACTTCGCCCATATCGTCAGCCACGACTTACGCTCGCCGCTCGTCAACATCATGGGCTTTACGGGTGAGCTGGAAGTGCTGCGCAAGGAGCTCTTCGGACGCATTTCCTTGCTCAGGGCGCGCCTTGAAGTCGATTCGGAGCCGGATGAGCGGCTTGCGCAGGAATTTGCTGAAGCGCTGGGGTTTATCAAAAGCTCGATCACGCGCATGGACCGGCTCATCAAGGCCATTCTCAAGCTCACCCGCGAAGGCCGCCGCGAGCTCCGTCTGGAACAAATCGACATGACGGAGCTCGCCCGTGCAGCGGCCGATGGGTTCAGTTATCAGGCACAGGAGGCCGGCGCTTCGATCACGATCGAGCCCTTGCCGCCATGCGTCGGCGACCGCCTTGCTCTCGAGCAGATCTTCGCCAATCTCCTGGAGAACGCCTTGAAGTACCTGCGCGACGACACGCCGGGCGAGATCCGTGTGACCGGTCGAGCGACGGCGTCGGAGCTCGTCTACGAGATGAATGACAACGGACGCGGCATCGATCCCAAGGACCGCGAACGTATCTTCGAGATATTTCGCCGCTCGGGCCCTCAGGACCGTCCGGGGGAGGGGATTGGCCTCACATATGTACGAACTCTTGTCCGTCGCCTCGGCGGCGCCATTACCGTCCGTTCCGATGCTGGTCGGGGGAGCACCTTCGCGGTGACGCTGCCGCGCCACGCGTCGGGCAATTTGCCGGAGAAAAACCAATGACTACCCATGTCACGATTGTGATGATCGAGGACGATGAGGGCCACGCGCGCCTTATCGAGAAAAATATTAGACGGGCCGGCGTACGCAACGACATTGTCGCGTTCCGCGACGGCACGAGCGCGATCGCCTATCTGTTCGGTGGAAATGGCGCGGGCAGCACGCACGCCGGCCGGGCACTGCTTATACTGCTCGACCTCAACCTGCCGGATATGTCGGGCGTTGACATTCTGAAACGCATCAAAGCAGACGAGCATCTGAAGCGTTCGCCCGTGGTGATTTTGACAACGACGGACGATCAGGACGAGATTAGGCGGTGCTATGATCTTGGCTGCAACGTCTACATTACCAAGCCGGTCGAATATGAAAGCTTCGCCCATTCCATCCGGCAATTGGGGCTCTTCTTCTCGGTTATCCAAGTGGCAGAGAATTCGTGATGGCGCCGATCCGGCTCCTTTATATAGACGACGATCCCGCCCTTCGGCGCCTGGTCAGCAAGGAGTTCGAGCGGCACGGTTATAGCGTTCAGCTCGCAGCGACAGGAGAGGAGGGGCTTCGCCGCTTGCGCGCAGGCGGCATAGATGTCGTGGCGCTCGATCATTACATGCCGGGCCAGGATGGGCTTCAGACGCTCGCCTCCATCCGCGCTGATCCCGATGCGCCGCCGGTGGTCTATGTGACCGGCTCGGAGGAGGGGCGGGTGGCGATCGCGGCGCTGAAGGCAGGCGCGGCAGACTACGTCATCAAGGATGTCGGTGGCGAGTTTCTCGCGCTATTGCGGGTAGCAATCGAGGGCGCCCTGGCTCAGGCGAAGCTGCAGCGCGAAAAGGAGGAGGCGGAAGCGGAGGTCCGCGCCACCCGTGACCGGTTTGAGGCACTCGCGGCCGAAAGAGCCGTGCTGCTTCGCGAAGTGAACCATCGGGTCGGCAACAGTCTGCAACTTGTCTCTTCCTTCCTCCTGATGCAAAGCGACATGAGCCACGATGCGCACGTAAAGGGCGCTCTCGCCTCCGCCTATGGCCGTGTGCTTGCCATCGCCCAGGTGCACAAACGCCTCTATACGTCAGACGATGTGCGCACAGTCGCACTCGACAGCTATCTCCACGCGCTCGTCGCAGATATTGGCGCCTCCGCTGCCGCCGGCAACGGGTGGCTCTCGATTGCGGCCGATCCGGTCGCGGTTGACCCGGACCGTGCCGTAGCGGTGGGCGTTATTGTTACCGAATTGATCATCAACGTGATGAAACACGCGTACCCCTCCGGGAAGGGTCCCGTTCGCGTGGCTCTGCATGCGCCGTCCGGAAGCGACATTCGCCTTTGCGTAGAGGATGACGGAATTGGTACCCGATCACGTTCAGCAGAGGGTTCCACGGGGCTTGGACAACTTATCATCGAGGCGATGGCGGTGAAGTTCGGCGCCGTTGTCACCGTCCACGCAAGCGACCGTGGCACCCGGGTCGTTGTCGATTTTCCCGGAGCCGAGGCCACACAAGTGGTGGATTAGCCACATCCGAGTGGTTGATATCAACTGCTAATCGCCCATCAGTCGGAAAATATCACGATAAATCAATCTTTAGTATCTGGCACACCGTGTGCATCACCTTTGACGGCAACTTCGACTTACTAGAAGGAAACATGTCATGGCCAGATCTGTAAAAACCAAGAACTCGCGGGCTCGCCGCTTGACGGCGGCTCTGGCAGCCCTTTCGTCCGTCTCCGTGCTGAGTCTCGGGGCGATCGTGATGGAACCCGTCGCGCTACACCGTGCTAATGCGCCGGGCTGGAATGCTGCGGCGCAGGCGGCGACACCACCAGCCGCGGCTGAGCCGGGCGATTTTGCCGATATTGTTGCGCGGGTGAAGCCTGCGGTCATTTCCGTGCGGGTGGAACTCGACGGATCGCAACAGACCGCAGACGAGGGTCAAGACGGTTCTCCCGATAGCGGTGGCGGAAGCGGAGTGATAATCGGCCAGGGCTCCGGCTTCTTCATCTCGGCGGACGGCTATGCCGTCACCAACAATCATGTCGTCGATCATGCCAAATTGGTCGAGGTCACGACCAATGACGGGCAGAATTACAGCGCAAAGGTCGTCGGCACCGATCCGAAGACCGACCTTGCCCTGATCAAGGTCGACGGCAGCGATTTTCCGCATGTCAAATTTGCCGACGAGCGGCCGCGTGTCGGCAACTGGGTGATCGCGATCGGCAACCCCTATGGCCTCGGCGGCACGGTCACTGCCGGCATTGTTTCCGCCGAGGGGCGCGATATCGGCGCCGGTCCCTATGACGATTTCATCCAGATCGATGCGCCGATCAATCGCGGCAATTCGGGCGGGCCTGCCTTCGACGTCAATGGCGATGTGATCGGTGTCAACACGGCGATCTTCTCGCCCTCTGGAGGTTCGGTCGGCATCGGCTTCGACATTCCGGCCGATACGGCAAAAGCCGTGATCGCCGAATTGAAGGACAAGGGCTATATCACCCGCGGCTGGCTCGGCATCCAGCAACAGCAGATCACCCCGGATATCGCCGACAGCCTCGGGCTGAAACAGGCGAAGGGCGCGCTCATCGACGAGGCCGAGCCGAACGGGCCGGCGGCGAAGGCCGGTGTCAAGCCGGGCGATGTCATCACCGCCGTCGACGGCACCGCGATCAACGATCCGCGTGAACTGGCGCAGAAGATCGGAAGGATGGCGCCAGGCAGTTCAGCGACTTTGAGCGTGCTCCGCAATGGCGCAGTGCAGGACATCTCGCTGACACTCGGCACGATGCCCGCCGATCGTACTCCTGAGGTCGTCGCGGCAAACGCCAGTGGCAGCGTACCGCCCAACGAGCAGAATCTCGGTCTTCTGATTGCTCCGGCAAGCAAGGTGGCCGGTCCCGGCCAAAAAGGCATGGTCGTCGTCGCCGTCGATCCGAATGGCGAGGCCGCACAGCATGGTCTCTCCACCGGCGACATCATCCTCGACGTCGGCGGCAAGGCGGTGTCGAATGCCAAGGATTTCCGCCAGGACCTGATGTCGCTCCGGAAGGAAGGCAAGTCTGCTGCGCTGGTGCGGGTCCAGTCGGGCGGCACCACCCGTTTCGTCGCACTGCCTCTCGACCACGCGTAACCCAGTCGCAGGCTCATCCCTAACGGGGCCCGAACCCGGGGCTCGTTAGTTGTCTTGGATTGGAGGGACTCCAGGATCTGCAGCCCGCAACATGCGGGCTGCACGTAGCCCCTCGATCTGCCGACCCAGTTCTTCTGAGATGCAGCGGTGTCCACAGCTTTGCGGGCTCGGCGCGAGCCTCCGAATTCATGGAACCGGGTCCTTATCATGGAAGGGAATGAGCATGATTTCCTCATGCCTCGCTCCCAGAAAACGGAGTGCATGTAATGTATAGCCGTGTTGTCATCGCCATGGTCGCTCTCGGCTCGATGCTCGGCGGAATAGCGATCGCGCCGCTCGCAGCCAAGGTGCCGGTACTTCTCGCCACCGGCGCCGACACCAGCAGGGCTGAAGCAAATCAGATTCGGTTGACTGGAACCGGGAGGTGGCTGTTCCTGAGGCGCAACCAACACTATCTCTCCGCCATCGGCACGCTCGTCGTGATCGCGCTCTTCGGAGCCGCGATCTTCCATCTGACGGCAGAGGTCCGATATGACGACGTCGTCTCGGCACTAGCCGATACGAGCTGGCGTTCAGTGGTTGCGGCCATTCTGTTCACCGGCTTGAGTTTCCTGGCGCTGACCTTCTACGACGTCGGCGCCCTCGACTATGTTCGGCGCAAGCTCCCCTATGCGGATGTCGCGCTGACGGCCGCCTGCGCCTATGCGGTCGGCAACACCGCGGGCTTCGGGCCGTTGAGCGGCGGCGCGATCCGATATCGATCCTATTCACGGCTCGGCCTAGCGCCTGACGACATTGCCCGCGTTATCGCGTTCGTGACACTCGCCTTCGGGCTGGGCCTCGCGGCCGTCGCCTGTCTGAGCCTGCTTGCCGTCGGCGAATACGTCGCGCCGCTCACCGGCCTCGATGCGTTCTGGCTGCGCACGATAGCCGGCATCGTGCTTGCCGGCCTGCTCGCGGTCCAGATAGCCGGGCGCAGCGGCCATGAGGTGAGCATTGGTCGCTTCACTCTGCGTCTACCGGATTCCAGGACATCGTCGCGTCAGTTCCTGGTGACGGCGCTCGATCTCGCGGCATCCGCCACGGTTCTCTATGTGCTCCTGCCGACCGGAACGATCGGCTGGCCGGCTTTTCTTGCCATTTACTCCATCGCCGTCGGGCTCGGCGTGCTCAGCCACGTGCCTGCCGGGCTCGGTGTTTTCGAGACCGTGATCGTCGCGACGCTTGGGCATGCGGCCGATGTCGACGCGATCCTGGGCGCGCTCGTCCTCTATCGCGTCATCTATCATGTGCTGCCGCTGCTGATCGCCATCGTCGTGATCATCGGCATGGAGGTTCGCCAGCTCGCCGGCCATCCGGTGGCTTCAAGCATCCGCCGTGCCGGCGGTCGAATGACGCCGCTTCTGCTCGCCACACTCGCGCTCGTCCTCTCTCTCATGCTGGTGCTTTCCAGCGTGACGCCGACACCGGACGAGAATCTCGCCTTCCTCGCGAATTACGTCTCGCTCCCCATCATCGAAGGCGCGCACTTCCTCGCGAGCATTTTGGGCCTCGCGCTCTTCATCGTCGCGCGTGGCCTGGCGCTGCGCCTCGACGGGGCTTGGTGGGGATCGGTCGTGCTCGCGGCCGCGGCACTCATGCTTTCGCTGCTGAAGGCGGTGGCGCTCATGGAGGCCGGCATGCTTGCCTTCTTCCTCGTCGGCCTGCTGGCAAGCCGGCGCCTTTTCGTTCATCGAGCCTCGCTCTTCGGTCAGGCCCTGACCGTACCTTGGCTGACGGCACTCGGCGTTGTCTGCCTCGGCGCCTTCGTCGTCCTGCTGTTCGTCTATCGCAATGTCGAATACAGCCACGAGCTCTGGTGGCAGTTCGAATTCTCGGCGGAGGCGCCGCGGGGTCTTCGTGCGCTGCTCGGAGTGACGATCGGCGCGAGCGCGGTGGCGATCTGGAGTCTGATGCGTCCAGCCGCGACTGCTATCGCGCCGGCCTCCAATGAGGATATGGAGCGGGCGATCGCCATCCTCGAGACGCAGGACATGTCAGACGCCAATCTCGTGCGCATGGGTGACAAGAGCATCATGTTCTCTGCCGACGGCCGCGCCTTCATCATGTACGGCCGCTGGGGGCGCTCCTGGGTCGCGCTTTTCGATCCTGTTGGTCCGGTGGAGGCCTGGCCGGACCTCATCTGGCAGTTCATCGAGA
This sequence comes from Mesorhizobium sp. f-mel, assembly GCF_053850215.1. Lineage (NCBI taxonomy): Bacteria > Pseudomonadati > Pseudomonadota > Alphaproteobacteria > Hyphomicrobiales > Phyllobacteriaceae > Mesorhizobium > Mesorhizobium sp. f-mel. Next base: position 125,524 of record NZ_JBSPTO010000004.1, read on the forward strand.
CGGCACGATCCAATGGCTGCCGGGCAGTCTTCTACCAGGTTTCTCCGCGCGGGCTTGCCCATTACGCCGATGCAGGCTTGAGGGCCTTCCGCCTCGGTGAGCTTGCAGAGGTCGATCTCACCCGCTTCGAGATGAAGGGCGGCAAATGGGCGACCTTGCGCCACCAGGTGGGCCGCGGCCAGCGCGATGGTCTGGAGTTCTCGGTGGTGGACCCCGCGGACGTGCCGGCCATCCTGCCGGAACTCGCCGCCATCTCCGATGCCTGGCTTGCCCATCACAATGCGCGGGAGAAGGGCTTTTCGCTCGGCGCCTTCGATCCGCAATATCTCGTAACGCAGCCGGTTGCGATCCTTAAATGCAAGGGGCGCATCGTCGCATTCGCTAACATCCTCCTCACGGGCACGAGGGAGCAGGGCTCGGTCGACCTCATGCGTTTTTCGTCGGAGGCGCCGAAGGGGTCGATGGACTTCCTGTTCGCGCAAGTGATGGAATACCTCAAGGCGCAAGGCTACCGGCGCTTCAATCTCGGCATGGCGCCGCTTTCCGGCATGTCCTCCCGCAGCACGGCGCCGGTCTGGGATCGCGCCGGCCGGACCTTCTACGAGCACGGCGAGCGCTTCTACAACTTCAAAGGTCTGCGCGCCTTCAAGTCGAAGTTCCACCCGCACTGGCAGCCCCGCTATCTGGCGGCGAGCGGCGGTCTCAGTCCCATCCTCGCGCTCATGGATGCGACGTTCCTGATCGGCGGCGGCATCAAGGGAGTGATCAAGAAATGACCCGCATAGCAAGGATCTGGAAAGGCGCTGCCTTGGCGACGCTGATTGCTGCGGCGGCAAGCCTCCCCTCAGCGGCCGAAGAGGCGAGATTCGACACCGGCATGATCCCGTCGCCACATATATTGTTGCCGAAGCAGGACGCATCCGGGCTCGTCGTGCTGCTTTCCGGCGCGGACGGCTGGACGGAAAAGGAAGATGCTATTGCGCACTCGCTTTCCGGCGATTATGCAATCGTCGTAGGCATCGATCTCAAGGCCTATCTGGCCGCGCTAGCCAAGGACGACGGAGATTGCATTTACACGGTCTCGGATATCGAATCCTTGAGCCAGCAGGTTCAACGCGCCGCCGCTAGCGGTGCCTACCGGCCGCCGGTCGTCGCCGGGGTCGGCGCCGGCGGTGCTATGGCGCTGGCGATCGCCGCCCAATCTCCCGCCGCAACGATCGGCAAGACCCTCGCAGTCGATCCCGAAGCGGGCATTGCCTTGACCAAGCAGCTCTGCACGCCGGCCGAGAAGGAGACGAAGAGCGGCCGTATGGTATATGGCTTGACGGACGGCCCCTTGCCGGACCCGGTCAGCGTCACGTTCTCAACCGCGGCGTCCGCCGAGGGGCGTCAACATGTCGCCGCGCTGGTGGACAAGCACCCGGACATCGAAACCACGGACACGGAGGACGACGCCTATGCCGCCCTGTCCGGCGCACTCTCGGAATATCTGCAGGAGGGCGACGAAACAGACAACCCGTTCGGTCTGCCGCTCACCGTCCTCGACGCGAAACCGTCACGCGACACCATGGCCGTGATCTATTCCGGCGATGGTGGCTGGCGCGATATCGACAGGGAGGTCGGCAATGCCCTGCAGCAGCAGGGTGTGCCGGTGGTCGGGATCGATTCGCTCCGCTATTTCTGGTCCGAGCGCCAGCCGCAGGCGACCGCCGACGATCTCGCCCGGATCATCAGCTATTATCGAAAGCGCTGGAATGTCCGCAGCGTGCTGCTGATCGGATATTCCTTCGGCGCCGATATCCTGCCGCGCACCTACAATCTGCTTCCGCCCGCGACCCGCACTGTAGTGCGCCAAGTCACGCTCATGGCGCTATCGCATCAGGCTGACTACAAGATTTCCGTCCTCGGCTGGCTCGGCGCTGAAGGCGAGGGGAGCGCCGGCGACCCGGTCGACGACATCAAGGCGATCGATCCGTCGCTCGTGCAGTGCATCTATGGCACGGAGGAAGAGGACGATGCCTGTCCGGCGCTGAAATCCTTGGGCATCGGTGTGATCGCTATCAATGGAGGTCACCATTTCGATGGCGACTATCCGGCCCTGACGCGTCGGGTGCTCGACGCGCTGGACCGGCGACTCGCGGCGGCGAAGTGAGTGCGCTCCCGCGCGGAGCCGGCTGGTGATGCGGCTCCAGCCGGCGACCCTGTCGAGATCACTTTCGCGAACCTCCCCGTATGTGTGTTGTCTTATGCAAGTGCCGGCGCTTGGTCGCGGCTCGACAGGGGATGATTGCGACAAATCAACGGCCATGTCGAGTATACTCCGTGATGGATGCGCTCGCTGACTTCGAGGCAAACTAAGCGCTTTTTAGTTTCCGCACGTTTGTCGGGTTAGATCGGGCGGTTCGGGATTGCAAAATCCATCGAGCGAACAAGCGATCTGTGACGGACCCACTGAGCCGGCCATGGGCGGCAACGCGACTGCGTCGCCGTTGCTCGAACAAAAGTTGCGTTTAGCGATGAAATATACTTCTCTATAAGGATGATATAATAAATCTAAAAAAGTACCTTTGTTTTTTAATTATTGTTAACCACGTGTTAGTCGAGGTTATCCGGTTAACGCTTGAGGAAACTATTGAGGTTATGTTTCGTACCTCGCTGATATATGAGTCTTAGGTAATGTGCGGATTCGGGGGCTATTTAGGTTCGATCCGGGATGCGGAAGCTTTGCTTGCACGCATGATAGCTGCGATCGCCCATCGCGGGCCGGATGAGCAAGGGAAATTTGTAACACCCGACGCTGGCCTCGGGCATGCGCGACTATCTGTAATCGGGATCGGTGATGGTCAGCAGCCGATGTCCGACGTGTCAGGCAACTTGACCATTGCGTTCAACGGCGAGATTTTCAACTACCTGGAACTGCGCGAAGGGCTGATAGCCAAGGGCCGGCGCTTCCGTACGTCGAGCGATACAGAGGTCATCCTGCACCTGTATGACGAGATGGGCGAAGACTGCCTGCCGCTTCTGAACGGCGATTTCGCCTTCGCGATATGGGATAACAGACGTCGGCGTATGGTGCTTGCACGAGACCGGATGGGTGTCCGGCCGCTGTTCTACACGAACAAGGACGGCGTGCTTTACTTCGCATCGGAGATCAAAGCCCTCATGAAGGTCCCCGGCGTCTCAGCCGAAATCGATCCGATTGCACTCGACCAGATATTTACGCTGTGGGCGCCGATCGCTCCCCGCACGGCTTTCCGCAATATCCATGAGCTGGAGCCGGCAAGCGTGATGATCGCGACTCAGGGGCAAGTCACGGTCAAACGCTATTGGCACCTCGACTATCCGCATCGGGATGCGCCGTCGACGGTCACGAACGAGGACGATGCGGCCGAGGAGCTGCAGGCCCTTTTGACCGATGCGGTGAGGCTTCGCATGCGCGCCGACGTGCCGGTCGGTTCTTATCTTTCGGGCGGGCTCGATTCGTCCCTTGTCTCGGCGCTTGCCGCCGGCATGACTCCTCGCAAGCTGCAGACATTTTCCGTGACGTTCGACAGCGCCGAGCACGACGAAAGCGCCTTCCAGACCGAGATGGCTTCAGCACTTGGCACCCATCATCGAACCATTGCCTGCCGTGCCGGCGATATCGCCGGTGTCTTCCCTGAAGTCATCCGCTTTGCCGAGCGGCCGATCATCCGCACGGCCCCGGCCCCCCTCTATCAATTATCCGGCCTCGTTCGCCAGGCTGGCCTGAAAGTGGTGCTGACTGGCGAGGGCGCCGACGAGGTCTTCGCAGGGTACGATGTCTTCAAGGAAGCGCGTGTTCGCCGGTTCTGCGGGCGGCAGCCGGCATCGCGCATGAGGCCACAGCTGTTCCGCAGGCTTTATCCCTATCTGCCGGGTCTGCAGCAGCAGTCAGTGGAGTACCTGGCTGCGTTCTTCGGCGCCGGTAACGTTGCGCTCGACGATCCGCTGTTCTCGCATCGGCCGCGCTTCAAGACCACGGCGGCGGCGAAGATTTTCTTTTCCGGCGACCTGCGTGCGACGTTGAAGGGCTATGACGCGGCTGAGGACCTTGTCAGCCAGCTGCCCCAAGCATTTTCCCTGTGGCATCCACTGCACCAGGCACAATATCTCGAAAACCGCTTCCTCCTGCCGGGTTATATACTCTCCAGCCAAGGCGATCGCATGGCGATGGCGCATGGAATCGAAGGACGTTTCCCTTTCCTCGATCCTCGTTTGATGGCATTCGCGGCAAGACTACCGCCGGAGATGAAGCTGAAGGGATTGGTGGAAAAGCACATACTTCGCAAGGCAGCCAAGCACCTCCTTCCGACGGCGATCCGGGGGCGCACCAAACAACCTTACCGAGCCCCGGACGCCAGCTCCTTTGTTGGAGCCGGAGAACTGGATTACGTACGCGACTGCTTGAGCGAAGCGAGCATCGCTGCCGGCGGACTATTCAACGCCAAGGCGGTGGCAAACCTTCATGAGAAATGCCGCACGCAGCCAGTATCTGGGTTTCGCGACAACGCGGCCTTCGTCGGCATTTTGTCGACGCAGCTGTGGCAGAAAAATTTCACCGGCCAAGAGGTCGGTGCGGCACGAGCAGCCTGAGAATGGAAGGAAAGAAAATGGTTACAATCAAGGACAAGGTCAGAACTTTTATCGTCGACAACTTCCTGTTCGGCGACACGTCATACCAGCTTGCAGATACAGACTCGCTGATCGAGAACGACATCATCGACTCGACCGCCGTGCTGGAATTGGTGGCATTCATCGAAGACGATTTCGGCATAGCGATGGTCGATTCCGACGTCGTACCGGCCAATCTGGATTCGATTGAACGTCTCTCATCCTTCATCAGTGCGAGAGCAAAGGCGCTGGCAGCGTAGGTGCCCGCGGCGAGGAGCGTCCATGCGGATCGAACATTTCCTGGCCGCGAAGGCCGCTGCCCATCCCGCCAAAACGGCATTGATCACCAAAGACAAAAGGCTGAGCTTCGAAGAACTGGACGATCTTTCGAGCCGCCTGGCCGCCGCCCTTTTTGTGAATGGCGTCAGGCGCAACGACCGGGTCCTGATCTTCATGGACAATTGCTGGGAGGCCGCGGTTTCGATTTTCGCCGTCCTCAAGGCAGGAGCGACGTTCAGTCCGATCAACTCATCCACCAAGGCTGAAAAGCTTGCCTACATCATCGCCGATTGCGACGCTGCCGCGATCCTCACGCAGGCAAAACTGATGCCCGTGGTCGCTGAGGCGTGCGGATCGAGCGGCGAGACCGGCATCTTCGTGGCTTCCACCGCTGGTAGCGATGGCCAATGCCCGGCAGGGGCTGCATCCCTAGCGGACTGCCTGACGCTCGAAGCCAGTGAGATCGACCACGGCGGCATCGACGTCGATCTGGCTATGCTCATCTACACCTCAGGCTCAACGGGCCGGCCCAAGGGCGTGATGATGACGCACCGCAATTGCGACGCGGCCGCGGACTCGATCACCACCTATCTGCGCAACTCGCCAGACGACATCATTTTGAATGTTCTTCCCCTTGCCTTCGACTATGGCCTCTATCAGTTGCTGATGGCCGTCAGGCTCGGCGCCACGCTGGTGCTCGAAAAGTCCTTCGCTTTTCCTCAAGCAGTCTTTGAACGTATCCGCGAGGAGGGCGTCACCGGTCTTCCGCTCGTGCCAACTATGGCGGCGATGATCCTGCAGATGCGTGACCTGACGCCGGGCTTCCTGCCCAGCCTTCGCTATATTTCGAATACGGCAGCGGCCTTGCCGCAGGCGCACATAGAACGTCTGCGTTTCCTTTTTCCCGGTGTCAGACTCTATTCGATGTATGGCCTGACGGAATGCAAGCGCTGCACCTACCTGCCGCCCGAGGAGCTCGATCGCCGGCCGGGGTCGGTCGGCATAGCCATCCCGAACACCGAAGCCTTTGTCGTCGACGACCACGGGCAACGCGTGCCGCCAGGCGTAGCGGGTGAACTCGTCATTCGCGGACCGCACGTCATGCAGGGTTACTGGCGCAACGAAGCAGCAACCGAACGGGCCCTGCGGCCTGGCCCAAACCCTTGGGAGAAGGTTCTCTATACCGGCGATCTGTTCAGGACCGATGAGGATGGCTTTCTCTATTTCGTCGGGCGCAAGGACGACATCATAAAGACGCGGGGGGAGAAGGTGGCCCCGAAGGAGGTGGAGGCCGTGCTTCACGCCCATCCGGGCATCGCGGAGGCCGTTGTCGTCGGCGTGCCGGATCCGGTGCTTGGGCATGCGATCGGCGCACTCGTGATACGCTCGGACCCGAAGCTAAGCGAAAAGGATGTCATGCGCCACTGCGCACGTCATCTTGAGGATTTCATGGTCCCCAAGGTCATCGAGTTCCGCTCGGAATTACCAAAAACGGATACGGGCAAGGTCAGCCGCCGGCTTGCTGCAGAGATGATGGAGGCCGCGCAATGAGTGTTCGCCCCAGCGACGACGCCCAGACCATTCTGGCGCAGGCCCTGGCGATCGACCCCGCCGCCGAAACGGACAGGATCGTCACCGCTTTGCGCCAGCAGTTGCGTGGTATTCGCAAGCGGGGTCTCACGCTCGGTCTTTCGGGTGGGATCGATTCAAGCGTTTCGGTGGCGTTGGCCGCGCGAGCCGTCGGGCCTCAGAATGTATTGTGCCTGTTCATGCCGGAAAACGATTCCGATCCGGAAAGTCTGCGGCTCGGCCGCCTTGTCGCCGACACTTTCGGTGTCGAGGCTATTGTGGAGGATATCGGGCCGGCTCTGCGTGCCATGGGCTGCTATGAGCGTCGCGACGCCTTCATCCGCGAACTGGTCCCGGAATATGGCGAAGGCTGGGCCTCGAAGATCGTGATCGCGAACGCGCTTGAGGGCGAAGGCTACAATATTTCGTCGCTGGTGGTGCAGGATCCCAAGGGCAAGCAGACGAAAATAAGAATGCCGCTGCCGGTCTATCTCGGTGTCGTCGCCGCCACCAACATGAAACAGCGCACCCGCAAACAGATCGAATATTATCATGCCGATCGCTTGAACTTCGCCGTTCTTGGAACGCCGAACCGGCTGGAATACGATCAGGGTTTCTTCGTCAAGAACGGTGACGGCGCGGCTGACGTCAAGCCGATCGCACATCTCTATAAAACGCAGGTCTATGCGCTGGCGGCCTATCTCGGCGTTCCAGAGGAAATCCGCAAACGGCCGCCGACCACCGATACCTACTCGCTGGCGCAGACGCAGGAGGAGTTCTACTTCTCGCTTCCCTATGACCGGATGGATATTTGCCTTTTCGGCCTCAACAAAGGCGTGGCGGCCGAAGTGGTCGGACAGGCGGCGGGACTAGACGCCTCACAAGTGGAACGCGTCTGGGCCGATATCACCGCCAAGCGAAAAGCCACGCGCTATCTGCACCTGCGCCCGCAACTCGTTGATGAGGTCGAGGAAATCAGTACCTGAACTGGCTCTCAAACCTAGCCACGGCGAGCGCTTCAGGGTGACCGATGTTCCGCCCCCCATTGCCCTGTTCGTCTTGATCTGTGATCGGCTTTCCGTGGACGGAGCAAAAGGAGTTTCTCGATGAGACTACGTTGGAGGTTCTCGGGTTCGCCTTGCGCTCTGGCGAGAGGCTGGCGAACCGGAATGCGCTCGGCCAGTCGGACGGAAATCGGCGGTGCTGGACTAGTTGCCGTGGACAAGGCTTAATGCTGCGCGGCGAGGTTGCCGGGGGCGATTATGAGATCACCGCAGCAAATGACCGATGGCGGCGATGTTCTCGATGCTGTCGTCATCGGGGCCGGCTGGGCCGGCCTGGGTGTCAGCTATTGGCTGGCGCGACGGGGTCTGCGCCACAGCGTATTGGAGCGGGGCCGCATAGGAGAGACCTGGCGCACACAGCGATGGGATTTATTTCGGATGAATACTCCCAACGTGCAGACCGTCATGCCGGGCGATTGCTATGACGGTCCGGATCCGGATGGTGCCCTGACGCGCGATCAGTTCGTCACTCTCCTTGAGGATTTCGCCGGGCGCAACGCGCTGCCGATCGAACCGGATACTGCGGTAAGCGAACTCATGCGCGAGAATGGCGCCTATCGGCTGACCACCTCACACGGCACGATTTGGGCGCGCAATGTGATCGTCGCGAGCGGCAGCCTGAATTGTCCGGTGCGCCCGGTCTGGGCCGCCGCGTTGTCGCCAGCTCTCCGCCAGATCGACGCTTCCGGCTACCGCAGCGCTGCCGATCTGCCCGACGGAGCGGTGCTGGTGGTCGGAAGCGGCCAATCTGGTGCTCAGATCGCGGAGGAATTGGCGGACGCGGGCCGAGCAGTCTTCCTTGCGACCAGTCGTGTCGGACGGCTCCCACGGCGCTACCGGGGTCGCGACATCATGGTCTGGCTGCTCGAAAGCGGGTTTCTCGACGTGCGCCGGGAGGAAGTCATTCGACTTGCGGGACGCATCCCGCCGCGTGGCGTGCTCGGGTCGACGCATACGATAAGCCTTCAGGCGCTGAGCGCCCAGGGTGTCGTGCTGCTTGGGCGTCTCACCGGCATCGAGGATGGCGGCAGCCTCTCGTTTGCCGACGATCTCGAAGCGAATGCCCGCTTTGCGGATGAAGCCTCCGAAAATGTCAAACGCCATGTCGACGACTATATCAGCCGCATGGGGATCGATGCACCCCTTGCGGAGCCCGACCCGGCGGAGACGGTCGCGATGCGTCAGCCGAACCCGATGATCGGTTCGCTCGATCTCTCCCGCTCCGGCGTAACGAGCGTGGTGTGGTGCACGGGCTTTAAGGGCGATTTCAGTTGGATGAGGCTTCCCGGTGCGCTCGACAGCGCGGGACAGCCTGTTCACGCGGATGGCGTGGCCGCCCTGCCGGGCCTTTACTTCGCAGGGCTGGACTTCGCCTCCACACGCAAGTCAGGCATCATCTTGGCGATCGCCGAGGAAGCACCTCGCCTTGTCGAACATATCGCAGGGCATTCGTGACCGCCTGGCATAGTCAAGAAGCTCCTGACAGTCAGGGCCGGATCAGTGTCAGAGGCCGGCAGATCGTCAGTCACCGCCTTGCGCCGCCACCAGGGTCACGTCTCGCCGCTTAGCGACGTTCCCACTGAGCGAAGGCAAAGGACTTCGACGATCAGCCAATGACTTCGCTCCCGCACGACTGAATGCTTCAGGTGAAGCGGCCGCCGATCAGCCGGCTCCACTGCTCACCCGCAAGCCCGTTCAGGAAAGCTTGCGAGTTCTTCATGGCATCCAAAAGCTCTGGATCGCGTGAATGCACCACGGTCGAGGCAACAGTTAGGAAAGCTATGCGTCGCCCAAGCATTGCTTCCAGAAGTGCGGGTTGAATCCGTCCGCGCAGGCCGCTGACGCCGCGTACGGCGGCATGATCGATCAGGCAGTCGATCACAGAACCCGCCTGGCCGGGAAGGGCGAGAATCTGCAGCACGCGACCGATTTCATCTTTCCGCGCGTGATAGGCGAATGCGCCGACATTGGTGCCGACTGGCGATGTCACGGAAACGAAGACAAGCTCGCCCATATCCGGCTTTTGTGCCGCATCGGCCAGGATATGATCGAGCTGGCCTTCCGCCCACTCCGGGCGCAGGACGAACTGGGCCGTCAACGGTTCGACGAGCTTGGCAAATGTGCCGCTGTCGATTTCCGACGTCCGGAGGGCGCCATGGCCTGCCCCGTCCGCCGCCACACCGGACCAGCGTCGTTCGCTGGACTTCATTCGCGTGCAATAAAATCGGTCGATGGCATGCGCAAACGGATTGAGCATTCGGGCAAGCTTCAAGCGACTGGCGGAAAGGTTGAGCACAAAGCTCGACGGCCGCATCACGCGTACCCAGTCGAGACTGTATTGCGGCAGGACCACGCCACGCAGCCGTGTCCACAACCTTGCGGAGATGTCGTTGGCCGTCTCGCTGAAAGAGATGTCCTGCGGACCATCCAGGTAAGCTTTCAACAAGCGGGCTCCGGCCATCGGGTCGCGCCCATGATCCTCGACCATGAGCGAGCTGCAAATGGCGGCGTGTAATTGCCGGCCGTTGAACTGCATCGGCAATGCGTGAACGCCGACAAACCCGGAGACGCGGCCGGCGTCGTTGACATGGACTAGCGACCGGAGGTCGCCTCCGCAACCGGGCGCCTCCAGATAAAACCGTCTCATATATTCGATGAGCGAGGCCGGCGCTTCGGTCCGCTCTTTGCGCAGCACGCGTTGAAACATGCCTGCGACTGCCGGAAGATCGGCACCTTCCAGGGCGCGAATGACGCTCAAGCCCGGCTCCCGCCACCGGAGTCCCGTCCACCGCGTGTCCGGACCATGTCGACGCCAGGCTTCCCATCGGCCATCGCGGCGACCGTCAGGTGTTCGTGGCGGTGCGATCTCGCCCAGTTGCAATCGCTCCGATGGCCGAAAGGAGAGCTGAAATGCTGCGGCAAGGTAGGCCCTTTGCTTGATCATGAAAACGAGCGTCGTTGCTGTTACCAACTTCGGGTAAACCGATGTTAAAGTATTGGTAGCGAATCGAGTTTTATCAACGCGACTCACGCCTTGTTTCCTCGGCGCCGCGGCACGTCTGGCGAGGCCTCAGCCTGCAGCTTCCGGCGCGAAGCCAAGTCGCTTGGCTACGATCCTTGCCCTCGTCGCCGTTCTTGAGACGAACCATGGCAAGTGCTGCTTGATCTGCCGCTGTTGCCCGGTGCAGGAAAAAAACCGGCGCCGAAATCGAGGATCATGGCGGAAGGAGCCGGAAATCCTTGCCTTCGGGCAGCAGCTGCCCGCCGTCGACGATTATAGTCGTGCCGGTGATGTAGCTGGCGTCGTCGGAGGCTAGGAACAGGAAAGCATTGGCCACGTCGCGCGGGCTGCCGAGGCGGCCGAGCGGTATGGAGTCCTCCATGTTCTTTATATAGGCGGCGCCGCGATGCAGCTGGATTGCTTCGGTGAGGATATTGCCGGGCTCGACGCCGTTGACGGTGATGCCATAGCCCGAGAATTCGAGAGCGGCCGAACGGATCAGGCCGTTGATGCCGGCCTTGGTCGCCGAATAGTGGCCGTGACCAGGGCTGGTGACGTGCGGGCCGGTGATGGAGGAGGTGAACAGCATGCGGCCAAAGTGCTGCGCTTTCATCGGAACGAGTGCGGCACGGGCGGCATTGAAGGTGCCGCGCAAATTGACCGCCATGACGCGGTCCCAGTCCTCCGGACTGGTGTTCTCCAGCAACTGCCAGGGATAGATGCCGGCATTCTGGACCATGATGTCGAGACGGCCGTGATGGTCGAGCGCCAGCGCAACGGCGGCCTCCGCATCGGCCAGCTGCGAGATGTCGGTGCGGATGAAGACAGCGCCGAACTCGTCCGCGGCCGCTTGCCCGGCCTCGACCTCGGTATCGGCCAGGACCAGCTTCGCGTCCTCTTCGGCAAAGCGCTGTGCGATGCCCTTACCGATGCCGCGCGCACTGCCGACGATCAGCGCGACCTTGTCTTTGAGACGCCCGGTCATGCCAGCCTCTGGCGAATGGTTTGCTTGAAAGCGTCGAGCAGCACGGCGGCAAGCACGAGCAGGCCGTGGATCACCTGGGTGAAGTTGGCCGGAAGGCCCATCAGGTTGATCGCCGTGTTGATGGCCGACAGCAAAAGCACGCCGGCATAGACGCCGGGTAGGGTGCCGACGCCGCCCTTCAGGCTGACACCGCCGATGACGACGGCGGCAAATGCGTTGAACAGCAGGCCGACGCCGAGATTGGCGGTGGCGCCCGAGGTGCGGATCGCCAGCAGCCAGCCGGCAAGGCCGGCGATGGCGCCAGCGAGAACAAAGGCAACAACAAGGTTGCGGTTGACGCGGATGCCGGCTCGGAAGGTTGCAGTCTCGTTGCCGCCGATCATGACGAGATGCCTTCCAAAGGGTGTCTTGGCCATGATTAGCGAGAAGACTACGAAACACGAAATGGCGATCCAGGCGGTGAGGGGCAGGCCAAGGAGGCGCTGAATGCCGAACCAGCGGATCGCCGGCGCAAGGTCTTGCGCAGAGCGGCCGCCGGAAATGACCAGCACAAGGCCGCGCACCCAGATGTAGGACGCGAGCGTAATGATGAAGGCACTCATCTTCACCTTCACGACCAAATAGCCGTTGATGGAGCCTATGATGCCGCCGACAACTAGGGCAAGCAGCAGCGAAACCGGAACCATCAGCCATTGCGGCTGCAATTGAACGCCAAGGCCGATGCCCGCCGAGCAGAACAGGATACCGACCGCCATGGCGCCGAGTGCCGCCACGGATTCGACCGACAGGTCCATGTGTCCGGTGATGATGACCAGCGCCAGGCCGATCGACATGACGCCAAGCACGCTCGACGCCTCGATGATGTTGGCGAAGATGCCCAGCTGGAAGTAGTTCGGAATGGAGATGGAGAAGACCACCAGCACGAAGACCAGCATGAACCAGACGAGGTTGTCGAGGGCGAACTCGAGGGCGTGGCGCGTGCGGGGATTCATGTGCTGATCCAGCTGGCGCATCGATTCTCGGAAAGGATCATGCGCGGTTCAATTTGTTGCAGGTCCCTTGCGCGCCCGTTCGGACGCGCCGAGCTGCAGGGGCTGGGCTCGGGCCAGCGTGGCCCGAAGCCCTAGGCGACTTTGCTATTCAACCGGCTTCACGGTGCCCGAGGGCGGCTTCAGATTGCCCCAGAAGGCCGGGTTGTCGACGTTTTCCTTGGTGATCGCAGCGCCGGGGATCTTGATGTTCGGTCCCCAGGCTTCAATGGTCACGGTGGACTTCAGGCCGAGCACGTCGTACTCGCCCGGCTTGATCTCCTGCTTGTTGACGACCTTGTCCATGAACATGGCGACGGCGGCGGCCTGAGCGTAGAGCGGCTGCTCGACTTCGACATTGAGCCAGCCTTTGCGGATGAGGTCGAGGCCGACCGGGGCACCGTTCGAGCTCATCAGCATGACGTCGCCCGGCTTCTTGCCAGCGGCCTCGAGCGAGGCGACGGCGGCGACCGAGAGGTGCGCCGCATGGCTGAAGATCAGGTCCATATCAGGGTTGGCGAGCAACTGGTCGTTGACGATGGTCCCGGCTGCATCCGCCGCCCATTGCATGGCCGGAACCGAGATGATCTTGACGTCCGGGAACGCCTTCATCTTCTCCTCGAAACCCTTCTGGATGTCGAGCGTGTAAGGGTCGCCGGGATCGCCGAGCACCTGGAGGATCTTGCCTTTCACCGATCCGTGCTTCGCCTTCAAGAGCTTCTCGGCCTGATCGGCGGCAATCTGGCCGATCTCGACCGTTCCCGCCACCGACGTGAAGTCGGACGGTGTCGAGGTGATCTGGCGATCGAACTCGACCACCGCGATGCCGGCGGCGCGGGCGGCCTCGATAGACGGCTTCAACGCATTGAAATCGACGGCAGCGAGAATGATCGCCGACGGCTTGAGCGCGATGACGTCGTTCATTTGCGATTGCTGAGCGTCGGTCTTGTTATCGGCGTTCAGCGTCTTCATCTCGTAGCCGACCTGCTTCAGGAACATCTCCAGAGCGCTCACCGAGCCGGTCTGGAATTCATCGAGCAATGTCGGCACCAGATAGTAGACGGTGCCCTTGGACTGGGCGAATGCCGGCGTGAGCGTGGCAAAGGCCAGTGCCAGGATACCGAAGACAGCAAGAAGTATTTTCTTCATGTCGTTCGCTCCTTTTGCGCCGGACCCCTCGTTTGTCCCTCAGCCTGCCGGTCCGGCACCGGCGAGCGTCTCTCCGGTGATCATGTTGACCACCGCGTCGGGACTTGTTTTGTTGCGCGCGACATCGCCAGCCACGACGCCTTGCCGGATCACCACGATCCGGTCGGCGACCTGGAAGGCCTGTTGCATGATATGGGTGATGATGACGACGCCGATACCTTGGCTCGCCACCTGGCGGATCATGTCGAGACCGCGCCGCGTCTGCTCGACACCGAGTGCTGCGAACGGCTCGTCGAGAAGCACGAGCTTGCCGCCAAAATGCACGAATCGGTTGAGCTCGATGGCCTGCCGCTGGCCGCCTGAGAGGTGCTCGACATTGGTTCTGAGCGAAGGGATGCGCGTGCCGGCGCTGGCCAGCGCCTTTTCGACCACCCGCTCCATGGCGGGTTCGTCGAGCACGGCAACGCCAAGAAATTTCCTGGTGATCTCGCGGCCCATGAAGAAATTGGCCACCACGTCGACATTGGTGCAAAGCGAGAGGTCCTGGTAGACGGTCTCGATCCCTGCCGCCTTGGCCTCGGCGGGAGATTTGGCCAGGAATTCCTTGCCCTCGAACAGCATGCGACCGGAGGTCGGCTCCAGCCCGCCGGCGATGATCTTGACCAGTGTCGATTTGCCGGCGCCATTGTCACCCAAAAGCGCCACCACCTCGCCCTTGCCGATCGAGAAGCTGATGCCCTTGAGCGCTTCGATCGCGCCATAGTTCTTGGCGACGTTGTCGAGCACCAGCAGAGGTTCACTCATGCCGCGATCCCCTTGCCTTGCAGGATATCTCGCCCGCGTTCGCGCTCGGCGGTGAATATCTGGCCGAAGCGCGGCGAAAGCACCCCTGAGACGGCAAGCGCTGCGGCACCGCGCAACACCGCATGCTGGCCGCCGCGTGCGACGGTGACACGCGGCGCCGTGCGGTCCTTTCGCGCCGAGATCGAGTTGGGAAGGTTCGCAACCGAACCGGCCAGCCGTTCAAGTAAATCGGTGGACGCCAGTCCGCCGAGGATGATGGTTTCGGGATCGAACAGGTTCTCGATGATAGTGATGGCGTTGCGAAAGATCGGCCCGACTTCATCAACCCAATCGGTGTCGCTGATGTTCCGGCGCCGCAGCGCCTCGAGCGAGAGGTATCTTTCGAGGCAGCCGCGGTTGCCGCAGGGGCACGGCTCGCCACCAGGCACGACAGGGATGTGTCCGATTTCGCCGGCATTTCCCCAGGCGCCGCGCAACGCGCTTCCGTCATGCACCATGACGCCGCCAAGACCGACTCCGAAATAGAGATAGTAGTATTCGGAATACCCCGTCCCGAGGCCATACAGGCGCTCGCCCATTGCCGCGGCCGCCATGTCGGTCTCAAAAAACGCGGGCAGCCCGGTCGAGGCCTCCAGCCGTTCCCGAAGCGCCACGTCCTTCCAGCCGGTCATCGTCGTCGGGCCGATAAAGCTCATTGACTCCACCCCAAAAGGGCCGGGCAGCGCCATGCCGATGCCGAGAACGCGACCGCCAGGCCGCAGTCGGGTCAATTCAAGCACCATCGCGCCGATCAGATCGAAGGCATGGTCGGGCGTTGCGTTGGGGGCCTCGCGGTAGGCGCTCTCGATCACGTCTCCGCTCAAATTGATCAGCGCCGCATTGATTCCCAGCGGAGTGACGTGGATGCCGACGGCATAGCCGCCCTCCGGGTTGATCCGCAGGGTCGCCGGAGGCAGCCCGCGCCCCCGCGGCTCTTCGCGCAGGGACAGAACGTAGGCGTGTTCTTCCAGCTCGCGAACGATGGTCGATACCGTTTGCACGGTGAGCCCGACCCGCCGGGCAATGTCGCCGCGGGCGATCGGACCGTGAAGGCGGATGGATTCGAGGACGATGCGCCTGTTGTAAGGCCTCCCGAATTCCTGATTGGTCCCCCGCAGTGCCATGTCTTGCGTCCCTAGGAGACATGAGGTTCGCACCGAATATTTATTCAGTCAAATGGAATTCAAAAATAATAAATGACTTCCGCGCATCAGGCGTCGGTCCCGGGTTCACCAGCGACACGGAGCAGGAGCAGAGGCCGCTATCAGATGGAAAACGGCCAGATCTGTCTTAATGAAGAAGATGCGAGCTTCAGAGATACTGCGCGACCTTCTTGCCGACCCTTAGGAAGCGCAGCGGGTCGATGGCTTCGCCATTGTGGCGGATCTCGTAATGCAGATGCGGGCCGGTCGAGCGGCCGCTGCTGCCGGTCTTACCGACGACGTCGCCGGCATTGAGTCTCTTGCCGACGGTCACGTTGATTTTGCTGAGATGCCCATAGCGCGTCGCAAAGCCGTTGCCATGATCGACCTCGACCATGCGGCCATAGCCGCCGTTCCAGCCGGCCTTGACGACGACGCCGGGCGCCGTCACCTTGGCAGGCATTCCGGTCGGCGCCCTGAAATCCATCCCCGAATGCAGCGCGGCGGTGCCGAGGAGCGGATCGGTGCGCACGCCGAACGGGCTGGTGACCGAGCGACCGGGGGCGGGATTGGCGAGCGGCAGCCGTCGCGCTTCCGTCTTCAGACGGTCGAGCGCGTCCAGCGCCTCGTCGAGTTCCCGTACCTTGCTGTCGAACGTCATCGAACTGTCAATTGGTATCAGCGGACCGCCGGTATCGCTCTTGCCAAAATCGCTGTCGACCGGCAGGCCAGCCGCCTCGAGCGCCTGAGAGATTGCATCGGCGTTTCTGTAGGCGTTGTCGGCAAGCGTGGTGATGCGGGTGAGCTGCTGGCTCTCTATGGCCTTGAGCGACTCGCTGATCGATACGAACAGCCTGTCGGCACGATCGGCCGCCGTATCGCTCGGCAGCGGATCGGAGCGGGTCGACCACAGGGAGAACGGCCTGGTATCGCCGGCGCCAAGGTTGGCGCCGACGCTGGCAACCGAATACGACTGCGGCTGGGCGTCGGTTACGTCGGCGCGTTTTTCCGGCTTTGCGGACGCAGCAGTGCCTGCGGCAGGTGGCGTTCCGACTTCGCTCTCGCCGCGTTCGAGGAGCGGGCCGAGGCGGCCGTGGCGCAGGCTGAGCTGGGTCTGTCGTTCCAGCAGTTCGCCAACTTTGGTTTCCATGAGCTGCTGGTCGAGAAGCTGACGGCTGGTGATCCGGTCGACCTGGGCGCGCAGTGCGGAGATGCGGTCCTCATAGGCCTGCTGCATGCGCGCCTGCCGTGCCGTGGTCGCGCCGATCAGGTCGTCGCGCAGCACGAGATAGGAGGTCGCCAGCAGGTAGCCTATGGCCATCGCCGCCAGCGCGGAGCCGCAAAATGCGGCAACCCATGGACGTATCGTGAAATGCCTGACCTCGTTGCCCCGGGCGATAATGACCGTGTGGGGCTCCTTGCGCCTGCCGAAGACCGTTGACTGACTGGCTACGTTCACGGGACCAAGCTTTCGTTACGATACCAACGACAAGCCTGATTACACATCATTAAGGTTAACGGTCGGTTGCTGGCGCCCAGCTCCTTGCAGCCCATGGGTTGCAGCTGGATTGGCATGAGGGCATGAGGCGCAGGCTTCGGCGCTTCATGCCTCACATGGGGCTCTCAGCCCACAGCCAACGTCGCTATCAGAGCGCGCGGACGGCCTCCAGCACCGCCTCGGCATGGCCTTTGACTCGTACGTTCCGCCATATCTTGGCAATCCGTCCGTCGCTGCCGATCAGGAACGTTGCGCGCTCTACGCCCATATAGCGGCGGCCATAGAGCTTCTTCTCGACCCACAGATGATAGGCTTCGATCACCTTGCGCTCCTCGTCGGCGACGAGGTCGACGGTCAGGTCGTATTTTGATTTGAATTTGTCGTGTTTTCGGACGCTGTCCGGCGACAGGCCGATGACGGCGGCGCCGAGCTTTTCGAACTCCGGCTTCAACTGCGAAAAGCCGATCGCCTCATTGGTACAGCCTGTGGTGTCGTCTTGCGGATAGAAGTAAAGCACGACCGGCTTTCCCAGCAATGACGCGAGGCTGAGCGAGCCGCCGCCGTCGCGGGGAAGGTCGAACTGCGGCGCAAGGTCGCCGAGGTCGAGATCAGCCATATCGATGCCCTTGTTTGTGGTTACGCGCGAAGCCTCATCGATATATTGTCGCACCGGGATTCGTCCACGGTCGAGTTCGTTCAACGGAAAATTGTGTGGATCAGGAGCAGCCGCAGCACGAGAAGATCAGATTCAGGCGTGATGAGATCACCGACCTGGGTGCCTTCCCGTCCGCGTGCCGCGTACCGCCGCTCGGCCAGGCGTCGATCGGCCGCGGCCTTCGTATTCTTGCGCGCCTGTTTGCCGGCCTTGTGGTGCTTGTGCTGCTGGCCACCGCCGCTGTGTATGCGATCGGCATGTCCGGTTTCGGCGCCGAGCGGCTGCGGGCCGAAGCGGAAACGGCCATCGAGAAATTGGCCGGCGTCGATGTCGATGTTGCGGTCGGGCCGGCCCGTCTTACGATCGACGGATCGAGCTTCATCGCGCTGCAGGTCAGCGACGTCAGCCTCAAGACCGCCGACGGCAAACCGATGGCCGATGCTGGGCGTGTCCGCTTCGGCATAAGGCTGATACCGCTGCTTTCGGGCGAGGTGCGGCTTACCAGCGCCAGGATTTCCGATGCGCGCATCGTTATGGCGGCGCTGCCGTCGGGTGGCGACTGGACGGCGGCGCTGCGCAATGACGACGGCCTCATCGACCCGGAAAGACTGGCCGGCACGGTCTTTGCCAGCGTCAGCCACGCGCTCGATGCGGTGCGCGAGGATTCGATGCGCCGGATCGACCTCCGCAATGTCGACGTCGTTCTGCCCGAGGCCGGGTCGGTCAAACTGGTCAGGATCACAGATGCCACCGTTGGGCAGTCGGGGCCGGGCGGCATGGAGTTTTCGTCCGACGCGGAGGTCGACGGCAGGGCACTCACCATCACCGCCTCAGCGACCCGCGATACGACGACGCGGCGCGTGACGGCTTTGGATGCCAGCGTCGAGATAGCGGAGGTTAACGGGGCTGCGGCAGCGCCAGGCGGGACGCTGGGCGCGATTGCCTTGAAGCTGGCGGGATCGGAAGGATCCGGCGAGAATGCGTCGCGGCTGGCGGCCTCGTTGTCGTTCGCCGGTTCCGTGCTAGATTTTGGCTCCCGCGGCTCGCTTCCAGCAGACATCGATCTCAATGCCACGCTTGTCGCCGGTTCGAACAAGATCCAGGTCGACAAGCTGCTGTTGAAAACCGGTCGCTCGATTTTCAATTTCGCCGGTTCGATCGGACCGAAGCCTGCGACAGGGACAGCGGGCGAGGAGCCATCCTACCGCTACGACCTGACCAGCGACGGCTCGACGCTGTCGCCTTCGGAATCGTCCGAACCCGCGCTCGATTTCATCGCCCGCGTCGCCGGCGTCTACCAGACCAGGAGCCGCAAGCTCGTGGCCGAGCAGATCGGGATCAGGTCCGGAGCCGCCAGCGAGGCGCTGGGCACGGCTTCGGTCGAGTTCGTCGAGGGAAAGGTGCCTGGCATATCTGTTGCCTTCAATGTCCACGACATGCCGGTCTCGCATGTCAAGCAGTTGTGGCCCTGGTTTTCCGCGCGAAATGCTCGCCTTTGGGTGCTGAAGAACCTGTTCGGCGGCCGCGTCGTCGACGCGAGCCTGCAGTTCCAGGTCGTGCCCGGGCGCATGGGCAACGGGATACCGCTTTCATCAGATGAAGTGTTCGGCCGTTTCCAGATCGAAGGATCGCGCTTCGATACGGCCGGTCACATTCCGCCGATACGCGATGCCGTCGGTGTTGTCGAATTCCACGGCAATGACGTCGACGTCGCTTTGTCCTCGGGCAACGTTTATATGGCCAGCGGCCGCACGGTGGCGGCAAGCAACGGCACGTTGAAGATCAAAGCGGCGAACCGCCCGCCGGTGATCGGCGCGCTCGATATCGACGTCGCCGGGGAGGCGTCGGCAATCGCCGAACTCGCCTCCTACGAGCCGATCAACGCCATGCGCCATGTCGGCCTGCTGCCGGACGAACTGTCCGGCACGGTGACCGGCCACGTCAAGGCGGACATTCCGCTGCAGTCCGGCGTCGACAGCTCGAAACTCGATTGGCTGGTGACGCTCGATTACAAAGACCTGTCGCTGGGCAAGCCGTTCGAAGACCAGACGGTGACGGACGCCGATGGTTCGATCACGGTCGAACCCGAGAAGGCCGTGATATCAGCCAAGGCGCTGCTCAACGGCATTCCAGCCGAACTCGACCTGATCGAGCCGCTTAGGGATGGCGGACCGCCACGCAGCCGGAAAGTGGCGCTGGTGCTCGACGACAAGATGCGTGCAGCCGCCATGCCTGGCCTGTCGCCGCTGCTTTCCGGAACCATCAAGGTTGCGATCGACAAGAGCGGCACGGGCAACCAGACTGTTTCGGCGGATCTGACCAATGCCAGGCTGGATATTCCCTGGGCAGGCTGGAGCAAGGGACCCGGCATTCCAGCCAATGTCACATTTGCCATGGCCAAGTCCGGCGACACCACGACGCTGTCCGACTTCGACCTGGATGGAAAGACTTTTTCAATCGACGGCGGCGTGGTGCTGGTCAACGGCGCCCTGTCCTCGGCGCGGTT
The DNA here is from genome assembly GCF_053850215.1 of Mesorhizobium sp. f-mel. Classification (NCBI taxonomy): domain Bacteria; kingdom Pseudomonadati; phylum Pseudomonadota; class Alphaproteobacteria; order Hyphomicrobiales; family Phyllobacteriaceae; genus Mesorhizobium; species Mesorhizobium sp. f-mel. Next base: position 145,875 of record NZ_JBSPTO010000004.1, read on the forward strand.
CAGCAAGGTCACGTTGAACCGGGGAGACAACGTTGCCGTGTCAGTGAAACGATCGGGCAAGGGCTACGCGGTCGACATCAGCGGCAACGCGCTGGACGCGCGCTCGCTGATCAAGCAATTCACGTCCGATGTCGACACCGCCACCAAGGCCACGGGGTCCGACGCGATTTCGGTGAGTGCCGATGTCAATTCCCTGACCGGCTTCCACAACGAGAGACTGTCGAACCTCAAGCTCGACTACAGCGCCGCCGGCTCCAGGGTGAACGGGCTCAAGGTGAGCGCCACGGCAAGTTCGGGTGCTGCCATAAGCATCAGCAATACGACCGGCGCCGGCAGGCGCGCCCTCAACGTGACGTCGGCCGATGCCGGCGCCATCCTGCGGTTCCTCAACATCTACGAGCATATGGAGGGCGGTTCGATCACGCTGGCGCTCACCGGGGCAAGCGATGGGCCGATGAGGGGCCAGGTCGACTCGCACAACTTCTTCGTGGTCAACGAGCCGAAACTCGCCTCGCTCGTATCGACGACGCCGGCGGGCGACAGCCGCAGCCTCAACGAAGCTGTCAAAGCCAATATCGACACGTCGAGAGTGAAGTTCGAGCGCGGCTTTTCCGAGATCGAAAAGGGCGCCGGTTATCTCAAGCTGGCCAATGGCGTGCTGCGCGGCCCGCGTATCGGCACCACTTTCCAGGGCACGCTCTATGACCAGAACAATAACATGGACATGACCGGCACGTTCATGCCGGTCTATGGCCTCAACCGCATCTTCGGCGAATTGCCGCTCTTCGGCGCGCTGCTCGGCAATGGCCGCGATCGCGGCCTGATCGGCGTGACCTACCGGCTCAGGGGCGATGCCAACAAGCCGAAACTGGACGTCAACCCGCTGTCGGTGATCGCGCCCGGAATATTCAGGTCGATCTTCGAGTACCGGTGAGGCGGCCGGCTGGTCAGACCGGCCGCACCAGAACGTGTTTTTTCTTGCCGAGCGACAGTTTTACGACTTGTTCCGGGCCGAGATCCTGAAGTGTGACCAACCGGCGATCGTCGGACACTGATTGGTCGTTCAGCCGCACGGCGCCGCCCTGGATATGTCGCCGCGCCTCGCCGTTGGACGCGGCAAGCCCGGCGGTGACGAACAGCGACAATATGCCGACTCCGCTTTGCAGATCGGCCTTGCCGACCTCCACGGTCGGCAGCGTTTCGGCCAGCGCGCCTTCTTCGAACGTCTTGCGCGCGGTTTCCTCGGCTTCTTCGGCTGCCTCGCGGCCGTGCACGATGGCCGTGGTTTCCGTGGCCAGGACCTTCTTGGCCTCGTTGATCTCCGAGCCGCCAAGCGCGGCGAGCCGCGCGATCTCGGTGAGCGGCAGGCGGGTGAAAATTTTCAGGAAGCGCGTGACGTCGGCGTCCTCGGTGTTGCGCCAGTACTGCCAGAAATCATAGGGCGAATAGAGATCGCCGTTCAGCCAGACCGCGCCTTTGGCCGATTTGCCCATCTTGGCGCCTGACGACGTCGTCAGCAGCGGTGTGGTCAGGGCATAAAGCTGCGGCGTACCCATGCGGTGCCCGAGATCGACGCCGTTGATGATGTTGCCCCACTGGTCCGATCCGCCCATCTGCAGACGGCAGCCATATCGCCGGCTGAGCTCGACGAAATCGTAGCCCTGCAGGATCATATAGTTGAATTCGAGGAACGACAGCGATTGTTCGCGCTCGAGCCTCAGCTTGACGCTGTCGAAGGTCAGCATGCGGTTGACCGAAAAATGCCGGCCGACATCGCGCAGGAATTCGACATAGTTGAGCTTCATCAGCCAGTCCGCATTGTTGACCATGATCGCGTCGCCCGCACCGTCCCCGAAACGCAGAATGCGGCCGAAGATGCGCTTGATACCATCGATGTTGGTCGCGATGGCCTCAGGCGTCAAAAGCTTGCGCTGGTCGTCGCGGAAGGAAGGGTCGCCGATCATCGAGGTGCCGCCGCCCATCAGCGCGATCGGCCGATGGCCGGTTTCCTGCAGCCAGTAGAGCATGGTCGCGGAAATCAGATTGCCGATATGCAGGCTGGTCGCCGTGGCGTCGTAACCGACATAGGCGGTCACCGTTTCCTTGGCGAAAAGCTGGTCGAGGCCGGCATCATCCGAAATCTGGTGGATGAAACCGCGCTCGCTCATAATGCGCAGGAAATCGGATTTAAAGGCGGACATTTTTTCTTTCCCGAAGGGCCCAACCGAAGCGGATCGGGCGTGGTATGCGTGAACGCGGGCGTTTAGCATCCAAGCGCGGTCAGCAAAAGGGGAATCCGGTTTTGCATCCGATCGCGTTTACATGATCGGTTCGGTGCGAACGCAATCACGGGGTCGTGAAACGGCGCAAGCTCGCCTTCCGGCTGCATGCTTGCTTCATCGTTTGGGCTGGCGTAATGAGGCGCCGCGCCAGCGGATTCTTGCCGCACATGACCCGCTGGAACGGCACCGCACGGCATCGAATCGAATGCCGATACCCTGTGACAGAGCCCGACGCGAAATGCCGGAGATATCCATCGTCATTCCTTGCCGGAACGAGGCGGCGAACCTGCCGCTTCTGCTCGATGAGATCGGGGCGGCGATGGCCGGGCGCGACTTCGAGGTGATCGTCGTCAATGATGGTTCGACCGACGAGACCAGCTCGGTGCTAGCCGCCCAGGCAGTGCTTCGCCCGTTTCCGCTTCGCCACCTCCGGCATGAGAAATCCGCCGGCCAGTCTTTCTCTGTGCGTTCGGGCGCATGGGCGGCCCGCGGCGATATCGTCGCCACGATCGACGGCGACGGCCAGAACGATCCCAAATACATTCCGGTGCTGGTCGATGCGCTGCGGCAGGCCGGTTCCGGTTTCGGTGTTGCGCAAGGGCAGCGCCTGAAGCGTCGCGACAGCAAGATCAAGCAACTGGCGTCCCGTTTTGCCAACTGGCTGAGAAAGGCCGTCCTGCATGACGAGACCCGCGACACGGGCTGCGGCCTGAAGGCGATCCATACCGACATCCTCAGGAAATTGCCGTTCTTCGATGGCACGCACCGCTTTGTCCCGGCCCTCGTCATCCAGGAGGGGTATCGCGTCGTGCATTGCGACGTCGTCGACCGCTCTCGCCGTCACGGCAAGTCCAATTACGGAATTTTCGATCGCGGCCTGCAAGGGGTGCTTGATCTCGCCGGTGTCTGGTGGCTGCGCCGCCGGCGCCGCAGAATGCCAAAAACAGAGGAAATCCGGCGTGCCTAACGTGCTTCAAGAACTGGCGACCTGGCTTCACGACGTCTTCGTCAAGCAGTTCGATACGTGGATCCTGCTCGGCTTTGTCGCCCAGTTCTTTTTCAGCATGCGCTTTGTCGTGCAGTGGGTCGCATCGGAAAAAGCCAAGCGCAGCGTCGTGCCGATCGCTTTCTGGTTCTTTTCGCTGTTCGGCGGCAGCCTGCTGCTGATCTACGCCATCCAGCGGCAGGATCCGGTGTTCATCGCCGGCCAGGCCCTGGGCCTGTTCATCTACATCCGCAACCTGTGGCTGATCGCCAACGAGCGCAAGGCGGCGATGACGAAGGTCGATTGAGCGACCTGCCTCTCAGCGCGACGTGGCGCAAGCCGGTAAGGTCGACACCGATACCTTCCTGGCCGCAGCAAATCCCTGGGAGTCCCCGGGCTGCGACCTTGCACAAGGTCGGTGCTACCTGTCGTCCAGTCCGCCGTAGGATCGTACAAGCCGGACCATGTCGGGCGAGTTCGAGCCCTCGCTCTCGAGCCCCTCGGCGACACCGCTACGGTCGGCTATGGGCCGGTTCTGGCTGACCTTCCACTTGCCTTGCATGTCCGTGATCTCGATTTCCAGCCCGACAATGCCCTTGATCTGCGACTGGATGAAGCTGGCTGGTGCGTCGGTCACCGCCCAAGGTGCTTCGCGAGCGGCTTCCTGTGATATCGTCAGATCGGAAATCTGCTGGGCCAGCCAGTCCTGGTCCTCGATCACTCTAACTGCACCGCGCACCTGGACAATGGCGTAGTTCCAGGTCGGCACGACCTTCCCGGTTTCGCGCTTGGTCTCGTACCAGGACGGCGTCACATAGGCATCGGTACCCTGGAAGACGACCAGCACGGGCGCTGCCGTGCTGTCGGCCAGCAGGCGCCATTGCGGATTGGCTCTCGCCAGGTGGGCGCGCAGCCTGCCGTTCGGTGGCGCCTCTGCGTTGCGCAGGGAGGGGGCGTCGAGCAGGAACGGGATCGCGTTCGCGACCGGCCCCTCGGCTCCATTTGAAATCAGCAGGCCAAGCGGATGCGCCCGGATCAGCCCGTGCAGCACGTCCTGCCGCGTTTCCTGGAAATGCGGGGGCTGGTACATCGCTGTTATCGCAACCGTTTCGGCCGCGGGTCGGATAACTCGCCGGCCAGCCGGCGATCGAGATAGTCCGCGCATTCCTGGAGCAGGAGGTCCGCGTCGTTGGAGAAGAAATGGTTGGCCCCGGGCAAGGTCTTCTGGGTGATGGTGATGCCCTTTTGTGTGTGCAATTTGTCGACCAGCCCCTGCACGTCCTTTGGCGGCGCGACCTTGTCGGCGTCGCCATGGATGATGAGGCCGGACGACGGGCAGGGCGCCAGGAACGAGAAATCATAGGTGTTGGGCTGCGGCGCGATCGAGATGAAGCCTTCGATCTCCGGCCGGCGCATCAGAAGCTGCATGCCGATCCAGGAGCCGAACGAATAGCCGGCGACCCAGCAGCTCTTGGAATCAGGATGCAGCGACTGCACCCAGTCAAGTGCCGCGGCCGCATCCGACAATTCGCCGGTGCCGTGGTCGAATTCGCCCTGGCTGCGGCCGATGCCGCGGAAATTGAAGCGAAGCGTGGTGAAATCCCGCTTCTGGAACATGTAGAAGAGGTCGTAGACGATCTTGTTGTTCATCGTGCCGCCGAACTGGGGGTGCGGGTGCAGGATGATGGCAATCGGCGCGCTCTTTTCCTTGGAAGGCTGGTAGCGACCCTCCAGGCGGCCGGCCGGACCGGCGAAAATGACCTCAGGCATAAAATACTCCACATGGCATATGAATGCGCGGCGCCCGGAACAACTCTTCCTCTGGCCCCCAGTCTTCCCAGGCCTTGACGCAGGGCGAGCGTCTTTCTAGAAGCTAGTTTAGAATTGTTCAAAACTGGGTGGCCAAAACGTCATGGTTTGGCCATCCGCGCCGCAAGTCGCGTAAATAGGACGGCTTGCCTTGCAATTTCAAGGAAATAACGCGCTATCCTCGCGGAATGGCTCTTGAAGGGACCGATCGAAACGAAAATGGCCGGAAGACGCGCCTATCTCGACTACAATGCCAGTGCGCCGCTGCTTGCCGCGGCGCGCACGGCTATGATTGCCGCGCTCGATACTGCCGCCAACCCGTCATCGGTCCATGCCGAGGGTCGCGCCGCACGGCGGCTGATCGAGAATGCAAGGCGCGATGTGGCGACGCTGGTCAACGCCAGCGCCGAGCATGTCGTGTTCACCTCCGGTGCGACGGAAGCCGCCTCGACGCTGCTGACGCCGGATTGGCAGATGGGGCGCGGCACTATCCGCATGAGCCGGCTCTATGTCTGCGAAGCCGATCACCCTTGTGTGCTGAATGGCGGGCGCTTTCCGGCAGCCCAGGTGACACGCATCGGCGTCGACACCGACGCCATTGTCAGGCTGGACGCGTTGGCGGTGGCGCTTGGACGTCATGACAAGGCAGACGGCCTGCCGTTGGTAGCGATCCATGCCGCCAACAACGAGACCGGCATCATCCAGCCGGTCGAGCGCATCGCCGAAATCGTCAAGGCGGCGGGCGGCATTCTGATCATCGACGCCGTGCAGGCAGCCGGCCGCATTCCGCTCGATTTGTCAGCGGGTTACGCCGATTACCTGATTCTGTCTTCGCACAAGATCGGCGGTCCCAAGGGCGTTGGCGCCATCATCGCCGCCTCGGACCTGATGATGCCAAGACCCTTGATCGTCGGCGGTGGCCAGGAAAAGGGTCATCGTGGCGGCACCGAAAACCAAGCCGCGATCGCCGGTTTTGGCGCGGCGGCGCGGGAAGCCCTGATCGGATTGAAGAGCATCGATGCGGTCGGTCGCCGCCGCGACGAGATCGAGGCCATCGTGAAAACGCTGGTGCCGGATGCGGAAATCTTCGGAACCGGCGCGCCGAGGCTTGCTAATACGACATTCTTCGCTATTGCGGGCACCAAGGCCGAGACGGCGCAGATCGCCTTCGACCTCGCCGGCGTGGCGCTGTCGGCCGGTTCCGCCTGTTCGTCGGGCAAGGTTGGCCCGAGCCATGTCCTGAAAGCCATGGGACACAGTGATAGCCTTGGCGCTTTGCGCGTGTCCATCGGCCACGCAACGAGTGCCGAGGATGTCGAGTTGTTCGGCAAGGCACTGTCAGGTATCGCCACGCGGCAAGCTGGGAAGGAAGCGGCGGGCAGGGAAAAAGCTGCCTGAGTGCGGCAGAATGATGCAGGCCTTCGGGCCTGGTAGAGCCGTGCGTTTCATGGTGGCCGGGTGAATTTCCGGCAGGGACGCACTATATGGAACTTACGCCGCCTTGGTTGCCCATGGGCACTCGTTTCGCGGTGCCATAGTTTGAAAACTGTCGGGCCTTGACCCCGGCGTGGATGGAGAACGCATATGCCTGCTGTGCAGGACACGATCGATCGGGTCCGAAAGATCGACGTCGACCAGTATAAATACGGATTCCAGACCGAAATCGCGATGGACAAGGCCCCAAAGGGCCTGAGCGAAGACATTATCCGCTTCATTTCGGCGAAGAAGGACGAGCCGTCCTGGATGCTGGAATGGCGTCTGGAAGCCTATCGGCGCTGGTTGACGCTGGACGAGCCGAAGTGGGCGCGCGTCCATTATCCGAAGATCGATTTCCAGGACCTCTACTACTATGCGGCGCCCAAGAGCACGCCGGGACCGACATCGCTGAGCGACGTCGATCCTGAGCTCTTGAGGGTCTACGAAAAGCTCGGCATTCCGCTGAAGGAACAGGAAATCCTCGCCGGCGTGCAGAAGACCGACGCGGCGGAACTCGAGGAACCCAGCGACAATGTCTACAAGTCGGGCCGCGTCGCCGTCGACGCGGTGTTCGATTCGGTGTCCGTCGTCACCACCTTCAAGAAGGAGCTGGCGCAGGCCGGCGTCATTTTCTGTTCGATCTCGGAAGCAATCCGCGAGCACCCGGAACTGGTGAAGAAATATCTCGGTTCGGTTGTGCCGACCTCCGACAATTTCTACGCGACACTGAATTCGGCGGTGTTCACAGACGGCTCCTTCGTCTTCGTGCCCAAGGGCGTGCGCTGCCCGATGGAACTGTCGACCTATTTCCGCATGAACGAGAAGAATACCGGCCAGTTCGAGCGTACGCTGATCATCGCCGAGAAGGGGGCTTACGTCTCCTATCTCGAAGGCTGCACGGCGCCGCAGCGCGACGAGAACCAGCTTCACGCCGCCGTGGTCGAATTGATCGCGCTCGACGATGCCGAGATCAAATATTCGACGGTGCAGAACTGGTACCCCGGCGACGCCGAGGGCAAGGGCGGCATCTACAATTTCGTCACCAAACGCGGCGACTGCCGTGGCCATCGTTCGAAGATATCGTGGACGCAGGTCGAGACCGGCTCGGCCATCACCTGGAAATATCCGAGCTGCATCCTGCGCGGCGACGATTCCAGCGGCGAGTTCTATTCGATCGCCGTGTCAAACGGGTACCAGCAGGTCGATAGCGGCACCAAGATGATTCATCTCGGCAAGAACACGTCGAGCCGCATCATCTCCAAGGGCATCGCCGCCGGCCTTTCGCAGAACACCTATCGCGGACAGGTTTCGGCGCACCGCAAGGCGACCAACGCCCGCAACTTCACCAACTGTGACTCGCTGCTGATCGGCGACCAGTGCGGCGCGCACACCGTGCCCTACATGGAAGCCAAGAACGCGACGGCGAAGTTCGAGCATGAGGCGACGACGTCGAAAATTTCCGAAGACCAGAAATTCTACGTCATGCAGCGCGGCATCCCGGAAGAAGAGGCGATCGCGCTGATCGTCAACGGCTTCGTCAAGGACGTCATCCAGCAGCTGCCGATGGAGTTCGCCGTCGAGGCGCAGAAGCTGATTGGGATCTCGCTGGAAGGCAGCGTGGGTTGATTAGATGGAACGGCGCTCTTGGAAATTCTTCGAGCGTATCGAGAGCTTGATAGTCATCGTTCTGACACTCTCGTTGACGCTCGCTATTGGAGGTGCCGTGGTGGCTCTGATAGGCGCAATGTTTGGCTTGAGTTCGGTGAAGAATATTGGTGGTTCGATTGCGGGCCTAGGCGCGGTTGGGTTTTTTGGCTGGATGTTCGTTACTGGCGATCTTGCGGGCGCGCTTTTAGGGAGATCCCGTCAAGGACCGAGCGTCGAGAACAACAAGAACACGAAAGTAGAAAATGATGCTTGAGATCAATAACCTGCATGCCCGCATTGTCGACGACGGCACCGAGATTATCCGCGGCCTCAACCTGACGGTGAAGGCCGGCGAGGTCGCCGCGATCATGGGCCCGAACGGCTCTGGAAAGTCGACGCTGTCCTACATCCTCGCCGGGCGCGAGGATTATGAGGTCACCGAAGGCGACATCCTCTACAACGGCCAGTCGATCCTCGAAATGGATCCGGCCGAGCGCGCCACATCAGGCATCTTTCTCGCCTTCCAGTATCCAATGGAGATACCGGGCGTGGCGACGATGGAATTCCTGAAGGTGGCGATGAACGAGCAGCGCAAGGCGCGCGGCGAGGAGCCGCTGAAGATCCCCGAATTCCTGAAGCGCGTGAAGGACGCCGCCGCCTCGCTCAACATGGACATGGCGATGCTGAAGCGGCCGCTCAATGTCGGCTTTTCCGGCGGCGAGAAGAAGCGCGCCGAGATCTTGCAGATGAAGCTCCTGGAGCCAAAACTCTGCGTGCTCGACGAGACCGATTCAGGCCTCGATATAGATGCGCTGAAGATCGTCTCGGACGGCGTCAACGCGCTGCGCTCGCCCGACCGCGCCATCGTCATCATCACCCACTACCAGCGCCTGCTCCAACACATCGAGCCGGATACTGTGCACGTGCTCTACAGGGGCCAGGTGATCAAATCGGGCGACAAGTCGCTGGCGCTCGATCTCGAGGCCAATGGCTATGCCGGCGTGATCGGCCAAGCCGCGTGAGATGCCAGAAGGCGAGACAAAGATAGGCAAGGCGAAACTGATGAATATACATACGACACCCCAGCGAACGCCAGCCGAAACGGCGCTGATCGACGCCTTCAGCGACCGGCTCTCGCTGCTGCCCGGCGACGGCACGGTGATGCTGAAGCGCGACGACGCCATCGAGGCGATCAAGAGCGGCCTGCCGACGCGGCGCATCGAATCCTGGCACTACACCGACCTGCGTCGCCTGCTGGCTTCGGTGCCGGACTTCGATCCCGCGGCTGCCGCCAAGGCGATCGCACCGATCGTTGAAGGCTCTGCCGTTCTGCCAGTCCTGAACGGCGTCTCGAGCACGAAGCTGCCGACGGTTGATGGCGTTGCGGTGCAGCGCCTGTCGGAGAAGCTGACCGACGGCAGCGCAGCACCTGGGCTCGATCCGTATGGCACCGACGATGCAATCGGCGCTCTGAACACCGCTTTCGTTGCAGACGGCTATTTTGTCGACATCTCCGACGGCACCGAACTGGACAAGCCGATCGAACTGCAGAACCTGCAGGCCGGCGGCCAGACGCATGTGCGCTTGGGCGTCCGCGTCGGCGCCGGCGCCAAGGCTGTTATCGTCGAGCGCCAGGCGGGCGAGGGCGCCGCACTCGTCAGCTCGGTCAGCCAGCTTCTGCTTGACGAGGGCGCCGACGTGACGTGGCTGATCGCGCAGGAGCAGCCGGATACGGCCACGCATCTTGCCCAGTTCAAGGCGCATCTCGGCAAGAATGCGAAGCTGACGCTGTTCGTGATGAATGCCGGCGGCAAGCTGGTGCGCCAGGAGATCGTGGTCAAGACGACAGGCGAAGGCGCCGATTTCACGCTGCGCGGCATCAACCTGCTTGCCGGTGACACTCATACGGACGTGACCATGGTGCTCGACCATGCCGTGCCGCACACGGCTTCGACGGAAGTAATCCGCAATGTGGTTACCGGCAAGGCGCGCGGCATCTTCCAGGGGCGCATCAACGTCCACCAATATGCGCAGAAGACCAACGCCAAGATGGCCTGCAACACGCTGCTTCTGTCGGATGACGGCGAGTTCTCGACCAAGCCTGAGCTCGAAATCTTCGCCGACGATGTCGTCTGCGGCCATGGCGCGACCGTCACCGAGATCGACCATAGCCACCTGTTCTACTTGATGGCCCGCGGCATCGACGAGAAGACCGCGCGCGGCCTTCTGGTCAAGGCTTTCGTTGCCGAAGTAATTGAGGAGCTGGACGACGAGGCGATTGTCGAGGCGCTGGAAGCAAGGCTCGACGGCTGGTTCGTGGCGCACGGCTAGCGCCTTCCCTTCTCCCTTGTGGGAGAAGGTGGATCGGCGCGTAGCGCCGAGACGGACGAGGGTGTTGGACGGAATGAGGCGATGAAGTTGTGATGGACCAGAAAGTCGAAAACATCCCCTACGACGTCGAGGCGATCCGCCGCGACTTTCCGATCCTGTCTCGACAAGTTTACGGTAAGCCACTGGTCTATCTCGACAATGGCGCCTCGGCGCAGAAGCCGCAGGTCGTGCTCGACACCATCCAGCGCGCTTATTCCCAGGAATACGCCAACGTTCATCGCGGGCTGCATTTCCTGTCGAATGCCGCGACCGACGCCTATGAGAACGCGCGGAAGATAGTGCAGAGGTTTCTCAACGCGCCGAGCACCGACAACATCGTCTTCACCTCGAACACCACCGCGGCGATCAACACCGTCGCCTACGGCTTCGGCATGCCGAATATCGGCGAGGGCGACGAGATCGTGCTTTCGATCATGGAGCACCATTCCAATATCGTGCCGTGGCATTTCATCCGCGAGCGGCAGGGCGCCAAGCTGGTCTGGGTGCCGGTCGACGATCTCGGCGTCTTCCACATCGAGGAGTTCGAGAAGCGGCTGACTGATCGCACAAAACTGGTCGCCATCACGCACATGTCGAATGCACTGGGCACGGTGACGCCGATCAAGGAGATCGTCCGCATTGCGCACGCACGCGGCATTCCGGTGCTGGTCGACGGCAGCCAGAGCGCCGTGCATATGCCGATCGACGTCCAGGATCTCGATTGCGATTTCTTCGTCTTCACCGGCCACAAGGTCTACGGTCCCTCGGGCATCGGCGTGCTCTATGGCAAGAAGGACATGCTGGAGCGCATGCGCCCGTTCATGGGCGGCGGCGAAATGATCGAGGAGGTGACGCAAGACATCGTCACCTACAACGATCCGCCGCACCGTTTCGAGGCTGGCACGCCGCCGATCGTGCAGGCGATCGGGCTGGGCGCTGCGCTGGCATACATGGAAAAGATCGGCCGCGAGCGCATCGCCGCCCATGAGGCGGATTTGAAGGACTATGCGCATGAGCGGCTGCGCGCCATCAATTCGCTGCGCATCTTCGGCGATGCGCCTGATAAGGGCGCCATCATCTCCTTCGAACTGCAGGGTATTCATGCGCATGACGTATCGATGGTGATCGACCGGCAGGGTATTGCTGTCCGCGCCGGCACGCATTGCGCCCAGCCGCTGTTGAAACGCTTCGGCGTAACTTCCACATGCAGGGCATCGTTCGGCATGTATAATACCAGGGCCGAAGTCGACGCTTTGGCCGATGCGCTCGAAAAAGCGCGAAAATTCTTTGGGTGACGATGATGGATGATGCAGGCCGGACCGCTGAGACCACTTCGGAAACGACTGCCAACGGTCTGGTTTCCGCCTCGGCCATTCCCGCCGACGAACTGGCGCGGCTGACAGACGACATCGTCTCGGCGCTGAAGACGGTCTACGACCCGGAAATCCCGGCCGACATCTACGAGCTTGGCCTGATCTACAAGATCGACATCGAGGACGACCGCTCGGTCAAGATCGACATGACGCTGACCGCGCCTGGCTGTCCGGTGGCCGGCGAAATGCCGGGCTGGGTGGAAAATGCCGTCGGCGCCGTGGAGGGCGTTTCAGGCGTCGAGGTCACCATGACCTTCGATCCGCCCTGGTCACCCGACCGCATGTCGGAAGAGGCACAGGTCGCGGTGGGTTGGTACTAGCACCGGATATGACAAAGATTGGTGCCCTTGCGCCAGGCAGAGAATTTCACCATTTTAGGTGAGGAATCATTCGGCAGGCCTTGAACCTGGCGCAATGGAGAAAGAAAAGATGGGACGCTTTGCCGTCATCACGATGACCGAAAAGGCCGCCGACCGGGTTCGCGAGATCGTTGCGACCCGTGAGAATGCGTACGGCATTCGCCTTGGCATCAAGAAGGGCGGCTGCGCCGGCATGGAATATACGGTCGACCTGGTGACCGAGCCTAACACCAAGGATGACCATATCGAGCGCGACGGCGCCCATGTTTACGTTGCCCCCGAGGCCGCACTTTTCCTGTTCGGCACCGAGATGGATTTCGAGCAGACGACGCTGCGCACCGGCTTCACCTTCCGCAACCCGAACCAGAGTTCTGCCTGCGGCTGCGGCGAATCGGTCGAGTTGAAACCGGCCGATCTGAAGGCACTGGCCGAGGCGCGCGCTTCGGCCTGATCGGGCTCCTCAGTCCACCCACATTCCCGTTCGTTTGTGCCATCCGGCGATCGATTCTTCCGGATAGACATCGTAGGCCCTGTCGTCCTCGCCGATGTCGGGCTCGACCCAGTTCGCCTTGTATTTCAGCATGAGGTGCACCTTTTCAGGCGGTTTCGGCAGGTCTGTGTCGATCGCCGATGCAAATGGGTGGACCAGCTCCGGCCACGTCGGATCGTAGAGCCAGAGTGCCGATCCGCATTTCCTGCAGAAATTCCGCTCGCCTGACGAGATCTCGCATTGTGGATGCTCGTCGTCCTCGATCTCGGCTTGATAGACGCCAAGGTTGCGCTTGCCCTTGATTTTCAGCGTATCGAAATCGGCACCGAGATTGATGGCAAAGCCGCCGCCGCCCTGCTGCTTGCGGCAGATCGAGCAGTAGCAAAGCATGAACGGCACCGGCGTGTGGCTTTCCACCTCGAAGCGGACGGCATCGCACCGGCAGGACCCTTTGAGCAGAAGCGGCATGATGAGGGACTCCGAAGAATTTGGCTCTCAACTTGTCAGGATGGTTTTGGTTGCGGCGATGACAAGGGGAAATCCGGGTGACATGATCGCGGCATGGACAATGAACGCATTGCCGAACTTTTCGAAGGCCTCGGCCCAGTCAGCATTCGCAAGATGTTCGGCGGCAAGGGCATCTACTTTGACGGCGTCATCGTCGCCATCGTCATCCGTGGCGAATTGATGCTGAAGGCCGACTCGGAAAGCGCGCCCGAATTCGAAGCGGCCGGCTGCCGGCAATGGACCTACACCGGCTCGCGGCACGGCAAGCTCGTGTCCATGCCGTATTGGAGCATTCCCGACAGCGCCTTCGACGATCCGGACGAGATGGCGGTCTGGGCGCGCCGGGCCTATGAGGCGGGGCTGCGTGCCGGCAAATAGGCCGCCTCTCCACTGGTCATCAGCTCATGCCGATTTTCTGCGGCTCGGGCACAAGGGCCAGCGCGTCGGCAAAGTCTGCCGGCGTAAAGACCGGCACAAGTTCGGCACTTTCGATCGCAAGCATTGCCGCGGCAACGCCGTCACGCAGCGCCGCGCGCAGCGTCAGGCCGCGCAGCAGGGCGGCGACCGTTGCGCCCGCCAGCGCATCGGCGGCGACGCCAGTGACTTTTCTTGGCGGCGGGATCGAGAAGGCGCCGGCCTCGTCGAAACCCAGCACCGGACCGTCATCCGACCTCACCACGCCATATTTGAGGCCGGCGCGCCTCAGGCGGTCGATGATATCACGCTCCGCCGTGTCGATACCGACATCGGCGAGTGCGATCGCCTCGCGCCGGTCCATGAAGACCATCGCCAGGCTGCCAAGCACCGGCGCGAGCCGCACCGCCTTGTCTGGTGAGACGGCGAGGGCGAAGACCGGCTTGCCGGCGGCAAGCGCCACCAGCCGCTCCAGCGCCGTCGACGGCAGGTTGGCGTCGCACAGGACCGCATCGGCGGTGCTGATCGCCTCACGCACCTTGGCACGGCGGATCTGCTTGGGAAGCGCCAGCTCGTAGAGCGCCATGTCGGAAAGGCCGACGATCAGCGCGCCGTCGCCGTCGATTATCGTCGTGTTGCTCGGCGTCGTGCGATCGAGGAACACCACGGATAGATCGGCAATGCCGGCCGCAGCGATGGCGCGCGAGACCGTGTCGGCCAGAACATCGCCGCCGCGCACCGAAAGCAGCGAGCCGGAGACGCCGCGCCGCACGGCGCCGCGCAGCGCATTGAAGACGGCGCCGCCGACAGCCTCGCGCATCGTGCCGGGATTCGACGCCGCCGGCACAAAGGCGCCCGAAACCTGGCCGCGCCGATCTATATAGGCACCGCCTACCGCCAGGATTGTCGGCGACTTCATCATGCCTGGGAGGAGACCTTTGCTGTTGCCGGGCAAAGACTAGGGTGTCCGGCGGAGCCCGGCAACCGAAGGCGCGATTCGAAAGATGCCAGCACGATCCTGCGGGTGAAGCGGGATACATCCTGGAGTGAAAACACGAAACAAAAAAAGAACAAATCCGGATATTGTTTGTTTTTCAAACGTTTGTCTCCCCTTGCCAGACGAGAACAAAAAAGGTACAAATTAATAAGGATTACGGATTGTCCGGCCTTCATTGACGACCAAGGGGTGATGTATCATGGCTCAGAATTCTTTGCGGCTTGTAGAGGACAAAGCAGTGGATAAATCAAAGGCTCTGGATGCGGCGCTGTCGCAAATCGAGCGTGCCTTCGGCAAGGGCTCGATCATGCGGCTCGGCGCAAACGAGCAGGTCGTCGAGATCGAAACGGTGCCGACTGGTTCGCTTGGCCTCGACATCGCGCTTGGCGTCGGCGGCCTGCCGCGCGGCCGCATCGTCGAGATCTACGGGCCGGAAAGCTCGGGCAAGACGACGCTGGCGCTGCACACGGTGGCGGAAGCCCAGAAGAAGGGCGGCATCTGCGCCTTCGTCGATGCTGAGCACGCGCTCGACCCGGTCTATGCGCGCAAGCTCGGCGTCGACCTCGAAAACCTGCTGATCTCGCAGCCCGATACCGGCGAACAGGCGCTGGAGATCTGCGACACGCTGGTGCGTTCCGGCGCCATCGACGTGCTGGTGGTCGATTCGGTCGCAGCGCTGACGCCGCGCGCCGAAATCGAGGGCGAAATGGGCGATTCACTGCCCGGCCTGCAGGCCCGCCTGATGAGCCAGGCGCTGCGCAAGCTGACCGCCTCGATCTCGCGCTCCAACACCATGGTCATCTTCATCAACCAGATCCGCATGAAGATCGGCGTGATGTTCGGTTCGCCCGAGACCACGACCGGCGGCAACGCGCTGAAATTCTATGCTTCGGTGCGCCTCGACATTCGCCGCATCGGCTCGGTCAAGGACCGCGACGAGGTCGTCGGCAACCAGACCCGCGTCAAGGTGGTCAAGAACAAGCTGGCGCCGCCCTTCAAGGTGGTGGAGTTCGACATCATGTATGGCGAGGGCGTGTCCAAGACCGGTGAGTTGGTCGACCTCGGCGTCAAGGCCGGCGTGGTCGAGAAGTCGGGCGCCTGGTTCTCCTATAATTCGCAGCGTCTCGGCCAGGGCCGCGAGAACGCAAAACTGTTCCTGCGCGACAATCCCGACACGGCACGCGAGATCGAGCTGGCGCTGAGGCAGAATGCCGGGCTGATCGCCGAGAAATTCCTCGAAAATGGCGGTTCCGAAGGCGGAGACGATGGTTTCGAGGACGAAGCGGGCGCGATGTAAGATACAGGCTGTGCCAGTCAAAGTTACCCGTTTGAGTTCGCATATTCCGAATTGAGTTGGTGTATCGATGTGTTTATGCCGCCGGCCTTGGGCCGGCGGTTTGCGTTTTTGCCGATAGCTCTGGTCATTGTGAACAGCCGGCAAGCGCTACGGTTTGGAGCAATTCCGTGTTTCTGGACAGGGTGCGGTGCGACCGCTAAAAGGCCATGTCTGTTTTCCGCCGGCAATCGGCGGATCTCTCGAAAAGGCAGTATTCATGAGTGGCGTCAACGAGATCAGGTCGGCATTTCTCGACTATTTCCGCAAAGAGGGTCACGAGGTCGTGGCGTCGAGCCCGCTGGTGCCGCGCAACGACCCGACGCTGATGTTCACCAACGCTGGCATGGTGCAGTTCAAGAACGTCTTCACCGGGTTGGAAAGCCGTCCCTATTCGCGCGCCACCACCTCGCAGAAATGCGTGCGCGCCGGCGGCAAGCACAACGATCTCGACAATGTCGGCTACACTGCCCGTCACCACACCTTCTTCGAGATGCTCGGCAATTTCTCCTTCGGCGATTATTTCAAGGAGCGCGCCATCGAGCTTGCCTGGAACCTGATCACCCGCGAGTTCGGCATCGCCAAGGACCGGCTTCTGGTGACCGTCTACCATACCGACGACGCGGCCGCGGGCTTCTGGAAGAAGATCGCCGGGCTGCCGGAGGACAGGATCATCCGGATCGCCACCAGCGACAATTTCTGGGCGATGGGCGATACCGGTCCCTGCGGCCCGTGCTCGGAAATCTTCTACGACCATGGCGCCGACATTCCGGGCGGCCCGCCCGGCAGCGCGGATGAGGACGGCGACCGTTTCATCGAGATCTGGAACCTCGTCTTCATGCAATTCGAGCAGGTGACGAAGGCGGAGCGGATCGAACTGCCGCGCCCGTCGATCGACACCGGCATGGGGCTGGAGCGCATCGCAGCCGTCCTGCAGGGTGAGCACGACAATTACGACATCGACCTGTTCAAGGCGCTGATCCGTGCCTCGGAAGAGGCGACCGGCGTCAAGGCGGAAGGCAAGAACCGGGCGAGCCACCGCGTCATTGCCGATCATTTGCGCGCATCGAGCTTCCTCATCGCTGACGGCGTGCTGCCGTCGAACGAAGGCCGCGGCTACGTGCTGCGTCGCATCATGCGCCGCGCCATGCGCCATGCGCAGCTTTTAGGCGCCCGTGATCCGCTGATGTGGCGGCTGGTGCCGGCGCTGGTGCGTGAGATGGGCCAGGCCTATCCCGAACTGGTGCGCGGCCAGCCGCTGATATCAGAGACGCTGAAGCTCGAGGAAACGCGCTTCCGCAAGACGCTGGCGCGCGGCCTCGGCCTGCTTGCCGACGCAACCGAGACGCTCGGCAGCGGCGACCGGCTGGACGGCGAGACCGCGTTCAAGCTCTACGACACCTATGGCTTCCCGCTCGACCTCACCCAGGACGCCCTGCGCCCGCGCGGCGTTTCGGTCGACCTCGACGGCTTTAATGCAGCGATGGAGCGCCAGAAGGCGGAGGCGCGCAAGAGCTGGGCCGGCTCCGGCGACGCGGCCACTGAAACCGTCTGGTTCGCGGTGCGCGAGAAGGCGGGCGCGACCGAGTTTCTAGGCTACGACACCGAGCAAGCAGAAGGCATCGTTCAGGCGCTAGTCAGGGATGGCGCCGCGGTGGAGAGCGCCGTCGTCGGCGAAACCGTCGGCGTCGTCGTCAACCAGACGCCGTTCTATGGCGAGTCCGGCGGCCAGATGGGCGACACCGGCGTGATTTCGGGCGAAGGTTTTGCTATCGACGTCACCGACACGCAGAAGAAGGGCGACGGCCTGTTCGTGCATTTCGGCAAGGTCACCAAGGGCACCGTCAGGACGGGTGAAGCGGTCGAGTTGAAGGTCGACCATATCAGGCGCACGCGACTACGCTCAAACCATTCGGCGACCCACCTTGTCCACGAGGCGCTGCGCGAGGTGCTCGGCACCCATGTCGCGCAAAAGGGCTCGCTGGTCGCGCCGGAACGGCTGCGCTTCGACTTTTCCCATCCCAAGCCGATTTCGGCCGAGGAACTGGAACGCGTCGAGGCGATGGCCAACGAGATCGTCGTGCAGAACGGCCCGGTGACGACGAGGCTGATGAGCGTCGATGACGCGATTGCCGAGGGCGCCATGGCGCTGTTCGGCGAAAAATATGGCGACGAGGTCCGCGTCGTGTCGATGGGCACCGGGGTTGCCGGTGACAAGGCCGGCAAGCCCTATTCGGTCGAGCTCTGCGGCGGCACCCATGTCGGCGCCACCGGCGATATCGGCCTGGTCCGGCTGGTGTCGGAGGGCGCTGTCGCCGCTGGCGTACGCCGCATCGAGGCGCTGACCGGAGAGGCGGCCAGAAAGCATCTCGACGAACAGGACAGGCGGCTGAAGGCGGTCGCTGCCACGCTGAAGAGTTCGCCGGCCGACGTGCCGGCCCGCGTCGAGGCGCTGCTTGACGAGCGCAAGAAGCTTGAGAAGGAGCTGACCGAGGCGCGCAAGAAGCTGGCGCTGGGCGACCGCTCGCCAGCCGGCGTGCCTGCGGAAAACGAAACCATTGCCGGTGTCGGTTTTCTCGGCAAGGCGGTATCGGGCGTCGCGCCAAAGGATTTGAAGCCGTTGGCCGATGCCGGCAAGAAGTCGCTCGGCTCCGGCGTCGTCGTCTTCGTTGGCGCCGGCGAGGACAACAAGGCGAGCGTCGTGGTCGGCGTCACCGACGACCTGACCGGCCGCTTCAGCGCCGTCGATCTGGTCCGCGTGGCATCCGCGGCATTGGGCGGGCAGGGCGGCGGCGGTCGACCCGATATGGCCCAGGCCGGCGGCCCGGATGCCTCGAAGGCCGAGAACGCGATCGCTGCAGTGAAAGCGGCGCTGGAAGCGGCGTGAACATGTACCAGTAAGGCGGGGCCGAAATGGCGGCGGGGATGATGTGACCACGTTGACGATGTATCAAGTCGACGCGTTTGCCGAACGGGCTTTCCAGGGCAACCCTGCTGCCGTTCTCATTTTGGAGGACTGGCTATCGGACGATGTGATGCAGGCTATCGCAAACGAGAACAACCTTGCTGAAACCGCGTTTGCGCGGCCGAATGGCGAGAGTTGGGATTTGCGCTGGTTCACGCCGGTTCATGAAGCCGACTTCTGTGGCCATGCAACTCTTGCGACCGCCCATGTGTTGGCCGCGGAACACAATGTGCCCGGTGACATGGCCTTTGCCACGCGGGTGGGTGAGCTACGGGTTTCCCAACGGGAAGGTGCCTACCAGCTCGAACTGCCGTGTTTTCCGCCGCAGCCGCTCGGCGGGAAGTTAATGCAGGCACTGCAAGAGATATTTCCTCTGGGGTCCGTTTCGAGCTTCCGCAATTTCGAAAACCTGTTTGTCGAGATTGTCGACGAGGCATCCGTACGGTCATTCGTTCCCGATCTGCTTAGGATCGGAACCCTTCATCCTCTTGGCCTGGTCATTACCGCGCCTGGGCGAGCCCATGATTTCGTCTCGCGTTATTTCGTGCCCGGAGCGGGCATTCCCGAGGATCCGGTGACTGGCTCCACTCATGCGACACTGGTGCCTTACTGGTCTGAAAAACTCGGCAAGACGCATCTGTCGGCATTCCAATGTTCACAGCGCGGCGGGCATTTGCTGTGTGACCTGGCTGGAGATCGCGTGCTGATCGCAGGTCGTGCGAAGACCTTCATGAAGGCGGAAATCTACCTTCCCGAATGAGCAGCTGCCATTCGCCTCACCCTGCCTTTTTAGTTCCGGAAAAGCTTGGACGCTGAGCGATGCGGTCCCACCAGGCCCGAATATCGGGAAACTCGGCCAGCAACTTCCGCCCTTCGGCGACCTTGACGAAATAGCCGATGATTGGCACGGCATGCAGGTCGGCGAGCGTCAGTTGCTCGCCCAACAGCCATGGGCCCTCGGCTTTCAGCGATGAGAGCGCCCGTAGTGTCGTTCTCGCCTGCCGAAGTCCGGCGGCGATCAAAGCCTCGTCAGGCGCCGTCTTCTCCAGCCGCTCGACAGCGACATCCCAGACCATGGCCCGATAGGCATAGGCGTCGAGCAGGCCGATGATCTGGTTCATGGGTTGCGCGAGGCCGAACTTCGATCGGTTGCAACGCTGGGCCATCAAAGGCCTCGTCGACATAACGGGCATTCGCGCTGGTCTCGTATAGGCGGAACCCGTCATGCTCGAAGGCAGGGATGCGGCCGAACGGGTGATGGTCGAAATACCAGCCCGAAATGCCGTCCGCCGCAAAGATGTCGACCGGCACAAGTTCGTAGTCGATGCCTTTTTCCGCGAGCACGAGGCGGACGATGCGCACGTAGACGCTATAGTCCGCCCCGTAGACGACCGGTTTGCTCATGATGCTCACTACAGCGCCGCGCGTCTTTTCATACGCGCAAAGGACGCTGTAGCACTTTGATTTTGCGCATGATCCTGTCCGAAAATTATTCCGGTTTTCAGGGTCATGCGTCAGGCCATCGCCTTCTGCAGGTTCTCGTCGATCTTGTCGAGGAAGCCGGTGGTCGAAAGCCATGGCTGGTCGGGACCGATCAGCAGCGACAGATCCTTGGTCATGAAGCCGGCCTCGACGGTCTGGATGCAGACCCTTTCCAGCGTCTCGGCAAAACGCTTCAACTCGGCATTGTCGTCGAGCTTGGCGCGATGGGCGAGGCCGCGTGTCCAGGCGAAGATCGACGCGATCGAATTGGTCGAGGTTTCCTCGCCCTTCTGATGCTGGCGATAGTGACGGGTGACGGTGCCATGTGCGGCCTCCGCCTCCACCGTCTTGCCATCCGGCGTCATCAGCACCGATGTCATCAGGCCGAGCGAACCGAAGCCTTGCGCCACAGTGTCCGACTGCACGTCGCCATCATAGTTCTTGCAGGCCCAGACATAGCCGCCCGACCATTTCAGGCTGGAGGCGACCATGTCGTCGATCAGCCGGTGCTCGTACCAGATCTTTTTCGCCTTGAATTCGGCTTCGAACTCAGCCTCGTAGACTTCCTGGAAAATGTCCTTGAACCGACCGTCATAGGCCTTGAGGATGGTGTTCTTGGTCGAGAGGTAGACCGGATAGTTGCGCAGCAGGCCGTAATTCAGCGAGGCGCGGGCGAATTCGCGGATCGACTCGTCGAGGTTGTACATTGCCATGGCGACGCCGGCGGCCGGCGCATCGAACACGTCATGCTCGATCACCTTGCCGTCCTCGCCGACGAACTTGATCGTCAGCTTGCCCTTGCCGGGAAAGCGGAAGTCGGTGGCGCGGTACTGGTCGCCGAAAGCATGACGGCCGACGATGATCGGCTTGGTCCAGCCGGGCACCAGCCGCGGCACGTTCTTCATGATGATCGGCTCGCGAAAGATGGTGCCGCCGAGGATGTTGCGGATCGTGCCGTTCGGCGACTTCCACATCTTCTTCAGCTTGAATTCTTCGACGCGCTGCTCGTCTGGCGTGATCGTCGCGCATTTCACGCCGACGCCGTGTTTCTTGATGGCATTGGCCGCCTCGATGGTCACCTGGTCGTTGGTGGCGTCGCGGTGCTCGACGCCGAGGTCGTAATATTCAAGCTTCAGATCGAGATAGGGGTGGATCAGCTTGTCCTTGATGAACTGCCAGATGATGCGGGTCATCTCGTCGCCGTCGAGTTCGACGACCGGGTTCGCCACCTTGATCTTCGCCATGGAAAGAATGCCTCATTGTTGGGATCGGAACGGCCTTGCCCGCATGGCTTTCGGCCGGGATGGGGCCCGTATATCAAAGCATTTTTGGCCGCGCAAACGGCGATCCGCGCGGGCGTGCTTCACCATCGCCATCGGCCACTCTTTGTGAAAGCTTCATTTTCGCGGCCGGATATGGCAGGGGACGCTGAAATGCCGCAAACAGCAGTTCATTGACAGCTATGCAAGCCAGCAACGACATCCCTCCTGCCGCGGGCCCGGCGATCATCCTGGTCGAGCCGCAGCTCGGCGAGAATATCGGCATGGTCGCGCGCGCCATGGCGAATTTCGGTCTGTCCGAGCTGCGCCTCGTCAATCCGCGCGACGGCTGGCCGAGCGAAAAGGCGCGCGCTGCCGCGAGCCGGGCCGACCATGTGATAGATGCCGCTAGGGTATTTGACGATTTGGCCTCGGCGGTCGCCGACCTGAATTTCGTCTTCGCCACCACGGCGCGCGCACGCGATAATTTCAAGCCGGTGCGCGGACCGGTCGAGGCGGGCAGGGCGCTAAGGGCGCGCCAGCAAGCCGGACAGCGCACCGGCATACTGTTCGGCCGCGAGCGGTTCGGGCTCTACAACGACGAGGTTGGCCTGGCCGACGAGATCGTCACCTTCCCGGTCGATCCCGCCTTCTCCTCGCTCAATATCGCCCAAGCGGCCCTGCTGATGTCCTATGAATGGATGAAGTCCGGCCTGGAAGATGAGACGAAAACCAATTTTTCCAGCCCCGACATGATGCCGGCGACCAAGGAACAATTGCACGGCCTGTTCGCGTATCTGGAAGGCGCGCTCGAAGCGCGCGGCTATTTCCGCCCGGCGCCGAAGAAGCCGAAGATGGTCGACAATCTGCGCGCGGTGCTGACGCGCGCCGGCTTCGCCGAGCCGGAACTCAAGGTGCTGCGCGGCATAATATCATCGCTGGACAGGTTTTCGCCGGCCATGCCGCGCGGCGACGGATCGCCGGGCGATGATCCAAGGCGGCTTCCGGCGGCGGCCGCACGCGCCGCGAAGGCGACAGACAAAGACCAGGCTTAAACACGAGTAACCGAATGTTATTTGGTGTGGTCCATCATTTTAGGATGATGGACCTTCGAATGTGACCATCTTCCTGACGTGGTCCCCAGCCTCTCTCGCAATCCCAGCCTTCTATCGTAATCCCAGCCTTCCCTCGCGACTCAAATGACAATGACCGATCCTGCAAGCGCCCGCCCGATCCTGATGTTCGATTCCGGCATCGGCGGCCTGACGGTGCTGCGCGAAGCGCGCGTGCTGATGCCCGACCGCCGCTTCGTCTATGTCGCCGACGATGCGGCTTTCCCTTATGGCGCTTGGGAGGAACCGGCACTGAGGGCACACGTACTGGAGTTGTTCGGCAAGCTGCTCGCCAGTTTTTCGCCGGCCATCTCGGTCATCGCCTGCAATACTGCTTCGACGCTGGTCATCGATGCGTTGCGTGAAAGATTTCCCGGCCACCCTTTCGTCGGCACGGTGCCGGCGATCAAGCCGGCGGCGGAACGCACACGCTCTGGGTTGGTTTCGGTGTTGGCGACCCCAGGCACGGTCAAACGCCAGTATACGCGCGACCTGATCGGCAAATGGGCGCAAAAATGCCATGTCCGCCTGGTTGGCAGCGACAATCTGGCGGGGCTGGCCGAGGTTTATATGCGAGATGGCTTTGTCGATGAAGAAGCGGTGCGTGCCGAGATCGCGCCGTGCTTCGTCGAACATGATGAACTGCGGACCGACATCGTCGTGCTTGCCTGCACCCACTATCCCTTTCTGGCCAACCGCATGCGCAAGACGGCACCTTGGCCGGTCGATTGGCTAGATCCCGCCGAGGCGATCGCGCGACGGGCGCTCTCGCTGCTCGCGGGCACTGAGGCCAGGAATCGCGGCGAGGCGTTGCCGGAAGGCGCCGACCTTGCTGTCTTCACCTCGAAGCGGGTTGATTTCCCGACTCGCCGCCTGATGCAGGGGTTTGGGCTGGCGATTTCCTGATACTGGGAACATCACCCGGACCGGTGCGTTTTTCCCTCATTGCAAGACGGGAGAAACGATCATGCCAGCCACTTCAAAAGCCCAGCAGAAAGCCGCAGGAGCGGCATTGTCCGCCAAGCGTGGCGAGACCAAAAAGAGTGAGCTCAAAGGTGCTTCGAAGGGAATGTACAAATCGATGAGTGAAAAGCAGCTTGAGGAATTCGCGGAGACCAAGCGTAAAGGCCTGCCCGAGAAGAAATCAAAGCACTAGCCGCTCGTCCGCATCCGCAGGAGGTCGGGTCCGATTCCATAGTTGGATAGCCGCGGCCCAGCACCCAGCCCGCGGCTGAATGGTTATCCGCTGGCCATCACCGACGCCAGCCGCGACCTTGACACCAGTTAAATCTCCGTTTAATCAGCCCACCAACACCGGGCCGCAATGCTCGGTGGTTTCTTTATGTGCGCAAGACGTTTGGGAAGCGCTCTATTTTCCCAGGTCTTGTGTAAAATGACGTGTCCCGTGGGTTTTCCGCCGCGTTGCGTGGGAAAACCCTGTCAGGTCTCGAAAACGGGGGCCAGAGGAGGGCGCGTTTCCTTCACCCGGACCATGAGGTTCCGGGTGTATTGTTTTGAAAGGGAATGCGATGAGCAAGCGCGAATCCGCGAAATACAAAATCGACCGCCGTCTCGGCGAAAACATCTGGGGCCGCCCGAAATCCCCGGTCAACAAGCGCGAATACGGTCCCGGCCAGCACGGCCAGCGCCGCAAGGGCAAGCTTTCCGATTTCGGCCTGCAGCTGCGTGCCAAGCAGAAGCTGAAGGGTCACTACGGCGACGTCTCGGAAAAGCAGTTCCGCAAGGTCTATGAAGAGGCGAACCGCCGCAAGGGCGACACCTCGGAGAACCTGATCGGCCTGCTCGAATCGCGCCTCGACGCGGTCGTCTACCGCGCCAAGTTCGTGCCGACCATTTTTGCCGCTCGCCAGTTCGTCAATCACGGCCACATCAATGTCAACGGCAAGCGCGTCAACATCGGCTCATACCGCTGCAAGCCGGGCGACGTCGTCGAAGTGCGCGAAAAGTCGAAGCAGCTGGTGATTGTCCTGGAATCGGTAGGCTTGGCCGAGCGCGACGTCCCTGATTACATCGAGGTCGATCATAACAAGATGACCGCGACCTTCGGGCGCATCCCCGGCCTGTCAGATGTTCCCTTCGCCGTGCAGATGGAACCGAACCTGGTCGTCGAATTCTATTCGCGCTGATCGATTTCTGCGTCTGCAATACAACCGAAGGCCGCCGTCGAAGGCGGCCTTTTCTTTTGGGCATCCGAAAATCGATTTCGATTTTCGGGCCGATGCGCTAATCCGGGCAGCAACAAGGATTTTGAGGCCGACGCGCCATGAACATGCTGCCAGACGCCAAAACACTCGAACCGATCGCCGATGCCAGAGGCGGCTTTCATCCGCTGTTTGCCGATGTGCCGTCCTCCGTCGAGTTCAACAAGCTGCGCAAGCGGTTGCTGCGTCTCGCCCGTCAGGCGATCGACGATTTTTCGATGGCGAGGCCCGGTGATCGCTGGCTCGTCGCCTTGTCCGGCGGCAAGGATTCCTACGGCCTGCTCGCTTTGCTGCTCGACCTCAAATGGCGCGGGCTGCTGCCGGTCGACCTGTTGGCTTGCAATCTCGACCAGGGCCAGCCGAATTTTCCGAAACACATTCTGCCCGATTATCTCAACACATACGCCATTCCGCACCGCATCGAATATCAGGACACCTATTCGGTGGTGACCGACAAGCTTCCCCAGGGTAGCACCTATTGTTCGCTGTGCTCGCGGCTCAGGCGCGGCCATCTCTACCGCATCGCGCGGGAGGAGGGCTGCTCGGCTTTGGTGCTCGGCCACCACCGCGAGGACATTCTCGAAACCTTTTTCATGAATTTGTTCCATGGCGGGCGCCTCGCCGCCATGCCGCCAAAACTGCTCAACGACGACGGCGACGTCATGGTGCTGCGGCCGCTCGCCTATTGCGCCGAGGCCGATCTCGAAAAATTCGCCGGCGCCATGAAATTCCCGATCATCCCGTGCGATCTGTGCGGCAGCCAGGACGGCTTACAGCGCAATGCGATGAAGGCGATGCTCGACGACTTGGAAAAGCGCATGCCCGGCCGCAAGGACACGATGATCCACGCCATGACCAATGTGCGGCCTTCGCATCTGCTCGATCGCAAACTCTTCGATTTCGCCGCCCTCAACGAAACCCTTACACGGCAAGACGTTCCCGATGACATTTGACGATACCGCGATCGACTGGCTTGCCAAGCTTCTGTCCGACGCCGCCATTGCCGAGATCATGCCGCGCTTTCGACGGCTGGATGAGGGCGAGGTCCGCCAGAAGACCTCGGCAGCCGACCTGGTGACGGAGGCCGACGTGAATGCCGAGCGGCTCATCACCGTCAGGCTGCGTGAGCGCTACCCCCAGGCGATGATCGTCGGCGAGGAAGCCTGCTCCGACGACCCGGCGCTGCTCCAGGGCCTCGGCGAAGCCGATCTTGCCTTCGTCATCGATCCAGTCGACGGCACCTTCAATTTCGCCTCGGGCGTGCCGCTGTTCGGCGTCATGCTGGGCGTCGTCGTGAAGGGCGAGACCGTCGGCGGCATCATTCACGATCCCGTCGGCAAGGACTGGCTGATCGGCGCCAAGGGTGCTGGCAGCCACATACGGCATGCGCATGGCACTCTGGAGAAGGTGCATGTCGCCGAGCCTGCACCGATCTCGCAAATGACCGGCGCGGTGTCCTGGCAATACATGCCCGAGCCGGAACGGTCACGGCTGGCGCGCAACCAGACGAAATCCTTGTCGCAATTCGGCTATCGCTGCGCGGCTCACGAATACCGCCTGCTGGCGAGCGGCCACGCCCACTTCGTCGTCTACAACAAGCTGATGCCGTGGGATCACCTGGCCGGTGTGCTGATCCATGCCGAAGCAGGTGGTCACGCAGCGCATTTCGACGGCAGCGACTATCTGCCTTCGCATGTCGGAGGTGGCCTTCTTGTCGCGCCGAACAAGGAAAGCTGGCGCGAACTGCGCCGCGAGCTCTGGGCGGAATAGGCTGGCCGGGGGATTATGCACTAGGCGGAGCTGACGCCCAGGTTCCGCGATGGCGACTATCGCGGCTTTGATCGGTCCGCTCGGGATCGTCGGCAACGCGTCGACGATGAAGACGTTGTCGAAGCCGTCTCCACACATCATCATCCTGCCGGCACGTGCAGGATGGGCGGGGATGCAGACGCCGTAGTCGACCCGGATTTGCGGCTGAATGGGTATTCGCACGACATGGAAAACTTCAAGACCTATCGGACCGGCATGCAATTCTACGGCTGACCGCCAATGCGGAGACAAAGACCATGCGTTATCTCGAACACGCCGAACCGGTCATCACGCTCACCGCGGGGCCGGTGAATGCTTATCCCGATGTGCTGCGCGGCCTCGGCCGCACCGTGCTCTACGACTACGACCCAGCGTTCCAGCTCTTTTACGAGGGTGTGGTCGACAAGGCGCAGAAGGCAATGCGGCTGTCGAACAGGCCGGTCATTCTCCATGGCGAGCCGGTTCTTGGCCTAGAGGCGGCCGCAGCCTCTCTGATCACGCCTGACGACGTCGTGCTCAACCTTGCCTCCGGTGTCTACGGCAAGGGGTTTGGCTATTGGGCCAAGCGCTATTCGCCGCAACTCCTCGAAATCGAGGTGCCCTACAACGAGGCGATCGACCCGCAGGCGGTTGCGGCAATGCTGGAAGCGCATCCGGAAATCACCATCGTTTCCGTCTGCCACCACGATACGCCGTCGGGCACCATCAACCCGATCGACGCCATCGGCGCGCTGGTTTCGGCGCATGGCGCCTATCTGATCGTCGATGCCGTTTCGTCCTTCGGCGGCATGAAAACGCATCCTGAGGATTGCAAGGCCGACATCTACATCACCGGCCCGAACAAATGCCTCGGCGCGCCTCCCGGCCTCACGATGATGGGCGTCAGCGAGCGCGCCTGGGCCAAGATGAAGGCAAATCCACTGGCGCCACGCGCGTCGATGCTCAGCATCGTCGACTGGGAGCATGCTTGGTCGAAGGACAAGCCGTTTCCATTCACGCCGTCCGTCGCAGAGATGAACGGGCTCGACGTCGCGCTCGACCTCTACCTCAACGAGGGACCGGCAGCGGTATGGTGGCGCCACGCGCTCACCGCCAAGGCAATGCGCGCGGGCGTCGCCGCCATGGGTCTGTCGATCTGGGCCGCCAGCGACAATATCGCATCGCCAACCACGACTGCCGTCCGGACGCCAGAAGACATTGATGAGAAGGCGCTTCGCCAGGCGGCGCGCGCCCGCTACGGCGTGGTGTTTTCGTCGGGCCGCGGCGAAACATTGGGCAAGCTGACACGCATCGGCCATATGGGCCCGACCGCCCAGCCGATCTATGCGATCGCGGCGCTGACGGCACTTGGCGGCGCGATGAATGCTTTAGGCCAGGAACTCGCGGTCGGCAAAGGCATCGACGCGGCGCTGGCCATTATCGACGCCGACCCGTGAACCAGAAAATCACCAGATCACAATTGAGGGAGGTTTTCATGACTGAACGGCTTGCGGGAAAGACCGCCCTGGTTACCGGGGCCGCACAAGGCATCGGCAAGGCGATCGCCGCGCGGTTGGCCGCCGATGGCGCGACCGTCATCGTCAGCGACATCAAGGCGGAAGGCGCCGAAACCGCGGCCGGGTCGATCGGCGGAAAAGCGAAGGCGATCGCCGCCGACATTTCCGATCCTGCATCGGTCAAGGCACTCTTCGCCGAGATACAGGCGCTGACCGGGGGCATCGATATTCTGGTCAACAATGCCAGCATCGCGCCGTTCGTCGCCTGGGACGATGTCGATCTCGATCATTGGCGCAAGATCATCGACGTCAATCTGACCGGCACCTTTATCGTCAGCCGCGCAGGAACGGACCAGATGCGTGCAGCGGGCAAGGCCGGCCGGGTGAGCGATGGCGTCAAGGCGAGCCGGCACAACGAGGCGTTCGGATTCGTCGAGATGCTGCAGGCGATGAAGGGGAAGGGCCAGCCGGAACATATCGCCGACGTGGTGTCGTTCCTGGCCTCGGATGATGCGCGCTGGATCACCGGCCAGACGTTGAATGTCGACGCCGGCATGGCGCGTCACTAAAAGCGCATCGCGTCTGAAAAGATTCATACGACAGGCTGATATCGATGGAGGCTTTCGTCAAAAAATTCGCCTACATTACATTTGTCCGCGCGAAACTGGAGACCCGAAATGAAACCTCGGTCCGCAATTGTCGCACCGGCGCTTGCCCTGGCCTTGGTTGTCGGTCCGAACGAGGCAAGATCGCAGGAACGTGCATGTCGCAGTCCCGATCCCGTCGACACCGTAAACGAGATGTTCTCCGCGATCGTCGCCTGTTGGGAGCCGCCGCCCGGTACCGCGGGCATGACCCTGACGCTGCAGTTCTCAATTCGCCGAAACGGCACACTTATCGGCAAGCCTCGCGCCACCTACTCCCGTCTAGGGAATGATGCCACGCTTAACCGGGCCTTCGTGGCTTCCGTCCTCGAGGCTCTTGACAAGGCTCTGCCACTGCCCGTTTCGGACAGCATGGGTGAAGCGATCGCAGGGCGTATGCTGTTCCCTCGCTTCACAGCAGCAAGTGGGAGTGCATCCTAAAGCGCGTCCGGCATTAAACCGGCTGGTTTTGCGGCTGGAAGAATTTGCCGCGCTCGGCGATCAGCACCATCACCAATGCGCCAAGCGAAACGCTGCAGAATCCGGCGGCCAAGGGCGTCACCGTGCCGTTGAAGGCTTGGCCGATCAGCGTGCCGAGCAGGCCGCCGAGGAAGGTCTGCATGAAACCCAGAATGGACGATGCCGTGCCGGCCAGTTGGCCGAGCGGCTCCATGGCGAGCGCGTTGAAATTCGCACCGAGTGCGCCGAACGGGACCATCGCGCAGGCAAAGAAGGTGATGAAAAGCCAGAGCGGCATCTTCATTTGGATGGAAACGATCAGCCAGGCGAGGCTGATGGCCAGAAACAAGAGCAGCGCGCTCTGCGACAAGCGGCGCATGCCGATGCGGCCGACAAGGCGCGAATTCAGATAGTTCGAAAAGGCGAGCACGCCGGCGATCCCTGCGAAAATCACCGGGAACATCTCGCCGACGCCGAAGACGCCGACATAGATCTGCTGCGCCGAGTTGATGAAGCCAAACATTGCGCCGAAGGCAAAAGTGCTGGCAAAGGCATAGCAAAGTGCCATGCGATTGGTCAGCACGATGCGGAAGCCGCCGATGATGGATTCGGCCGTCAGCGGCCTGCGATATTCGGGATGCAGCGTTTCGGGCAAGCGCAGCAGCGCCCAGGCCGACACGATCAGCGCCCCGGCCGCCATGGTGATGAAGATCAGGTGCCAGGTCGCGAACAGCATGATGAACTGGCCGATGCCGGGGGCCACCACCGGAATTGCCATGAAAACCATGAAGATCAGCGACATGACTTCGGCCATGCGCCGGCCGTCGAACGTATCGCGCACGATCGAGACGGCGATGACGCGTGTGGCCGCGGCGCCGATGCCTTGCACCACCCTGCACAGGATAAGGGTGGCGAATGTCGGGGCGATTGCCGCAGCAGCCGCCGCTGCGACATAGATCACCAGTCCTGCGACGAGCGGAGCACGGCGTCCGAAGCGGTCCGAGATCGGTCCGAAGAACAGCTGTCCGCCGCCAAAGCCCAGAATATAAGCGGCAATCACATATTGGCGGTGGTTTTCATTTTCCACGCCCAGCGAGGCGCCGATTTGCTGCAGCGCCGGCAGCATGATGTCGATGGCTAGCGAGTTGAGCGCCATCAATGCCGCGCACAGAGCGATGAATTCCCAGCGCGGAATAGGCAAGGTACCTGCCTGTTGCGGCGCTTGTGCATGCTGATCCACGGCAAAGTCCGATCTTCAAACGAAAAAGCGCCGGCGCACCGGCGCATTCATTCGTCTTGTACCCCGACACCGGGGAGGTAATCAGCTTGTCGAAGTGGCCGACGTGCTCGTCAGGCGGCGCCTTTGACGCTCACGCCCTTTTCGACGAGGAACGTCTGAAGTTCGCCTGCCTGGAACATCTCGCGGATGATGTCGCAGCCGCCAACGAATTCACCCTTGACGTAGAGCTGAGGAATCGTCGGCCAGTTGGAGTATTCCTTGATACCTTGCCGCAGCTCGGCCGAGGTCAGCACGTCCACGCCCTTGTAGTCGGCCCCGATGTAGTCGAGGATCTGCACGACCTGACCGGAAAATCCGCATTGCGGGAAACCGGGCGTGCCCTTCATGAAGAGAACGACGTCGTTGCCCTTCACTTCGCTGTCGATGTAGTCGTTGATACCGCTCATGGAGAATCCTTTCATGCCCGCGAGAGTCGGGCTCGAAACATGCCCTTCAAATAAACCCATAGGTTGCCCGAAACAAGACGTTTGCCGCATCGTCACGCAAATGGCGCAAAGGATGGCCTGATATTGGGCCAAGAGCATCGGCCAGCTATTTCCCCAAGGAAGCGATGAAAAGGCGACTTAGCGCGGCAATCCTGATTGGTGTTCTGCTCGTTGCGCTGGCCTTGATCTGGTGGTTCAGGCCATCGGAGCATCCGCCTGTCACCGTCGGCGGCAAACTGCCCGGGCCATGCCGGGACCTGAATTTCGAGGCGATCCCCTATATCGTCTGCGAGATCGATCTTCGCAGCTACGACGTTGCTGTCTTCCACGCCGGCGCAGACGGCAAGGTCTTCGGCTCGCTGGACAAATTCGACAGGGCGATGTCGGGCGAGGGCAGGCCGGTGCTGCTCGCTATGAACGCCGGCATGTATCATGAGGACCTGACGCCGGTCGGCCTTCTCGTCGAAAATGGTCGCGAGATGGCGCCGCTCAACCTCGCTGATAGCGAAGGCAATTTCTTCCTGAAGCCGAATGGCGTGTTCCTGGTTCGGAACGACGGCTTGGCGGCGGTCATGGAAACGAACGCCTATGCCGCCGCCAAGCCGGACGTGGCGTTCGCCACGCAATCCGGCCCGATGCTGGTGATCGACGGCCGGCTTCATCCTCGCTTCGAGGCGAACGGCACGTCGCGTCACATCCGCAATGGCGTCGGCGTGCGTGACGAAGACACGGTCGTGCTGGCGATCTCACGCTCGCAAGTCAGTCTCGGCAGCTTTGCACGCCTCTTCCGTGATGCGCTGCATTGCCCCAACGCACTTTTCTTCGACGGCGTGGTTTCGGCGCTGTCGAATGGCGAGAGGATGATCGTCGGCGGAAACTATCCTGCAGGGCCGATCATTGCCGTCTCGGCGAAAAAGTGACGAGGGGTTGGAGGCGAAACCCTCAGTCCGGCACGCTGGTCTGCAAAGCGAGCGCGTGCAGCACGCCGCCCATATTGCCCTTCAATGCGTCATAGACCATCTGATGCTGCTGGACGCGGCTTTTTCCGCGAAAGCTCTCGGCCACCACCTCGGCCGCATAATGGTCACCGTCGCCGGCCAGGTCCCGAATCGTCACCTTGGCGTCCGGAATGCCTTCCTTGATTAGCCGTTCGATGTCGTGCGCATCCATTGCCATGCGAGGATTCCTTGTTCAGGTCGTGATCTCATAGATATGATCGAAATGGCGGATGGACCACCCAAACGGCCCCACTCGATTATATCACGGGTCCACGAGCTCATTTCCCATGAAGCGAGGAAACCAGGATTCGTGGGCAGCGGTCAATTCGCCGACAGGGATCGCCCGTGCCTCGCCGAGTTTCAGGTCACTACCGCCGGTCGAGCCGATCCACGGCGCAAAGATGCCGAGCTTACTTTGCTGTTCGCGAATTGCATCCCATTCATCGCTCTGCGGATCGATCGACAGCGTCAAGAGATAGCGGCCCTGATCCTCGCCGAACCAGACCGGGATCGGATCGGTCCCGACCAGGCCGGGGACGGTCGCGCCGATGCCGGACGCCATCGCCATCTCGGCCAGCGCGACCGCAATGCCACCATCGGAAACGTCATGTGCAGCGGTAACGACGCCGGAGGCGATTAGGGCGCGTACATGGTCGCCGACGCGCTTTTCATGGTCGAGGTCGACCGGCGGCGGCGGGCCGTCGGTGCGGCCATGAATGTCGCGCATGTAGGCCGACTGCGCGAGATGCGTTCCCCACATGGACGGCGCGCCGACCAGCAGGATCATCTGGCCCTCGGCGGCAAAGCCGATCCGTGCCATTTTGGACCAGTCGGCGATCAGTCCGACGCCGCCGATGGTCGGCGTCGGCAAGATGCCTTGCCCGTTGGTTTCGTTGTACAGCGAGACATTGCCGGAGACGATCGGAAAGCTGAGAGCACGGCAGGCGTCGCCAATGCCTTTCACGGCGCCGACCAACTGGCCCATGATTTCGGGCCGTTCCGGATTGCCGAAATTGAGATTGTCGGTGGCCGCGAGCGGCAGGGCGCCGGTGGCGGTAAGGTTGCGCCAGCATTCGGCCACCGCCTGCTTGCCACCCTCGTAAGGGTCGGCCTCGCAATAGCGCGGCGTCACGTCGGACGAGAAGGCGAGCGCTTTGGTCGGATGACCTTCGACGCGCACCACGCCGGCATCGCCGCCCGGAAGCTGCAGCGAATTGCCCTGAATCAGCGTGTCGTACTGCTCCCATACCCAGCGGCGCGATGAAAGGTCGGGTCCGTCGAGCAGTTTCAACAAAGCCTCGGCGATGTCCGCTTGTGGGGCATCGCTGGCAGCCAGGGGCGCCGGCTTCTTCGGCTCGGCCCAGGGACGGTCATATTCCGGCGCCTGGTCGCCAAGGTCTTTGATCGGCAGATTGGCGACTTCGTCGCCCTGATGCAGCACGCGAAAGCGCAGATCGTCGGTGGTCTTGCCGACAATGGCGAAGTCGAGGCCCCATTTGTGGAAGATCCCCTCGGCTTCCTTTTCCTTTTCGGGGCGCAGCACCATCAGCATGCGCTCCTGGCTCTCCGACAGCATCATCTCATAGGCGCTCATGCGCTCTTCGCGCACCGGCACCTTGTCGAGGTCGAGCTCGATGCCGAGGTCGCCCTTGGCGCCCATCTCGACCGCCGAGCAGGTGAGACCGGCAGCCCCCATGTCCTGGATGGCGATGACGGCACCGGACGCCATCAGCTCGAGGCAGGCTTCGAGCAGGCATTTTTCGGTGAACGGGTCGCCGACCTGAACGGTGGGCCGCTTCTCGTCGATCTTGTCGTCGAATTCGGCCGAGGCCATGGTTGCGCCGCCGACACCGTCGCGGCCGGTCTTGGCGCCGAGATAGACGACCGGCAGACCGACGCCCTTCGCCTCCGACAGAAAGATCGCATCGGTCTTGGCGAGCCCCGCCGCGAAGGCGTTGACCAGGATGTTGCCATTGTAGCGCGCGTCGAAATTGACCTCACCGCCGACCGTCGGCACGCCGAAGGAATTGCCGTAGCCGCCGACGCCGGAAACGACGCCGGCAACGAGGTGTTTGGTCTTGGGATGGTCCGGCGCACCGAAGCGCAGCGCGTTCATCGCCGCGATCGGCCGCGCGCCCATGGTGAAGACATCGCGCAGGATGCCGCCGACGCCGGTCGCCGCCCCCTGATAGGGCTCGATGTAGGAGGGGTGGTTGTGGCTCTCCATCTTGAAGACGACGCAGTCGCCGTCGCCGATGTCGACCACGCCGGCATTCTCACCCGGTCCCTGGATGACCTGCGGTCCGGTGGTCGGTAGCGTGCGCAGCCACTTCTTCGAGGATTTATAGGAGCAATGCTCGTTCCACATCGCCGAGAAGATGCCAAGCTCGGTAAAGCTCGGCTCGCGCCCGACCAGGTCGAGGATGCGTTGATACTCGTCGGGCTTCAGCCCGTGCGCGGCAATAAGTTCCGGAGTGATCGGCACGGAATTGGAAATGGTCATGGGCGGCAATTTATATCCTTGGGGTCGAATCCCCTCTTATCGCAAGCGCGAAGGCCGATACACCCATCAAGCGCCGAAAAACGATGGAAAGCCACAGGGGCAGCAACTAGCGAAAGATCGCCACTCGACCCGCCGGTTTCAAGCCGGTTCAGGAGAAACTGTCGTATCCGGCGCGGCCCTCGTCGAGAAGCCGCCTTATCACGCCGACGCCGCCCGCGATGTCCTCTCGCCGACTCGGCTGCGAAACGCCAAAACGCACGCCGTGGAAAACCTGCTCGGAACGGCCCGCCTTGAACTCGTCCTCATCGTCGATGAGCACGCCATGTTCGAGACAGGCATTCTTGAAGGTGCCGGAAAGCCATGGATCAGGCAGGGTGAGCCAGACAAAGGGCACATTGTCCACTGCCTTGAAGTCGAACCCGGCCAGCGTCTCGCGCACGATCGCGATGCGCGCGTTGATCTCGACGATGCTGCGATTGCGCATCTCGCTGGCCTGGCCGGACAGAACCAGCCGGCTACACACTTCCGCCAGCAGGAAGGGGAGCCCACCCGTCAGCATCTTGTGAGCGACCCGGATCCGGTGGCGATAGGCCGGTGGACAGGCGAGCCAGCCGCCGCGAACACCAGCCGCGACGGATTTCGACAGGCCGCCGGCAACGATGGTCCGTTCGGGGGCATATTCGGCCAATAGCGGGGTCGGGTCGTCGGTCAGATCGCCATAGAGATCGTCCTCGATCAGGATGACATTGTATTCGCGCGCGACGCGCGCGATCGCCTCGCGGCGTGTTGCCGACAGCGTCACCAGTGTGGGGTTCTTGGCCGTCGGCATCAGGAACATCATTTTCGGATGTTTTTGCGCGCAGACGCGCTCGAAATCCTCTGGGTCTAGTCCTTCGTCGTCAGACGTCACCAGCGCGGTCCGGCGGCCGATCAGGCCGGCGCTGCGTGAGATCTGCGAATAGGTGAGGTGCTCGAAGACGATATAGTCGCCAGGCGTGGTGAGCGCGGCAATCGCCGCCATAACCGCCGCATGGGTGCCGAGCGTCGGTACGATGCCGTCAGGGCTCGGGCGAAACGAATTTCGCGAGAGCCAGCTGCAACCGGCCTCGAACCAGCGGTCCGGAAAATCCCGCGTATAGCTTGAAATCTCATACGGATGGTCCTGCGCCGTGCGCGAGAGCACATCGGCGACAATGGCGCCCTGGCCAATATCCGGCGCAGCCGTGCTGTCGAAGCGCAACTTACCGCGAGGCGCATCGATATAGCGCGTGCCTTCCACATGTGGGTCGGATGCCAGCAGATCGGTCTTGGTCTCATGCCGGCCCAGAACATAGGTTCCGCGCCCGACTTCGCCGCTCACCAGCCCCCGTTCGCGCAACAATTGGTAGGCCCGACCGACCGTGCCGACAGTTGTTCCGATGTCATAAGCCAGGTCGCGTTGCGGCGGCAGTTTTGCCCCCGCATCGATCACGCCGCGGTCGATGTCGGTTTCTATGGAATCTGCAAGCCGCTGGTAGAGGGGTCCGGAGCCGGACGTAAGGTCGGGTAGCCAATTTGTCATGGTGACAATTTTCTATATTGCACCGAATTGAGAGTCAATACATATGGATTTCGCAACAAAAGGGTACAATCTCGAATTCTGGTAGCAAGAAAATGGCTGCAATCGATACAATCCGTTACACGAGAGCTGAATTGCTCGGAGTCGGTCCGTCGGGCCGGCAAGGTTATGTCCGTCGCCTGGTGCGCACGGTCAGGTCACTCGCGAGCCGGATCGGCAGCCTGCTGGATCGCCGGCGAAGCCGGCTGGCATTGCTGGAGATGACCGACGATCAGCTCAAGGATATCGGCATCTCGCGCTGCGAGGCCCACCGAGAGGGTCTGAGGCGGTTCTGGGACTGAAAGATGCATCAAGCTTGTGTGCATCCTTAAGAAGACGCGGTCTTAGGACGCCTTTTCGTGCCTTGATAGTTACCGTGGCTCCTCATCCGTGAGACGCCGCGGTCTGCAAGTACGGCGACTATGCACAGCACCAGAAAAAGCCCGGTGATGCCGAGCGCCGAGACGGCGACGCTGGCGACGCCGTTCTTGGCGAGATCGAGGAACGGGTAGGGCACTTCGCCTGATATCGGCGCCCGCGCCAGTGCATAGGCCAAATAGGCGACTGGATAGATCATCCACCAGGAGATGTCGCGCCACCGCGTCGAGCCGTCGGCGCCTGCCGCAAACCACCACAGCACGAAAAGCACCGGCGTCACATCGTGCAGCAGAACGTCGCAGAGCAGGAACAAGCCTTGCGGCTGCCAAAGCTGCGGCAGGACCGTGGCATAGATGATGAAGACCAGGGTTATGGCAACCGCCACGCCGGCTCGCATCCGCGGCCCGGCAAAGGCCGGAACCAGGCGTGGCCACCGGGTGACAGCAGCGAAGCATGCACGAGCACCGCGCCGATATTGGTCAGGATGGTGAAGAAGCTGAGGTAGAAGACCAGCGAGCCAACAAAACTTCGGCCGGCTGCCATCGACGCCGGAATGGTGATGCAGATTTGCAGGACAAGCCCGGCCAGGCCTATGACCAGACCTGATATCTGCAGGAAGCGGCTCACAGCCTAAGCAGCCGCACCGCAGGCCGGATTGCCTGTTTGCCAGCGCGCGATGTCCGAACCGATGCGTGCGCCGAGCGGCTCGTTCATCAGCGGACCGTATACGTCGATGCGGCGTGAATTGCCTTGAGCCTGCACGACCAGCAACGGCTTTGCGCCATAATGCTTGACCGGGACCAGCAGGAAGCGCGGCGTGCCGGTGAACGAATTCAGCTCGTTGGCCATCTGATAGGGCTTGAAGGCAGGATCCTTGCTGGCGATCCAGCATTTGTGGGCGGCGATCGCCACCTGTTCCATGGCAAGCAGCGCCGCACTCTTGCCCGAAGGCGCCGGTGCGCTCTTCGGCTTCAATTGGCAGGAGGCGAGCACAAGGCCGGCGGTGGCGACGAGAGCGAGGCGGGCAATCGTCTGTCTCATGGTCAGGCGGCGCCTATTTCGAGTTGGGAAAAGGGATGAGCGCTGAAGGTATCAAGCGGCGACGCCGAGGACACTTTCGAACAGCGCCCGGCCGTCGCTGCCGCCATGCGCTGCTTCGATCAGGTTCTCGGGATGCGGCATCAGGCCGAGCACATTGCCCTGGCCGTTGATGATGCCGGCAATGTCGTTGATCGAGCCGTTGGGGTTGGTGCCTTCGGCATAGCGGAACACGACCTGCCCTTCGCCTTCGAGCCTGCGAAGCGTCTCGGCGTCGGCAAAGTAATTGCCGTCGTGATGCGCCACCGGCGAGCGGATGATCTGACCCGGCTGATAGCGGCGGGTGAACATCGTGTTGGCGTTGGCGATCTGCAGCTTGACCTGCCGGCAGACGAATTTAAGCGAGGTGTTGCGCATCAAGGCGCCCGGCAGCAGGCCGGCCTCTACCAGGATCTGGAAGCCGTTGCAGACGCCGATGACCATGACCCCCTTGGCCGCCTTTTCGGCGACCGCCCGCATCACAGGCATGCGCGCAGCAATGGCGCCGCAGCGCAGATAGTCGCCGAAGGAGAAGCCACCCGGAATGGTGATCAGGTCGACATCGGGGATTTCGGTGTCGGTCTGCCACACCGTGACCGGCGGCGTTCCCGAAATCTTGGTCAGCGCCGCGATCATGTCGCGGTCGCGGTTGAGGCCAGGCAGGAGGACGACGGCTGATTTCACCTCAGGCGATCTCCACTGCGTAATTCTCGATGACCGTATTCGCCAGAAGCTTGTCGCACATCGCCTTGAGATCAGCCTCGGCCTTGATCTTGTCGCTCTCGGAGAGCTCGACGTCGAAGACCTTGCCCTGCCGCACCTGGCCGACGCCGTCAAAGCCCATCCCGGACAGCGCATGCTCGATCGCCTTGCCTTGCGGGTCGAGCACGCCATTCTTGAGGGTTACGGTAATGCGGGCCTTGATCACGCTGGACATGCTCCTGTTCGAAGTGTTGAGCGGCGAAGAATCTCAGTGCGGCTTGCCTTTGACGCCATCGGTAGAGGCGACGAGCACTGGTCCGGCAGGACGCGGCGGCTCGTTTTCGTTCATGATGCCGAGGCGGCGGGCGACTTCTTGATAGGCTTCGACCAGCCCGCCCATGTCACGCCGGAAACGGTCCTTGTCGAGCTTGTCCTGGGTCGCCACGTCCCACAGACGGCAGGAGTCCGGCGAGATCTCGTCGGCAACGACGATGCGCATCATGTCGCCCTCGAACAGGCGGCCGCACTCGATCTTAAAGTCGACGAGCTGGATGCCGACGCCCATGAACAAGCCGGAGAGGAAGTCATTGACACGGATGGCCAGCGCCATGACGTCGTCGATCTCCTGCGGGCTCGCCCAGCCGAAAGCGGTGATGTGCTCTTCAGACACCATTGGGTCGTCGAGCGCGTCGGCCTTGTAATAGAATTCGATGATCGAGCGCGGCAGCACGGTGCCTTCCTCGATGCCAAGACGCTTGGCCAGCGAACCGGCGGCGACATTGCGCACCACCACTTCGAGCGGGATGATCTCGACTTCCTTGATCAGCTGCTCGCGCATGTTGAGCCGGCGGATGAAGTGAGTCGGAATGCCCATCCGGTTGAGATGGTTGAAGATGTGCTCGGAAATGCGGTTGTTGAGCACGCCCTTGCCATCGACGATTTCGTGCTTCTTCTTGTTGAAAGCGGTCGCGTCGTCCTTGAAGAACTGGATCAGTGTTCCCGGCTCAGGGCCCTCATAGAGGATCTTGGCCTTGCCTTCATAAATGCGGCGGCGATTTTTCATCTGATCTTTTCTCTGGATTTCCGGGCAGGCGGCAAGCGGCCAGTTCCTGTCCGTCTGCCTAAATTAGTGCGGCAACGGTAGGGGTTCAATGCCGGTGTCTATCCCAATCGCACTGTTTGCTCAATCGGCAAATCCTTTCAATCAACCGCTTTCGGGAATGAAATGCCGCAGCGCAGCAAGTGACATACCATATTGACCGGCCCGCGGGCTTTTGGTTTGTGCTGCGGCAATACACATATTCCAACTGCCAACGAATCGGATTTGACCGGAGGGATGCCATGAGCAGCATGAAAGATCGCGAGGAGGGCTTCGAGCGCAAGTTCGCAATCGACGAGGAGCTCCGGTTCAAGGCCGCGGCCCGCCGCAACAAGGCGCTCGGCCTGTGGGCCGCCGAAAAGCTCGGCAAGGCCGGGGACGACGCCGAAGCCTATGCCAGGCAGGTGGTCCTCGCCGACATCCAGGAAGCCGGCGATCACGACGTGTTCCGCAAGATACGCAAGGATTTCGACGAGGCCGGGGTCGTCCAGTCGGACCATCAGATTCGCCGCACCATGGACGATCTGATGGCGCAGGCGATCGAGCAGATCAAGAACACCTGATCCTTGCTCTGAGCCAATCGATACGCTGGACCAATCGACCGCCCTGTCTCTCCGGGCGGTTTTTCTTTGCCTTTGCAGCTGTTTCCGGCTGAACTGCATTAGAGCGACATGCATCCATTCGGACGCACAAAGTACGCTCTCAAACTTTGACTCCTCGCGTCGGGCTTGGCGATTTTGGGCCGATGCGAGAGCGATTAAGGAAGGCGCCCATGTCCCTCAAGTCACGCCTTGCGGCCGATGAAACGTTGTGCACCGCATGGTCCGGCGTGCCTGATGCCCTGACGGTCGAGATTCTTGCCAGACAGGGTTTCGATGCCGTCACCCTCGATATGCAGCATGGCGGACATCACGAGGACAGCGTGCTGCGCGGCCTTGGGCCGGTGCTGGCCGCCAACAAACCGGCGCTGGTGCGCATTCCGGTCGGCCGCTTCGACATGGCCAGCCGCGCGCTCGATTTCGGCGCCGAGGCGGTGATTGCGCCGATGGTGAATTCGGTGGCGGACGCGCGGCTGTTTGCCGCCGCCATGAAGTACCCGCCACTCGGCGAGCGCTCCTGGGGCCCGACTTATGCCTTTCCGCGTCATGGCAAGGGCGACTATGCCGACTGGCTGCGCGACAGCAACGAGCGCACCATGGCCTTCGCCATGGTCGAAACGCGCGCCGCCCTCGATGCGCTCGACGGCATCCTCGACACGCCGGGTATCGATGGCATCTTCCTCGGCCCATCGGACTTCTCGATTGCCTGGTCGAACGGCGCCACCGTCAACTCGACGCTCGAAAGCATGCTGGAAACCGTCGCCTTGATCGCCGAGCGGACACGCAAGGCAGGCAAGCATGCCGCGATTTACGTCGTCGAGCCGGCCATCGCCGGCCGTGTTGTGTCGATGGGCTACCGGCTGCTGGCCATGGGCTCCGAGCATGCCCTGATCGGTCTGGGGGCAAAGACCCTGCTGAAGAGCGTGAGGGACTCGATCGGATCCTAAAGACCCGTCAGGAACTTGGCAAAGGTCATCGATCCTTCGGGCCACGGCCCGAAGCCGGAATCGGCATTGAGATGACCGGCATCGCCGGCGTCGATGAACAGCGAGCCCCAGGCTCCGGCAATGTCCTCGGCCACCTCGAACGTGCAGAACGGGTCGTTGCGGCTGGCGATCACCACCGAAGGAAATGCCAGCGGCTCGCGCGGATAGGGACCGAAGGTCATCAGGTGCCTGGGTTTTATCTTGGGATTGGCGACGTCGGGCGGCGCCACGAAGAAGGCTCCGGCGACCCGGCGCTGGAACTGCGGCATTGCCTGGACTACGGCGGCGACGCCCAGCGAATGCGCGACGATAACGACCGGCCGTTCGGCCTCGTTGACCGCCTTCGCCACGCTCGCCGTCCAGTCTTCGCGCACCGGCTTCGACCATTCCGCCTGCTCGACACGGCGCGCCGTCGACAATTTCGACTGCCAGCGGCTCTGCCAATGGTCGGGGCCGGAATTGGTGTAGCCCGGCACGATGAGAATGTCTGCATCCCTGACTTTCATGGCGCGCATGTAGCGAGCGACACGGTTTCGTGCAACCGCGATTATCGGTGCGATTAATCACGAATAGTGAACACCATGTTCGCTTCTTGCCGCCTTGTGTGAACGATCGCGATCGACGATCTGTCATCAGGAAAAGAGACGGGCGTGTAAGGGGAAACCAGGATTTTGGGACTGACACGACGTACAATGATCGGTGGCACAGGGATCCTGGCTTTGGGGATCTCGTCGACGGCTGCCCAAACGGAGATTTTGATGAGCGAACTGCCTTTTGCTGCCACGACCCCGGTCAGCGTTGCCCGCGTCGGGTTGCGGGCGCGTGATGCCGAAAATCTCGCCGCCTATTATCGCAACGTCGTCGGTCTGCGGGAACTGAGCCGCGCCGGCGGCACGATCACGCTCGGCGCTGCCAATCGTCCCTTGCTCGACATTGAAGCGGATGCAGCGGCGAAACCCGACGATCCGCGCAGCGCCGGCCTCTTCCACACTGCCGTCCTGCTGCCCAGCCGGGCCGATCTCGGGCGCTGGATCAATCACGCCATCGCCAACAAGATCGGCATCGACGGCGCTTCCGACCATCTGGTCAGCGAGGCGCTTTACCTGACCGACCCTGAAGGCAACGGTATCGAAATCTATGCCGACCGCCGCCATGAGGACTGGAAATGGAATGGCGACAAGGTGGCGATGGCGACCGAACGGATGAATATCCCCTCTGTCGTCGCAGAAGTGCCGGCCGGCGATGCCGGCTGGCAGGGCATGCCGGACAACAGCATCATCGGCCACGTCCACCTGCGCGTCGGTCGGCCGGAAGATGCTGAGACGTGGTGGCACCAGGAGTTCGGCTTCGATACGGTGGCGAAATATGGCGGTGCGGCGGTGTTCCTGTCGTCAGGCGGCTACCACCACCACATCGGCGCCAATGCGTGGCAGAGCGCCGGCGCCGGTCGTCGCGATCCGTCCCGGTCCGGCCTGGCCTGGGTCGAAATGCGTTCGGACAACGTGACCGATGCAACGACCCGCGAGGATCCATGGGGCACGGTGATCAGGACCGTTCCCGGCAAGGCCTGAGCGTTTCGGAAGCCTGTTAGAGCCGGGCCTTTTCCAGCAGGCGGCCGAGCATGAGCAGGCCCGCCGGCCAAAGGCCGAGGTGGGTCTCGTTTCCCATATGGCCGAGATCGCCGGCATCGGCGAGGTCCGCGCCCCAGGCAGCGGCGAAGGCCGTTGCCTGGTCGAAGGTGACGCGCGGATCGGTGCGGCTTGCCACCACCAAGGTCGGAAATGGCAAGCGTTTCAGCGGCATCGGCGCAAATGGACGAACAAGGTCGAAGCAAGGATCAGGATTCTCGACATTGGTTGCGGCAACCAGCAATGCGCCCGCAACCTTGTTGAGTTGGCTTTCGCTGGCGCCGGCCGCCCACTTCACCGCCGTCGCCACCGCCAGTGAGTGCGCAAGCAGCACCACGCGCCGAGGTGCCGCGGCAATCGCTGCGTCCACCCGGCCGATCCAGTCCTCAGGGTTGGGCCTGTCCCATTCGGCCTGCAGCACTCGACTCGAATTGGGGAACGCCCGGCACTAATGCGACATCCAGTGATCTGGCCCGGAATTGCCGCGGCCCGGCAGGGCGAGAAAGTCGAAATCTCCGGCCGCCGAAATCACCACGCTTCCCCGAACACACGCTTGAAGATCGTCTCGACATGTTTGGTATGATAGCCGAGGTCGAATTTTTCACGAATCTCGGCTTCGGGCAAGGCTGCGGTGACCTGTTTGTCAGCCAAAAGTTCGTCAAGGAAATCAGCACCTTGCTCCCACACTTTCATGGCGTTTCTCTGCACCAGCCGGTAGGCGTCCTCACGGCTGACACCGGCCTGGGTCAGCGCCAGTAGCACACGCTGCGAATGCACGAGGCCGCGGAACTTGTTCATGTTCTTCAGCATGTTGTCGGGATAGACGAGCAATCTGTCGATGACACTGGTCAGCCGCGACAGCGCAAAATCGAGCGTCACGGTCGCATCCGGGCCGATCATGCGCTCGACCGACGAATGCGAGATATCGCGCTCGTGCCAGAGCGCCACGTTCTCCATCGCCGGTAGCGCGAAGGAACGCACCATGCGCGCAAGCCCGGTGAGGTTTTCGGTAAGCACCGGGTTACGCTTGTGCGGCATCGCCGACGAGCCTTTCTGTCCGGGCGAAAAATACTCTTCCGCCTCCAGCACCTCGGTGCGCTGCAGATGGCGGATCTCGACCGCCAGCCGTTCGATCGACGATGCGATGACACCGAGTGTCGCGAAGAACATCGCGTGGCGGTCGCGCGGGATCACCTGCGTCGACACCGGCTCCGGCTTCAATCCGAGTTTCTTCGCCACATGCTCTTCGACATAGGGATCGATGTTGGCGAAAGTGCCGACAGCACCTGATATGGCGCACGTCGCAATATCCTCACGCGCGTGCACCAGCCGCTCGCGGCAGCGCGAGAATTCGGCATAGGCCTGCGCCAGCTTGACGCCGAAGGTGGTCGGCTCGGCATGGATGCCGTGGCTGCGGCCGATGGTGATTGTGTCCTTGTGTTCGAAAGCGCGACGCTTGAGCGCCGCAAGCAGGCCGTCGATGTCGGCCAGAAGGATGTTGCTGGCGCGGGTGAGCTGCACGGCAAAGCAGGTGTCGAGAACGTCCGAGGAGGTCATGCCCTGATGGATGAAGCGGGCATCCGGCCCGACGAATTCACTAAGATGAGTGAGGAAGGCGATGACGTCGTGCTTGGTGACACGCTCGATCTCGTCGATGGCATCGACGTCGAACTTCGCGGCACCGCCCTTTTCCCAGATGGTTTTGGCGGCCTCCTTCGGGATGACGCCGAGCTCGGCCAGTGCATCGCAAGCGTAGGCCTCAATCTCGAACCAGATGCGGAATCGGGTTTCGGGCGACCAGATGGCCACCATTTCCGGCCGGGAGTAGCGAGGGATCATCCGTCAGTCCTGACTTGCGAGGGCGTTCGCCCGCGTCCTAACAGAGGCACACAAAATCCTCAACGCTGCTGCCGCGCAAACCAGATGCTGACGAGAGCCAGCGCGATGAA
Source organism: Mesorhizobium sp. f-mel (assembly GCF_053850215.1). NCBI lineage: Bacteria > Pseudomonadati > Pseudomonadota > Alphaproteobacteria > Hyphomicrobiales > Phyllobacteriaceae > Mesorhizobium > Mesorhizobium sp. f-mel. Next base: position 190,606 of record NZ_JBSPTO010000004.1, read on the forward strand.
ACCGAGCGGAAAATAAAGCCGGATGCCCAAAACGATGAATTGATAGAACGCCGTCGCCATTGTGTGCACGAACTGGATGGACCAGGCGATGGTCAGTGCAGGTTCATGCCACTGGGCATAGTAGGAACGGTATTGCAGCGCAAAGAGCCCACCAGTGAAGCCGATCGTGGCGGCAAGAAGGCAGACAAACGCGGCCGCCAAGGCAACTTGCCAATGCCGTCCGAGCGAGACGAGCCGCGCCAGGAACAGGCCCACCGGAAAGGCGAGCGCACCGCCGGCCGCATAGAGCAGCGAGACGAAGCGGATCTTTGCCGGGGTCTCCCAGTCGTCCAACAGCAGATTGACAAGCGCGCTGGCGCCCATCGCTGCGGCCCACAGCAGGGCGCCGCAAACCGCGACGCCCGGCGATGGCAAAGCGTTGCGGATACGATCCAGGCGGTTGTGTAAGGCGGGGAGCGGCGTCACAGCCGGCCGGTCACCGCGATCCAGCGATAGTCCGGCCCTTCGAAGCCGTACTGGCGCACCGCGATCAGCACGGCATAGGCGCTGAGGGTTTGCAAGGAAAATGTCTGCACCGCGCCGATCCGATAGCCGTTCGGGCAGCCTCTGCTTTTGGGGATCGACTTGTCCTCGTGCAGAAGCTCAGTCTTGCCGCCGTCTTTCGCTTCGATGCGCAGCAAGCGAAAGCCGTTGATCTCGCCCAGGCTCTGGCAGTTTTCGGTATCGTTCATACCGATCTCGTCGAGCCGGAACTCGAGCGGATCATCGACCGGCGAAAAGATCGGCCGCGGGTTGACCACCATGCGGAACGGATCGGCCGAAAGTTCGGTCACCGGGTTGAAGCCGGCGGTGATGCCGCGATTCGAGGTCAATTCCGCCTGCTTGATGATAGCTTCGCCTTTCTGCCGGGCTGCAAGGCGCGCTGCGTCAAGCGTTGCGTTCTCGTCGTCAAGCCGCACCCTGATCGGTGTGCCCTCGAGAAAACTGTCGTCGGCCGTGTCGATGTAATAGCGATTGGCATAGGGAAATCCCGACCCGTCCTGGACGCCATATTCCTCGAAGGCGAAGATGCCGCCATTCCCAGTGAAGCCGAGGATTTCAAGCTCGGCGACGTCGCCGGCATGCGCGGCGAGCGAGATTGCAAACTGGGCAAGGAGGGAAACGGCAAACAGGGCAAGAATTCGCATCGGATTTCCGTTTGAGCAGCCAGCGTTGTTTCGATCCCTATCACGACATCGTCAAAACGTCGTGCCCTCTGAGACGCAAAGCCGATGCATCCAATCGCGCTGTCATTTGTTTATGTTGGCAGCTTGAAATGGAGAACCCACAATGACCGATGCAGCCAGGATTCGCGAACATATGGAAGTGATCGGCGCCGACGGCGTCCATGTCGGCACCGTCGACAAAGTTGAGGGACAACGAATCAAGCTGACCAAGCGCGACAGCGGCGAGGGCGCCCACAGGGGGCATCACCACTTCATTCCGCTCAGCCTCGTAGCCGAAGTCGAGGGCCAGAAAGTGCGGCTGTCGGCAAATTCGGATGTTGCGGTCACATTCGAGGAAGAAAAATCCGACCCCACCTGATCACGGCCATTAATCACGGCCCCATTTTTGATTACGGCAGCGCGCATTCAGCGCGACGACCAGACCGGAAACAGGTCGCCGTCGGCTGGCGTCGCGGCAAAGACACCGCGGCTGATGGCGCGCGCCATGGTGGCGCCGGCCGCTGCGTAAAGCTCGATGGCGTCGTTGGGCGCGAGCTCGATGCCGCTCTTGCCGGTCGCCAGCGCGAAAACCAGATCGCCGTCGGCCGGCGTGTGTGTTGGCCAAATGGCGCGCACGAAGCCATCATGCGCTGATATCGCCAGGCGTTTGGCGGCGGCCTTGGTGAGGACGGCGTCCGTGGCGATGACGGCGATGGTCGTGTTGCCGCCGACCTCCGTCCGTTTCCCGATATGCTTGTCGCGAAACTTCAGCAGGATCGTTTTCGCGTCCTCCGGCATAGGCGAGGGATAACCAAGCCCGCCGAACTCGCCGCCGATCTCGAAGGGCGCCGCCCAGAAGTGGCGGGTTTGGGCGATCGTCACCGAGCCGGTCGGATTGACGGCGGCGAGCGCACCGATGGTGACGCCGCTGTCGAGCACCGTCGAGGCCGAGCCGAGGCCGCCCTTGAGGCCGGAACTCAACGCACCGGTGCCCGCGCCGACCGTGCCCAGCGCAAAGTCGAGGCCGACAGCCTGTGCCGCCTCATAGCCGAGATCGCGGTAGGGCGGATAGCGGCCCCAATCCTTGTCGCCGCCATTGCGCAGGTCGAACAGGATCGCCGCCGGCACGATCGGCACGCGAAAGCCGCCGACCTCGACACCGATGCCCCTTTCACGCAGTGCCGCCTGTACGCCGGAGGCGGCGTCGAGACCGAAGGCCGAACCACCCGAAAGCACCACAGCATGGATCGCCTCGATCGAATTGTGCGGCTCGAGCAGGTCGGTCTCGCGGGTGCCCGGCGCACCGCCCAGGATCTGGACACCGGCCACCGCAGGTACGTCGCAGACGATGGTGGTCACCCCGGACCTCAGCCTCACATCGGAAGCGTTGCCGACGCGCAGGCCGGCGACATCGGTGATGAGATTGCGCGGCCCTGTCCGAAACATCATTTGGCCTCCGCCGGCGCAAAATTTGCGCCGTTGAAACGGAAGACCCGATAGAGGTTTTCGGTCAAGTCGCCCTTGGCGTCAAAGCGGATCGGTCCGATCGCGGTGCTGAAGTCGCGCGCGGTGAGCGCATCGGCCAATGGCTTGTTGGAGGTTTCCGCCAGGGCCGTCGCCGCCTCGGCGATCTCGACCGCCGCATAGGCCGGCAGCATGTAACCCTCCGGCACGATCTTTTGCGCGGCAAAGCTGTCGAGCACCTTGGGGGCGGCGACATCATCCCATTCGGGCGGTGCGATCATCAGCGTGCCCGTGGCATAAGGCACGTCGCCGGGCGGGGTGCGCAGCGCTTCGCCGCCGGCAAAGGTGATGCCGGCATCGAGCTGGCCGGCGTCGCGGCCCATGATGGCGATGTCGTCGCCGTCGCCGCCGGCGAAGACATGCGTTGCGCCGGCTTTCCTCAGCCGACCGACCAGCCCGATCTGGTTGTCGAGTTGCGGCCGGAATGTGTCGACGAACACCGGTTTCAGCGCCGCCTGATCGGCTGCCGCCCGAAGCGTCTCAGCGATTTCGCGGCCGTAAATCGTACCGTCGTCGACGATGGCGAACAGTTCGTTCTGCCAGCGGCGGGTCAGATTGGAGGCGACGGCGTTGCGCTCGTCATCGCCGCGCGGCCCAAGCCGAAAGATCGGCCAACCGGTCTTGGCGCGCCGGTCGGTCAGACTTTCGGTGCGCACGCCGACGGTGATGACCGGTATGTTGGCGTCCTTCAGGATCGGCAGTGCCGCCTCGATCGCCTCGGTGCAGAGGAAGCCGACGACCGCGCCGACTTTCGCCGCAACGAATTCTCTCGCTGCGGCAGCCCCACCATCGGCCGTACAGGCGTCATCGACAACCTTCAGTTGGGCACCGTTCGCCTCCGCCGCCAGGCCAGCACCCGCCTCGATCTGCCGGCCGAGGATCGCCGAGGGCCCCGACAGTGGTGCTGCGACACCGACCAGCAGCGTCTCAGCGTTCGCATCGCCGGCGAGAGACAGCCAGGCCAGCACCGCTATTGTCGTTGTCGTGCCTATTGTCCGGGGTCGCATGCGTGCGAAGAATTCCTCCGCGCCGGTCGCGTGTTGCCGGCGCCACTTCCTGCCAAGACCTAAAGGCTGGTCAGCTTTCACGCAACACGCGAAATTCAGGATGCATGTCAACCACTTCGCTTGTGGCATGCAATATGCCCCCATATATAACGCTGGGTTCACCTCGCTTCAAACCAATGGAAATCGCCGGTGCTGAAGAAGAACGACATAGGGCCGCAGGCCTATCGCGACGCGATGAGCCATTTTGCCGGTCACGTCCATGTGGTTACCACCGATGGCCCCGCCGGCCGGCGCGGTGCGACCGTTATTGCAGCCTGTTCGGTCTCGGACACGCCGCCGACCATCCTGGTTTGTCTCAATCGCGAAAATCCCAAGAACGAGCCGTTCGTGAAGAACGGCAAGTTCGCCTTGAACACGCTGGCTTCGGACCAGGAGGCGCTGTCGGTCGGCTTTTCCGGTCTCACCGGCCTGCCTGTCGAGGAACGTTTCGCGTTGGGCGATTGGGACGTGATCTCGACCGGTGCGCCGACGCTGAAGGGCGCGCTCGCCGTGTTCGACTGTGAACTGATCGACACCAAGGATCTGGCCACCCACCGTGTGCTTTTTGGCAAGGTGACAGGCCTGCGCACCGGCGATAATTTGCGGCCGCTGATCTATCACGACCGCGGCTATCACGCTCTGTAGAGGCTCTGGATGGCTGCACCCACGGAGAGAGGATGACCGAGTTGAAATCGCGCCCCGCGCCGGCGACGATCGACGAGACGCTCGATCTGCTGACCGGCGCGGACTATGTGGCGGACCGGTCTTTGGCGACCGTCCTGTTCTTATCGCTGCGCATGAGGCGGCCGCTGTTTCTCGAGGGCGAGGCCGGCGTCGGCAAGACCGAGATCGCCAAGGTGCTGGCGCAAGCGCTTGGCCGCCGGCTGATCCGCCTGCAATGCTATGAAGGCCTGGACGTCTCCTCCGCCGTCTACGAGTGGAATTACGCCGCGCAGATGATCGAGATCCGCATGGAGGAGGCGGCCGGCAAGGTCGACCGCTCCGACATGGAGCGTAACGTTTTTTCCGAAAAGTACCTGATCCGCCGCCCGGTGCTCGACGCGCTGACCGGCAAGGCGGGGGGCGCCCCGGTCTTCCTGATCGACGAGCTAGACCGCACTGACGAGGCCTTCGAGGCGTTCCTGCTCGAAATCCTCTCCGACTTCCAGGTGACTGTTCCCGAACTCGGCACGATCAAGGCGGAGGAGCCGCCGATCGTCATCATCACCACCAACCGTACCCGCGAGATCCACGACGCGCTGAAGCGGCGCTGCCTCTATCACTGGGTCGATTATCCGAATGCCGAGCGCGAACTGGAGATCGTGCGTAGGAAAGTACCGCAGGCCAACAGCCGGCTGTCGGCAGAGGTGGTTTCGTTCATCCAGAAGCTGCGCCAGATCGAGCTGTTCAAGGTGCCGGGGGTTGCCGAGACCATCGACTGGGCCGGCGCGCTGACCGAACTCGACAAGGTGGCGCTCGATCCGGAAACCGTTTCCGACACGATCGGCGTGCTGTTGAAATACCAGGACGACATTGCCCGTATAGAACAGGGCGAAGGCCGGCGCATCCTCAACGAGGTGAAGGCCGAGCTTTCGGCGGCGGAGTAGGGCGATGGCAACGCCGCGTCGCGAACCGAAAGAGGCCACGCCGGACGGGCGGATCGCCGACAACATCGTGTATTTCGCCCGCACCTTGCGTAAGGCCGGCATGCGGGTCGGCCCGGCCTCGGTCAAGGACGCGATCGAGGCGGTGCTGGCCGCCGGCATCGGTTCCCGCGACGATTTCTACTGGACACTGCACGCTGTCCTCGTCTCGCGGCACGAGGACCACCCAACCTTTGACGAGACGTTCCGGCTGTTCTGGAAATCGCACGAGCTGATCGAAAAGATGCTGGCGATTTTTTCTCCGGTGGCGCCTGATATCAGAGAGAAGCAGAAGCCGCGCGCTGCGGAAAACCGCGTCAGCCAGGCAATGTTCGAGGGCCACCAGAAGAACCAGCCGGCGCAAGAAATCCCCGAGATCGAGGTCGACGCCCGCTTCACATTTTCCGGCAACGAGGTGCTGAGGGGCAAGGACTTTGCCCAAATGAACGCCGCCGAGATGGCCGACGCCAAGAAGGCGATTACCGCATTGCGGCTGCCCTTCGATATGGTCAGGACACGGCGTTTCAAATCCGACGCGCATGGCCGACGTATCGATCCGCGCGCCATGATGCGCTCGGCCGCGCGGACAGGCGGCGAACTGATCCTGCCAAGATTCCGGTCACCGCGCGAGGTTCACCCGCCGCTGGTCGTGCTTGCCGATATTTCCGGCTCGATGAGCCAGTACACGCGCATCTTTCTGCATTTCCTGCATGCGCTGACCGAAAAGCGCCGACGCGTGTATGCCTTTGTCTTCGGCACCAGGCTGACAAATCTGACGCGGCAGATGCGCCATCGCGATCCTGACGCAGCACTCGCCGATTGCTCGGCTGCGGTGATGGACTGGTCGGGCGGCACCCGCATCGGCAATACGCTGGCCGAATTCAACCGGCTGTGGTCGCGGCGCGTGCTGGGCCAGGGCGCGGTGGTGCTGCTGATCACCGACGGGCTGGAGCGCGACGACATCGCCGGCCTGTCGGAGGAAATGGAGCGCCTGCACAAATCCTGCCGGCGGTTGATCTGGCTGAACCCGCTGCTGCGCTTCGACGGTTTCGAGGCCCGTGCCCGCGGTGTCAAGGCGATGCTGCCGCATGTCGACGAGTTCCGCTCGGTACACAATCTCGATGCGCTCGCTGATCTCTGCGAGTCGCTGGACAAGAATTCGGCGCGCTTGGTCGACCCACGCAGATGGATTGAAGGTGGCGCGTAAAGCGCCGCATAGCCATATGTTTTCTCCGGGAGAAACAGTGATGGAAAACAGTATCTATCTCGATGAGGCGCGCGATCCGCTGATCATCGCCGAAGGCTGGATGAAGGACGGCAAGGAAGTCGCCATTGCCACCGTGGTCGAAACCTGGGGCTCGGCGCCGCGTCCGGTCGGCAGCCATCTTGTCATCGACGCGGAAGGCAACTTCCACGGCTCCGTCTCTGGCGGCTGCGTCGAAGGCGCGGTGGTCACCGAGGCAATAGATGTCATCGACAGCGGCAAGGCAAAGATGCTGGAGTTCGGTGTCGCCGATGAGACCGCCTGGCAGGTTGGCTTGTCCTGCGGAGGCCGCATCAAAGTCTATGTCGAGCGGTTGGGTTAGGCCGGGCACGATGGATCCTTATGCGCTGAAGACGCTGAACGCCGAACGCCGCGCCCGCCGCGCGGCGATCCTGGTCACCGATCTCGGAGACGGCCGCGACCGCATCGTGCGCGAGGGCGACCAGGTCGCCGGCGATCTGGGCGCTGCGATCGCCAAGGCGTTTCGATCAGGCAGGTCCGGGTCGGTTGAGGCGGAGGGGCGAACTTTCTTCCTTAACGCCTATCTGCCGCAGCCGCGCCTGTTGGTGATCGGCGCCGTTCATATCAGCCAGGCACTGGCGCCGATGGCCAAGATCGCCGGCTTTCCCGTCGAGATCGTCGATCCGCGGACGGCCTTTGCCACCGCAGACCGCTTTCCCGATGTCGCGCTGCATGCCGAATGGCCCGAGGATGTTCTGAAGCGCCAGCCGCTCGACAGCTATACGGCGTTGGCAGCCGTCACCCATGACCCGAAGATCGATGACTTCGCGCTGAAGGCGGCGCTCGACGCCAACTGCTTCTATGTCGGGGCGCTCGGCAGCCGCAAGACCCATTCGAAGCGCGTCGAGCGCCTGCTGGCATTGGGCGCGACCGCCGACCAGATCGCCCGCATCCACGCGCCGATCGGCCTCGACATCGGCGCAGCGAGCCCGGCCGAGATCGCCGTCGCGGTGCTGGCGCAGGCGATCCAGGCCTTTCGCTCGCGTGGCCTCGAAGCCTCCGCATCGGCCCAAAGATCGGAATCGATTTTGGAGAAGCACAATGCGTAGATTCAAAGTAGTAGAGCGTCCTTTGCGCGTCCAAGAGGACGCGCGGCGCTCTACGGACGCGGCGGCGTGAAATTCGGCCCGATCCCGATTGACACGGCCGAGGGCGCGGTGCTGGCGCATGCCACCACGGTCGGAGAACGGCGCTTCCGCAAGGCGCATCGGCTGAGCGCCGATGATGTATCTTTGCTCAAGGCGGCAGGGATTTCGGAGGTTGTCGCGGCTGTTCTTGCTCCCGACGATTTTAGCGAGGACGCTGCCGCCGAAAAGATCGCCGAAAGCATGATCCATCGCAACATCGAGGCCAAGCCCGCCGCGACCGGCCGGGTCAACCTGCACGCCGAGGCGGGCGGCATCTTCACTGTCGACGCGGCGATGATCGACGCCATCAACGCCGTCGACCCGACCATCACCATCGCCACGCTGGCGCAGCACGCACCGGTCGAAAAGGGCCAGATGGTGGCGACCGTGAAGATCATTCCCTTCGCGGTCGGCTCCGTGCTGGTCGATGCGGTGGCAAGGATCTGCGCCGGCAGCGAGATCTTCGCCGTCAATGCCTATCAGCCGGTGCGTGTCGGCGTCATCCAGACGGTTCTGCCCGGTATCAAGCCGAACGTGCTCGACAAGACGTTGCGTGTCACCGAAGCCCGCCTGGCGCGCTCGGGCGGCCGGCTGACGGCGGAGCGCCGTACGCCGCATGAAGTTGGTCCCGTCGCGGAAGCTGCGGCCTCGCTGGCGCGCGACAACGACATGGTGGTGATCTTCGGCGCTTCGGCGATGAGCGATTTTGGCGACGTCGTCCCGGCGGCGATCGAGAAGGCCGGCGGCATCGTCATCCGCGCCGGCATGCCGGTCGATCCCGGTAATCTGCTGGTGCTCGGCACACTTGGCGGCAAGCACGTCATCGGTGCGCCCGGCTGCGCCCGCAGCCCCAAGGAGAACGGCTTCGACTGGGTTCTCGACAGGTTGATTGCCGGTCTCGACGTGACGGCCAAGGATATTGCCGGCATGGGTGTCGGCGGTCTGTTGATGGAAATCCCGACGCGGCCGCAGCCGCGCGAGCCGCTGCCGGCCAGAGCCGAGTTGAAAGTCGATGTCGTGCTGCTGGCCGCCGGTCGCTCCAGCCGCATGGGCGGCCCGAACAAGCTGCTGGCGCTGTTCGACGGCAAGCCGCTGGTGCGCCGCACCGCCGAGCGCGCGCTCGGTTCGAAAGCTTCGGGCATCATCGTTGTCACAGGCCATCAGCGCGAACGCGTACACGCCGCATTGTCGGGCCTGGATGTGACCTTCGCCGATAATCCGGATTTCACCGAGGGCCTGTCTTCGTCGCTGAAGGCCGGCATCGCCCGGGTTGCCGGCGATGCCGCCGGCGCCATGATTATGCTCGGCGACATGCCTGGCGTCTCGTCGGCCGACCTCGACAGGCTGATTGACGCATTCCGCAAGTCCGAGGGCCAATCGGTCGTACGCGCATCGCATGAGGGTAAGCGAGGCAACCCGGTGCTGCTGCCGCGCTCGCTGTTTGCGGCGATCGCTCATCTCGAAGGCGATACCGGCGCGCGCCATCTGGTCGAGGCCGAGGGGCTCGATGTTGTCGATGTCGAGATCGGCAAGGCGGCTTCGATAGACGTCGACACCCGCGAGGCGCTGGAAGGCGCCGGCGGCGTGCTGCAGGATTGACAAACCGAAGCCGAAAAACGATGCCTTTGGCATGGCTTTCCGTTTACCCCTTCTGATCTCGACGTTTCTTTTGTTTTCGGGTTTGGCGCATGGCCAAACGCTGCCGCTAAAGCCCTTCAAGGATGATCTGTTTGCCTATCCGGGCACGCTCTCATCCGAGAACAACGGCGCGTATACAGTCGTCGACTATCGCGAGCTGCGCGATATCAACGCCCGCGACAAAGTGCCGGAGCGCCGCGCGCAGGCGCAGTATGTCGACACCGGTGTGCGTAACGTGCAGCGGGATCTGTCGCTGAAGACCGATGCCGGAAATATCCGCCACGTCGGCGTCGGCCGCACGCAAGGCGCCGGCATCATCGTGCTCTATCTGCACGGGCAGGGCGGCAGCCGCAAGCAGGGCGTTGACGACTTCACCTTTGGCGGCAATTTTAACCGCATCAAGAACCTGATGGCCGGCAATGGTGGCCTCTATCTCTCACCGGACTTTTCCGATTTCGGCGACACCGGGGCGGCCCAGATCGCCGCGCTGATCGGCCATTATGCCCAGCAGTCGCCGGGCGCGAAGATCTTCGTTGCCTGCGGCTCGATGGGCGGCGCACTGTGCTGGAAGCTTGCTGCCCGCAAGGATACGGGCGGCCGCATCGACGGGTTGCTGCTGCTCGGTTCGCTGTGGGATGAAAGTTTCTTCTCGAGCCCGGGCTTTAAGCGCCGTGTCCCGGTCCTCTTCGGCCACGGCAGCAAGGATCCGGTATTTCCGGTGGCAAAACAGGAAGCCTTCTTCCGTTCGATCCTGGCCAAATCGAAAACCTATCCGGCCCGCTTTGTTCGTTTCGAGACCGGCACGCACGGCACGCCGATCCGCATGACCGACTGGCGCGGCACGCTCAATTGGATGCTGTCGAAGGCGCCCTAATGCATGTCGCCCAAAAGTGTGTAGCGGTTTTGGGGCAACGACATGCATCAAGAAAAAACTTGAAGCGCGCCGCGCTTCAAGGCGCGGTGTTGTAGTCCACCACCGTCTGCGGGTTGATCTCGCCGTCGTAGGAGGCGTCGACATCGTACTGCACCAGCGAGAAATTGCCGTTGCGAAAAAGATATGTCCCGGCTGATGATGCATCGCCGACGCCGCGCCACTTGTTGAGGGACGAGATCGTCTTGGTGGCGTCGTCAAATTCGGAATTGACCAACTGGTCGTCGGTCTGGAAGCCGGTGACGTTCATCGCCTCGACCTTGCCTTCGCTATCGTTGTTCCCATAGTGGATATCGAGTTCCGGCGAGGCGAACTGCAGCTGCCGGACGCCGGATACCTCGTCGTAGATATAGTAGACGGCACTCTCATTGTAGGCAGCCATCGAACAGAAGAAGCGGAACAGCCGCGTCTCGCGTTCGGGCTCGTCGGCCTCGGCGCCCGCATCCTTGTAGCGGAGGGAGTAGGCGTCCGGCCCTCCCAAAGGCTCGCCGCCAGGCATCTCCTTATCGCATTGTTCGCCATAGGTGGCCGCAAACGCCTCCTTGGCCTGCTCCAGCGCCGCATCCTTCTTCGGCGGCGGCGGTCCGTCGCCGCAGCTTTCCGGCACAGCATTGTCGAAATCGGCCTTCGCCGGTTTCAGCGCGCCCTTGTCGATGAAGATCGGGCGAAATGGCGGTTCCTGGATCGAGGCGTTGACCTGGCGCAGCGTGTAGCAGCCGGCAAAGACATTTTCGCTGCCGTCCTTAGCTGTCGCCCGGATGGCGACCGGAACGCTGTAATAGATGCTGCCGGCAGCACCGTCTTCGGACACGGCACCGGTTTTGACTTCGACGGCGTTGGTGCCGTCATAGCCCTTTACGAAGGCGTCGAAATCCTTGGCCGGCTTGGTGTCGCCGAAATAATCCCAGGCGCGCGGGAATTCTTGCCGGTTGATGGCGCTATAGAGCGAGCGGATGACCGCTTCGGCGTCCGACCTGTCATCGACATAGGGCGCATCGGCGGCGAGCACTGGCTGGCCTGACACGGTAAAGGAGAAAAAGGCGGTCGCTGCGAAAAGGGCGCTTCTCATCGGGAATCTCCACCTGATGGGAAATCCTATCATACCGATTGCGGCGACGTGGTGACGCTTGAAGAATCGCCCGCGGAGGCGTTAGGTCCCGCCGTCGGCGTCCCGCCGGATAGGAGAATCACGTGACCATATCGATGTACGAAGCGGCCGTGCCGGTGTTTTCGGCCAGGTTGAAGGCGCTATCCAATGTGCTGGATATCGCTGAGCAGAATGCGCTCGACCGCAAGATCGACCCGCAGGTTTTTTTGACGTCGAGGCTGGCGCCGGACATGTACGCGTTGACCAGGCAGGTACAGATCGCCACCGACCACGCCAAGGGCGCGCCATCGCGGCTTGCCGGCCGCGAGGTGCCCAAATACGAAGACAACGAGGCGAGCTTTGCCGATCTCCAGGCGCGCATCGCCAAAACCGTCGACCATCTGGCGACATTCTCGGCTGCCGATATGGACGGCTCGGATGACAGGGTGCTCGAGCTGAAGCTTGGCCAGCGCGAATTCTCGATGGCCGGTATGCAGTATCTGCTGCATCTCGCCATGCCCAATTTCTATTTCCACGTGACCACCGCCTACGACATCCTTCGCCACAATGGCGTGCCGCTGAGCAAGGCGATTTTCATGGGATCGCGTTGAAAAATTGGCGATGAGATATCCCGGTCGAGCCGGGATATCCGACTAGCGGGAGGACATTTCGCGGACGATGCGCGGGAAGTCGGCTGGTTTGATGCCGATATCCGCACGGTCGGCATTGCTCATCGAATGAAGCAGCGCCAGCGCCGCGCGGTAGCGCAGATGTTCCTGCGGACGCGGACGGGCGAACATTTCAGTGAGGAAACCCATGATTCAAGCCCCTGGTTGGTCCTCCCCGAGTCCCAAATATAGTCAAATCATGACAATTGTGCAGTGCAGCATTTGCATGGCAGCTATGCCGCACCGAACTTCTTGACCACAATCGACTTCGCCGGTGAAACTCCCGGCGCGAGCTGACCGTATAGCTGAATGCCGGTACAGGGCCGGTTTTTCCTCGCCATTCCTGGCGGAATTCCGGACTGCATGAAAATCCAGTCCGGCTTTTTACCTACTTGCGCCTTGCGTTCACTGGATCTCGCGGAAAAGTGCTAGCCGATTTGCGGCGGGCTTGGAGACAGCCCGCGCCTTCCTGTATGCTGCGGCTTCCTCCCCGCGCAGCAGCGCAAAGAATTTCCCGCCGGAGAAAGTTCCATGCACAAACGCCGCCTCGGTCGGACCGATCTTCTTGTTTCCCAGATCTGCTTGGGATCGATGACCTGGGGCCAGCAGAACACCGAAGCCGATGGCCACGCCCAGATGGACCTGGCCTTTTCGCGCGGCGTCAACTTCATCGACACTGCCGAGCTCTACCCAATCCCGCCCAAGGCGGAGACGCAGGGCTGGACCGAGAAGATCATCGGCAGCTGGTTGAAAGCGAAGCGCAATCGCGATCAAGTGATCCTCGCCTCGAAAGTGGTTGGCCGCACCGCAAATGCATGGTTCCGCGGCGGGCGCCCGTCGAAGCTGGTGCGCGCCGACATCTTCGATGCCGTCGAAAAGTCGCTGACCAGGCTCAACACCGATTATCTCGATCTCTATCAGATCCATTGGCCGGAGCGGGACGTGGCTTGGGGCGCCAACCCGAACCGCGTCGGTGCCGTGCCGCTGCGAGCCGATTCCGTCGGCGCACCGGCTGGCGAGACGCCGATCACCGAGACACTGGCCGTCTTCGACGAACTGGTGAAGGCTGGAAAAATCCGCCATTTCGGTCTGTCGAACGAGAGCTCCTGGGGCGTCATGCGGTTCATCGCCGAAGCTGACAAGGGCCTCGGTCCACGCCTGGTGTCGCTGCAAAACGCCTATAATCTCGTCAACCGCAGCTTCGAGGTGAATCTCGCCGAAGTCTGCGAGCGCGAACAGGTTTCGTTTCTGCCCTATTCGCCGTTGGCGCAGGGCTATCTCACCGGCAAGTACGATCATGGCGCGCGGCCGCAAGGCTCACGCTCGCAGCTCTTCAATCGGGGCCAGCGCTACGAGACGCCCAACGCCGCGGAAGCGCAGCTTGAGTACAACGAGCTGGCGCGCTCTTTCGGCATGGAGCCGGCATTGTTTGCCAACGCCTATGTCACGAGCCGGCCTTTCGTCACCTCGAGCATCATCGGCGCGACGACCATTTCGCAACTCGAAATGGCGCTGTCTTGCGCCGATGTCGTCTGGACCGAGGACATGCAGAAGGCGGTCGATGCAATCCACCAGCGTGTCGGCAACCCCTGTCCGTGAGCAATACGGCCGGTTATCAAATGATTACAACGGGAAGGGGCAGAAATGGATTTTCCGATCGATGCCGTGCGCGAGAAATTTCCGGCCCTGTCGCTGACCGACAAGGGCCGTCGCCGCATCTACCTCGACAACCCTGCCGGCACGCAGGTGCCGCAAGCGGTTGCCGACGCGGTGTCACGCTGCCTGCTGACCGCAAACGCCAATCTCGGCGGATTCTTCGAAACCACGATCGCAGCGCAACAAATCGTCGATGACGCCCATGCGGCGATGGCCGATTTCCTGGCTGCTGCGAGCCCTCAGGAAATCATCATCGGCGCCAACATGACGACTCTGACCTATCACATGTCGCGCACGCTCGGCCGCACGATGAAACCGGGCGACGAAATCATCCTCACCCGCATGGATCACGAGGGCAACGTATCGCCGTGGCTGCAGCTGGCCGAAGACCTTGGCCTTGTCGTGCGCTGGCTGCCTTTCGACGAGCAGAGCTGGCAGATCGAGGAGGCGGCGCTTGCTACGCTGCTCACCGACAGGACCCGGCTCGTCGCTTTGAACTACGCCAGCAATCTGACCGGCTCGATTAACCGGGTGAAGGCCCTGACCGGCATTGCCAAGCAGGCCGGCGCCCTGGTCTATGTCGACGCTGTTCAGTTCGCGCCGCACGGCCTGATCGACGTCAGGGATATCGACTGCGATTTCCTGATCTGCTCGGCCTATAAATTCTTCGGGCCGCATTTGGGTATCTTATGGGGCAGGCTGGATGTCATCGATGTGCTGAAACCGTATAAATGCCGCTGTTCGTCCAATGCTCTGCCGGAGCGGTTCGAACTCGGCACGCCGCAGATCGAGCTGATGGCCGGACTGACGGCCGCGGTCGATTACTTTGCGGAACTCGGCGCGGCGGCAGGCGATGGCGGCTCGCGCCGCGCCAGGATCGCCAAGGCCTTCGAAAGATCAATAGCTTATGAGAACCCGCTGGCGCAAAGGCTGATCGACGGCCTGTCGGCTATCTCAAGCCTGACCATCCATGGCATTACCGATCCGGCGCGTGTCGGGGAGCGCGTCCCGACGGTCTCCTTCACCGTCGATGGCATCGTGCCGGAGACGATCGTACGGCAGATGAATGCGGAAAACATCTTCCTGTGGTCCGGCCACAACTATGCCTGGGAAATCGTCCACCAGCTCGGCATTCCGCCCGAACAGGGCGTCGTGCGCATCGGCATCGCCCACTACAATACGGCGGCCGAAATCGACGAGACACTGGAGAGCGTGCATCGCGTCATCGCGATGCTGCGACAGGAGCGATCCTGATCCGACATCACCGCTTCTTGCCGCCGCCGAAGCCGGTGAGGAAGGCAGTAAGATTGTCGCCGAGCTCGTCGCAGAGATAGCCGCCCTCCTGCACGATGACCGTCGGCAGGCCGAGGCCGGCGATAGCCTCGCCGATGCGCGAGAAGCCCGGTGTCGTTACCGACAGTCCGCCGAACGGATCGCCTTCGAAGGCGTCGAGGCCGAGCGCCACGACAAGCGCTTCCGGCGCAAAGGCGCGGATACGCTGGAAAGCCACATCCAGCGCGTCGAGGAATGCGGCGTCGCCGGATTTGCGCGCCAGCGGCAGGTTGAAATTGTAGCCGAGGCCGGCCCCTTCGCCACGTTCGTCGGCATGACCCCAGAAGAACGGGTAGAAGCGCACCGGATCGGCATGCAGCGAGACGGTGAGCACGTCCGGTCGCGCATAGAAAATGCCTTGCGTGCCGTTGCCGTGATGCAGATCGACGTCGAGGATTGCCACCCGCGCCGCATTCTTGCGGAGCGTCTGTGCCGCGACCGCTGAATTGTTGATGAAACAGAAGCCGCCGGCGACATCGGCAAAGGCGTGGTGGCCGGGCGGACGGCAGAGCGCATAGGCAGCCGGTGCGCCTGACATCACGGCCTCAGCGGCCTCGACCGCGCTCCAGGCGCTCCACAGCGCACTCTGCCAGGTCTCGCTTGAGATCGGGCAAGCGGTGTCGGCCATGTGATAGCCGGCCTGGCCGACCGCTGAGGCCGGATAGGAGCCGCCCCGCGCGATCGGATGGATGTTGGGGATCACTTCTGCCGAAGCGCCTTCGATGCGCTGCCAGCGCACAAAGATGTGCTCGAGAAAATCGAGATATTCGGGCGTATGCACCGCCGCAACCGGTCCTGGCCCGTGATCTCTCGGCCGTTCGATCGTGCAGCCGGCGGCCCTTGCGCCGGCGAGCAGCCGTTCGACGCGTTCCGGCTTTTCCGGATTGGGTTTCTGCGCACCGCTGGAGAGGAATGCCTTGGGATCATGGCGCTTCTGTTCTTCGGCATAGAAGGCTTTCATCTTGGCTCCTCATCATCGGGTGCATCGGCGAAGGCAAAGAACGCGTCGCCGGCGATCTTCTGCACCTGCTCGTAGCTCGACCAGGCAATGCCCAGTCTTTCGTAAAAGGCTTTGGCGGTTTCATTGTCGGTGTCGACGGACAGTCTGAGGTAGACGCCGCCGTCCTCCCGGCATTCTCGCGCGGCACGGCGCAGCAGGCGTTCGCCGATCCTGCGGCCGCGAAACCGATCCTCGACATAGAGGTCCTGCACATAGATGCCGGGCCGGCCCATCCAGGTCGAGAAGATCGGGAAATGCAGGCATAGGCCGGCGAACTCGCCGCCGACTTCCGCAATCAGCGTCGAGAAGGCAGGGTTTTCGCCAAAGCCGTAGGTGCGAAGGTCGTCGGCCGTAGAAGTGATTTCCTCGGGCGCGCCGATATGGGCGCCAAGCCGCAGGATCGCAGCATGGATGGTTTCGACATCCTCGACGGTACCGGGCCGGATGCGAATGTCTTTTGACGCTGGGTTGATCACGGCCGCATCTCAGAATGCCACCCTATCGCCGCCCTTGAGCGCCAGCATCTTCCGCGCCTCGGTGGGCGTGGCGACGTCCAGCGAAAGCCCGTCGAGCACGCTGCGGATACGGCGCACCTGGTCGGCATTGGACTTTGCCAGCTGGCGGCCGTCGTAGAGGCTATCCTCCAGCCCAACGCGGACATTGCCGCCCATCGCTGCCGCAATCGAGATCATCGGCATCTGGTGGCGGCCGGCGGCCAGCACCGAAAACTGATAGCTGTCGCCGAACAGTTTGTCGGCGATACGCTTCATATGGACCAAATTGTCGGGATCGGCGCCGATACCGCCCAATATGCCGAACACGAACTGGATGAACAGAGGTCCTGACACCAGCCCCCGGTCTCGAAAATGCGCTAAAGAATAGAGGTGGCCGACATCATAGCATTCGAATTCGAAGCGTGTGCCGCAGCCCTTTCCAAGTCTTTCGAGCACGGTCTCCATGTCAGCAAAGGTGTTCTTGAAGATCGTGTCACGTGTCGCTTCAAGCAGCTTGGGCTCCCACTCGTGATGCCACTCCCTTGGCCGGTCGAGCATCGGGAACAGCGCGAAATTCATCGAGCCCATATTGAGCGAGCACATTTCGGGCTCGGCCCTGAGCGGTGCGGCCAGCCGCTGGTCGAGCGTCATCAGCGACGAGCCGCCGGTGGTGATGTTGATCACCGCTGATGTCGCCTGCTTGATGCGCGGCAGGAACTGCATGAACACATCAGGATCGGCGGTCGGCCGCCCGTCACTGGGATCGCGGGCGTGAAGATGCAAGATCGAGGCGCCGGCTTCGGCGGCGGCAATAGCCTCTGCGGCGATCTGGTCCGGCGTCACCGGCAGGTGCGGCGACATTGACGGCGTGTGCACCGACCCGGTGACGGCGCAGGTGACGATGACTTTTCGCGGCGCCATTTTCAACCTTCGACCGGCAGGTCGAGCTCGCCGGCCAGCACTTGCAGCGAGTCGCCGATGATGGCGACGATTTCGCCGACCTGTTCCTTGGTAACGATCATCGGCGGTGCCACCATGAAATTGTCGCCGTCGAAGCCGCCCTTGACCTTTCGCCCATAGATGATCAGGCCGCGCTCATAGGCGAGGTCGAGCAGCCGCTGGGTGGCCTTCTTCGCCGGTGCGATCGGCCCCAGCGTATCGGGGTCGGCGACCATCTCGGCACCTAGGAGCAGGCCCTTGCCGCGCACGTCGGCGATGAACGGAAACCGCTTGGCCAACCCCTTCAGCTCGGCCATCAAAAGATCGCCCATGTCAGCTGCATTGGCGATCAGGCCGAGACGATCCATCTCGCTAAGCACGGCGAGCCCGGCGGCGCAGGCGAGCGGATTGCCGGCATAGGTATGGCCGTGCTGGAAGCCGCCGGAGGCGAGCAGCGGCTGCACCAGCCGCATCGGTGCCGCCAGCGCGCCGAGCGGCGCATAGCCCGAGCCCAGCCCCTTCGACAGAGCGACGATGTCGGGCTTGCAGTTCCAATGGTCGCCACCGAGGAATTTTCCGGTGCGGCCGGCACCGCTCATCACTTCATCATGGATGAGCAGGATGCTGTAGCGGTCGCAGATTTCGCGGATGCGCGGATAATAGCTGTCCGGCGCGACCAGCGCCGCGGTGGCAGCGCCGCCGACCGGCTCCATGATGAAGGCGAGCACGCTTTCCGGCCCTTCGGCGAGGATCTTCTCCTCCAGCATGTCGGCGTAGCGGATGCCGCGCTGCTCCATCGAGAGATTGTCGCGGTCGCGCCAGGCGGCCGGCGCCGGCACGGTCGGCATGACCTGCATCATCGGTATGAAGGTTTCGGCCAAGGCGTCGTCGCCGGTGACGGATAGCGAACCAAGCGTGCCGCCATGATAGGAGGGAAATCGGGTGATCACCTTCCAGCGCTTGGGCTGGCCTGTCGCCACTGCCCACTGCCGCGCGAGCTTGATGCAGGATTCCGTCGCCTCCGAGCCGCCCGAGACGAAAAAAATGCGGTCCATGCCTTCTGGGAGTTTGGCAGCCAATAGCCGCGCGAGCTCCTCGGCCGGCTCGTTCTCGAAATGCAGCCGGTAGGCGAAGGTTGCGCGGTCCATCTGCCGCTTCATCGCATCGAGCACGTTGCGGTTGGAATGACCGATATTGGCGACCATCGGTCCGCTCGATCCGTCGATGAAGCGGCGGCCATCCTGCGTCCAGATGTAGATGCCTTCGGCGCGGTCGACCAGCGGCCGGCGCAGACTGGACAGATAGAACAGATGCGATGGCGGGCGCGTCTCGGTGTCCGGGGCAGGGGTCTGGGACTTCAGCATGTCAGGACTTTCCGAGATAGCAGTCGAGAACATTCTTGGTGACGAGCTCGACCATCGGGTCCTGCCTTAGCAGGCCGGCGACCCATTCGCAGCTTCCGGCGTGGAACACCTCGCCCTTGCCGCGCGGGAAATTGACGATCATGCCGTTGCCGCGCTTGACCTTGTCGAGATTGGCGTCGCTCGCCTCGCCGAACAGCGTTTCGGCGGTGAAGCGTCCGTCCTCGTCGCCGAGGAACTGGTCTTCGAACGGAATATCGGCGCTCTCCTCGACTTGGGCAGCCATGCCGACCGCGAGAATTTGCAGCCCGTCCGGTGCGCCGCTGTTGGGCGTCGGGTAGGGCAGTCCGCCTCGGATCTCGTGGTCGAGCCCGTCGACCTCATAGCCATAGACATGGCTGTCGGCGCCGAGCAGGTCGCCGTAGTAGATGCCTGTGCCGGCGAACGCCCAATGCTCCGGCCGGTAGACCGGAAAGCCGCGCACGCCGCGCGGCGCGCAACCGCCCCAGCCGGCGTAGAGGCCCCTCGTCGCATTGAGCCCGAAAGTCGAGGCGCCCGGCCGGCCAATCTCAGGTGCTTCCCAGGAGTTCGTGGCGCGGGTCACGTCGCCGCCCCGATAGGCCGGGTCCTCGGCGCGGGCGCGGTATTTGTAACAGACTTGCCGGCGACCCTCGTCCTCCAACCTGGTCTGCCACATGAAATTGCCGGCGAAGCGTGCGGCATGGCCGCCGCGCTCGACATAGGCGTCGACAGTGTCGCGCATCTCCCAGGTCCAGTATTCGTCATGGCCGACGAAGACGACGCAGTCATAGCCGTCGAGGATTTCGGGCGAAAAATGCAATTCGTGCTGACTGGCGAGATCGACCCCATAGCCGGCACGCTCGGCAAAACGAAAGAAGTGGCTGTCATAGCTTGCCCAGCCGGACGAGGCGTATTTCTTCGAATGGCCGGTGGCGAAGGCCCATTCCATATGCGGATAGCGCGGCACGGTCTTGGGCGGCACGGCGACCTCGAGCGGCACGCGCGGTGCCACGTTCGGCAGAACAACAAAACCGCGGCACCATGGCCGCTGCGTCGAGACTATTGAGGCATACTGGTCGCGGTTCGGGCCGGTGATGCCTTCGTAATGATTGGAGCCACCCCACGTGTTGTAGGCAAGCCAGGTGCCGGTGGCTGCAACCTGCAGCACACGACCGCGTTTCTTGCCGGGCTGCGGGCTAACGATGAAAAGATGCTGGCAGCGGATCGGTTTGCCGTCGCGGCCGTCCGCCGTCAGCGTGATGCGGTAGGCTCCGGACGGCCAGTCGTCGCCGACCCGGAATTCAAACGAAGCGCCCCAGCCGCAGCCCACGACCGAACATTGGTCGGGTGTATCCTGCCAGCGCGCCGCGATCCCAGCCTTGTCGAACATTTTCGTTTCGGTGCCGCCGTCGCGGACGATCGACATGCTGAAGCTGGAGGCCGTCGAGCTGACATGCAGCACCACCGTCTCGTCCCGGCGGTATGAAAAACGGTCGCTGTAGCACCAGATCTCGCCGCGTTCGCCATCCATGCCCGGCCACTCGTAATAGTGGCCGCGCACGGCTTGCCGGCGCTGGTGGGGCGTCAGTCCGAAATCGGGGAATTCGGTAGGAAGCTTGGTCATGAACGCCTGTGAAGGGTCGAACGCGTCATTTCGACCATCTGCCGGCCAACCGTCAATTGGAAACGATCGGGCCAGCGATAGCTCACAGTCGGCCTTGGCCTTGCCTTCCAAACCGACTATCACAAAGGGTGGCGTTTTTCGCCACGGGAGCCGACATGCTGAGAGTGCAAAAGGTCAAGGTGGACGACATCTACGTGCCGACCGCGCGCAGGAAGACACTGCATCCCGAGACCGTCCGGCATCTGGCCGAAGACATTCTGGAAAACGGCATGAAGACCCCGATCCAGGTGCGCCACGACGGCAAGCGCCATGTCCTGGTCGAAGGCCTGCATCGGCTGGAAGCGGCGAAGTGGCTCGGCGAGACCGATATCGACGCCTATCTGGTGCAAGCCAAGCGCCACTAAGCTCTCCTTCGGCGTTCGCCGGAATCGGCCTGGCGAAATTTTCGCGGGACGCTGTCGGGCTGCGCGTTGCCCGCTCGTCCTTGAGACGGAAACCGGCATTCAAGCCAACTCTTTTGCAAGTGAGGAGACCATTATGACCACCAAGCTCGACATCGCCCCCAGCTCCGACCGCGAACTGGTTCTTGCCCGCATCATCGATGCGCCGCGCGAGAACGTTTATCGCTGCTGGACCGAGCCGAAGCTCGTGACGCAATGGTTCGCGCCAAAGCCGTGGACGACGCCGCGCGCCGAAATGGATGTGCGCAGCGGCGGCTCCAGCCTGGTCGTCATGGCGGGACCCGACGGCAACGAATTCCCGAACCCCGGCATCTTCCTCGAAGTCGTGCCGGGCAAGAAGATCGTTCTCACCGACGCCTATACGAAGGCGTGGGAGCCGTCCGAAAAACCGTTCATGACGCTCGTGCTGACCTTCGAGGATGAGGGCGAGGGCAAGACCCGCTACATCGCCCGGGTTGCGCATTGGTCCGTCGCCGATCGCGAAGAGCACGAGAAGATGGGCTTTCACGAGGGCTGGGGCCAGTGCGCCGACCAGCTCGAAGAAGTCGCCAAGCGGCTTTGATATCAGCGGGACGGAAGGAGACCGACATGTCCAGAGCGATGTTTTTCGCCATTTTCGCCTCGGCTGCAGCGCTCTTCGCCGCGCCGGGCTCCACCAAAGCCGAGGAAGCAAAGCCCGTCATGACCACTGAAACGAAAGCAATGCCGAAGCCGGCGAAATCCGGCCTGCTGCCGATCAACGGCCTGAACTACTATTACGCCGTCTATGGCCAGGGCGAGCCGCTGCTTCTCCTGCATGGTGGTCTCGGCACCACCGACATGTTCGCGCCGATCCTGCCGAAGTTTGCCGAAAACCGCACCGTCATCGGCGTCGACCTGCACGGTCACGGCCGCACCGCGCTCGGCGACCGGCCGCTCAGCCTGAAGGCGATGGGCGACGACATGGCGGCGATCGTCAAGGCGCTCGGCTACGAGCAGGTCGATGTCATGGGTTATTCGCTGGGCGGCGGCGTCGCCTTCCGCATGGCCGTCCAGCATCCCGAAGCGGTGCGCCGGCTGGTCCTGGTGTCGGCCGGCTATGCCTCGGACGGCTTCTATGCCGACATGCGCGCCCAGCAGGCGCAGGTCGGCGCGGCGATGGCCGACATGATGAAAGACACGCCGATGTACAAGTCCTACGTGGCGGTCGCGCCGCATCCGCAGGACTTTCCGAAGCTGCTCGATCAACTAGGCGCCCATATGCGCAAGGACTACGACTACTCCGCCGACGTACCCAAGCTGAAGATGCCGGTCATGCTGGTTTTTGGCGACAGCGACATGTACCGGCCCGAGCATGAGATCAAATTCTATCAGATGCTCGGCGGCGGACTGAAGGATGCCGGCTGGATGCGCGAGAACCTTTCGCAGAACCGGCTGGCCATCCTGCCGAACCGCACCCATTATGACGTGTTCTTCGCGCCGGAACTGACAGCAGTCACTCTGCCCTTCCTCAATCGCGAGACCAAGGTCAAGACCTGGGACGAGGTCATCAGCGAATAACCACCTGACAACGGCCTGCCCGGCCCATCTCCTGCGAGATGGCCGGGCAGGCTTATCCCTCTGAAGCCGGCTATAAGCCTTGGCAATCCCGACACACGTCGTGGGGGCCAATGGCATCTCCCGCATCACAGCCATAGATGGCCCTATCAAGGCTTTTTAATTGACGCTGCTGTGCCGGCAGCTACCTTGCCGACAATCTTCAGAAAGAGGGGCGCAGGTAATGGCGAAATATCAGGGTGGCTGCCTGTGCGGCGCGGTGCGTTACCGCACCGATGCCACGCCGATCAACGAGCGGGTCTGCCATTGCCGGCTCTGCCAGAAGGCGCTGGGCGCGGCCTTCAACGCACGCGTGCTGTTCCGCATCGACGACGTGACCATCGACGGGCCGGTGGCGACGGTGAATTCCTCGCCCGATCTCAAGCGCGGCTTCTGCCCGGGCTGCGGCACGACGATGTTTTCCCGGCGCGACTCCGCCGGCATCATCGGCGTGACCTCAGGCTCGCTCGACGCCCCTTCGGTATTCAAGCCGCAGATGCATATGTGGACCGCCTCGAAGCAGCCCTGGGTGCAGCTTGACGACGGCCTGCCGCAATATGAAGGCGCGCCACCCCCGAACTGAAGCACAGGCGAACTGAGCGCAAAGCGTGCCCAATTTTTTCATCCGGGACACGAGATAGCCGGCAAAGCGTCATTGGCGAGCCATCATTGCTGCCTATCTATTACGTGCGGGTCGGCAGTCGAGGAGGCGACGGATGAAAGACAGAATCAATACCTTGGATGAGCTTTTGAGCGATCCGATGGTCAAGCTCGTGATGGAGCGTGACCGCGTACAGCCGGCCGAGCTTCGCTCGCTGCTTGAAGAAAAGGTTCGCCGGGATGATGCACCGGTCGTCAACGATCGTCCCGTCACCGACCGCTTCATACCGCCCGCTCACATGGTAGCCGAGAGCTGCCACAAGTTATGGCTGTGCGGCTAGGCAGCGGGCCTGCAGGCGTCGGCGATCCTTCGCGCCGTCTCCGTCCTGCCGTGTTTCCAAGCTCTCACCGCTACGGTTATAAAGCGGGCGCCATGTATTCTGTTTGCCCAGCTCTCGTCCTAACAATTTGATTCAAACTTTGTTGGCAATTTCTCGTTAGTAATCTGGATCGGTTGTCCGGCGGCGTTGTCTTGCCCTCGGTCTGTTGTGTTCTGCGTACAGGTCCAGATGCGGTTATCAGGCGTCGTCATCTTCTCGATCGCGTCACTTTGCCTTGCCGGCTGCACATCCACGTCCGGCATCGACGCGCTGCAAGTGCCGTCCAGCGAGACGACCAGCTCCGTTGTGCGGCCGCCCGCGCCGGTGGCGTCGGTCGGTGCGGCCGATGCCGCACCCGACTTTGAGCAGGAAGAGGCGACGGAGCAGACTGTGGCGATGGCCACTCCAGAGCCTGCCGACAGCATCGAACCACCCGTCGAGCCGATTGCCCTGGTGGCGCCGAAGCGGCTGGCACGAGCAGCACCGATCCTCGCCGAGCCGGTCCAGCGCTACCGTTTTCGTGACGCCAAGCCGATCAATTTCGGCAAGGCCTCGCCCAGGCACCTCGCCGTTCACGGCGTTGACGTTTCACGTTGGCAGGGCAACGTGAACTGGGCAAAGCTGCGCGCGCAGGGCGCGAACTTCGCCTACATCAAGGCGACCGATGGCGGCGATCATCTTGATCCGATGTTCATGAAGAACTGGCGCAATGCCGACGCCGCCGGCCTCAAGCGCGGCGCCTACCATTTCTTCTACTGGTGCCGTACGGCAGGCGAGCAGGCCGACTGGTTCATCCGCAACGTGCCGAGGGTCGAGGGCGCCTTGCCGCCGGTGATCGATGTCGAGTGGAACGGCGAATCCAGCTGCAAGCGGCGGCCGTCGCGGCAAAAGGTGCTGGAGAAGATGCAGGTGTTCATGGACAAGCTCGAGCGCCACTACGGCCAGCGGCCCGTCATCTACACCGCGCCCGATTTCTACCGAGACAATCTCAGAGGCGCTTTCCCCGACTATCCGTTCTGGCTGCGCGCGGTGGCACAGCACCCGTCAAAGGTCTATCCCGGCCGCAAATGGGTGTTCTGGCAGTATTCCGGCTCCGGCCTGTCGCACGGCGTGAGAGGCCGCATCGACCTCAACGTCTTCCACGGCGACGAGAGAGCCTGGCGGAACTGGGTTGGTGGGCGGCAGATGGTGGCCGAGGCGGAGTAGGGGTTCCTTCTTGCTGCTCGCACCTGCGGGGTGCTGATCGCGGCCGCAGAAAGCCGCTGTCTCAGAACTGTCATGGATCCGTCATCGCTTTGAAATGTCGTTCCCCCAAAGCAGGTGGCTTCCATCGAACAGGAGACGCCACCCGTGCCCCGCCATTCCGCGCTTTTCGTCCTGACGGCAGCGCTTGCTGCCTCCGTTTCGCTGCCGGCCCATGCCGACATGATGTTCAACCGGGTCGCGAGCTTCGCCGTCGCCGGAAACCTCCCGGCGGACGTCGAGCAGACCACGCCGACTTCGTCCGAGATCATCAGGGCGACCGAAGACGGCATGACGCTGGTCTATTCCGACAGCCCGCTCGGCGCGGTCGGCTTCATCGACATCACCGACCCCAAGGCGCCCAAGGCCGGCGGCATCGTCAAGATCGAGGGCGAGCCGACGTCGGTCGTGGTCATTGGCGGGAAGGTGCTGGCCGGCGTCAACACGTCGAAGAGCAAAGCCAAGCCTTCGGGCAACCTCACCGTCATCAACCTTGCCTCCAAGGCGATCGAAGGCACCTGCGACCTCGGCGGCCAGCCGGACTCGCTGGCGTTCAGCAAGGACGGCAAGTTCCTGGCCATCGCCATCGAGAACGAGCGCGACGAGGAGCTGAACGACGGAGAAATTCCGCAGATACCGGCGGGCGACCTCAAGATTTTCACGATGACCGAAGGCCAGCCTGATTGCGCGACGATGAAGAGCGTCAACCTGGCGGGCATTGCCGAAGTCGCGGCGGAAGATCCGGAGCCGGAATTCGTGGCTTTCAACGAGGCCGGCGAGGTTGCGGTCACGCTGCAGGAGAATAACCATATCGCCATCGTCAACGCCGAAACCGGCGCGATCGTCACGCACTTCTCGGCAGGCTCCGTCACGCTGGACAAGATCGACACCAAGAAGAACGGCGCCTTCTCTTTCGATGGCAAAATGGAAGACGTCGCGCGCGAACCCGACGCCGTGAAATGGCTCGACAATGACCGTCTCGTCGTCGCCAACGAAGGCGACTACAAGGGCGGTTCGCGCGGCTTCACGATCTTCAGCAAGAAGGGCGAGGTTCTCTACGAATCCGGTCCGTCCTTCGAGTACCAGGTCGCCAATGCCGGCCATTATCCCGACGCCCGCAACAAGAAGGGCGTCGAGCCGGAAGGTCTGGATACCGGCGCCTTCGGCGAAGACAGACTGATTTTCGTCGCTTCGGAGCGTGGCTCCGTTGTCGGCGTCTACAAGGACACGGGTGCGGAGCCTCAGTTTGTCCAGATCCTGCCGTCCGGCATCGGCCCGGAAGGGCTGGTCGCGATCCCGTCGCGCAATCTCCTGGTCACCGCCAACGAGGCCGACCTGGTCGAGGACGGGCTCGCCCGCTCGCACGTGATGATCTACGAGCGCTCCGAGGGTCCCGCCACTTACCCGATGATCACGGCAAAGCTCACGGCAGACGGCACGCCGCTCGGCTGGGGTGCGCTTTCGGCGCTCGCGGCCGGCGACACTGCCGGCAAGCTCTTCGCAGCCTCGGACTCGTTCTACGCCAACGCGCCCTCGATCTTCGAGATCGATGCCACGCAGACGCCGGCGCTGATCACCGGCAAGACCATCGTCACGCGTGGCGGCCATCCTGCACAGAAGCTCGACATCGAAGGCATGGTCGCCGATGGTGAAGGCGGCTTCTGGCTGGCCAATGAAGGCGATCCGACAAAGCTCGTCCCGCACGCTATCCTGCGCGTCGACGACAAGGGCGAGATCAAGCAGGAAATCGGCTTCCCGATGGAACTGCTCGCCCACCAGACCCGCTTCGGTCTCGAAGGCATCACCACCATCGGCGAGGGCGACGACCTGATGCTGGTAATGGCCGTGCAGCGCGAATGGGCTGACGATCCGAAGAACCAGGTCAAGCTTCTGGCCTACAAGCCGAAGGCCAAGGAATGGTCGGCGGTGCGCTATCCGCTCGAAGCGACCGAGGCTGGCTGGATGGGGCTGTCGGAGATCACCGCGCATGACGGCAAGCTCTATATCCTTGAACGCGACAACCAGATCGGCGACCTGGCCAAGGTAAAGCGCGTCTATTCGGTGACGCTCGACGCTTTCAAACCGGCCAAGCTCGGTGGCGAACTGCCGCTGGTCGAAAAGACGCTGGTGCGCGACATCATCGGCGACCTGAAATCAGCCACCAACGGCTATGTCATCGACAAGGTCGAAGGTTTCACCATCGACAAGAACGGCGACATCTTCGTCGCCACTGACAATGACGGCGTCGACGATTCTTCCGGCGAAACGCTGTTTCTGCGCCTGGGCAACATCAGCGCCGTGAACTGAGGCTGTTTCCCCTCCCCCTTGAGGGGAGGGTCGATCCGCGAAGCGGATCGGGGTGGGGTCGCTTCGGCAGCGCGACTTCTTCCCTGACGGACAACGCCCCACCTGGCCAACAGCCGCAGCGAAGATGCTGCGGCTGTTTCGTTGGCGACTGCGTGGCGGTTTCCGCGAAACCAAGCCGCCAGCACGTCGGTCGTGCGGTGACGGCGGACCCGTCAAAGGTCTATCCCGGCCGCAAATGGCCGTTCTGGCAATGTTCCGGCTCCGACCTGTCTCACGGGGCGAGGGGCCGCATCGACCTCAACGCGTTCCACAGTGATGAGGGTGCCTGGCGGGCATGGGCCGGCTGACGGCAAATGGTGGCCGACGCGGAGTAGGGGATCGTTCTCCTCCTCCCAAGAAGAGAAGGCGGGGGCTTTACGCCTCTACATACTCCGCCAGGCTGTCACCTTTGGGCACATCCAGCCCATCGGCACGCAAGCCTTCGATATGAAAGCGTATTGCATCGCGAATTTCGGTTTCCAGCTCAGGCACCGTCGCACCAGCGATGCAGCCGGGTAGATCCGGTACGTAGGCGGAAAAATTGTTTCCGGCCTTTTCGATCACCAACGCATAGCGCATATCGTCACTCCTTAAACCGGACTGCTTGAGGATCCTGTTCAGTGTTCCCGGTGCAACTCTTCAACGTCGCGGAAACGTGGCATCCATACTGCAATTTCGAAATGAAGGAGGCACCGGGGGCCACCTCTCGGTTTAGCCAACTTGTACGCCAACGCTGCAGCGTTCCATACGACAACCTTCCAGTGTCATGCCGCGGAATTGGATGTTGCGGTCATTGAATTTGACAGGCACCGGTGCAGGCATTTTACCTGTAAAGATGCAGAAGACGACGGGTTCTTCAGTAGGAATTCCAAATTCGGCAGAGATAGCCTCGTCGTGGGAGCTCAACATTTTTCGATCTCTAAATTCAATTCTGATGTCAACTTGATGGACGGCTGATTTGAACACGAGTGTTCGTGCTCCTGGCGGTGCCTCAATATCGTCAACGTTTATTCTTGCGATCCAATCGTTCATTCGCATCGCAAAGATTCTATTCATGCAAACGTCATATATGTTTAACGATAAGGTATCATAGCCGGAATCATCTTCTTCAAAATAGATAATATCTATTCCTCCTACGCGAAGCATACTCCCACATTTATAGGCATAGTTCCCGCCGCAAACGAACACAGTGTGTTTTCTCCGCCACTGAAAGCTACTTTCGACGGAAGCATGGCTTGCCCGCTTGAGACCCATAAGCTGATCTCTTGTGAATGCGCCTGAATCGGCGGCAGCATGATGTTCAGCACACAATGCGATCATGCCTTGTTGATCGTGATGCTTTTGCTCGGCCCAAGTAGGGTCGAAGTGATGATATTCCAAGTGTGGAGAACCGCACATCGGACGCCCAAAGCCGACTTCCGCCCTAAGTCGCCGAACTTCAGTGGGGGGAGTTCTTGAGATCGATTTGACATCTGCCATTTAAAATTCCCAGTTGGTAATGATTAACTGCATATTGTACCCTTTTTGTTCCCTTTGCCATTTCGGTCCGATCTTGCGACCGGACCGACCATGTTACGTTTTAGCGCTGAAGATTTCCTCAGCTGCACCCGCTCGTCGAACCACACGTATCGCACTTCTCGCAGGTGCCGTTCCGCACCATGGTGAAGTTGTGGCATTCCGAGCATTCGTTACCGGTGTAGCCTTGCATCAGCGATTGCTGGCGCCGTGTCGCGGCAAGCGCCTTTGCCTCGGCGGCCTCCTGCGCGGCGGCGTCGGTGAACAGCGCCGAAGCCCCCGAAGCCTCTTCGGCCTCCTCGTAGACGACGTCTTCGACCAGTTCCCTGGCCCGCTCCTCATAATCGCGCTTGTAGGCGATCGCTTCGTCGCTGGCCGGCTTCAGCGCCAGCACGTTGGAACCTGAGAACGCCGTCGGGGCAGAGCGGACAGGGGTTCCGGACGAGCCCGAACCGCCAAAGCCCTTGGGCTCGGCGCCCATACCCGACACCAGCTTGACCGGCGAGGCGCCGCGGGTCAGCCCCTTCGAGAACGGCGTCGCCTTGCCTTCGTTGATGCCGCGCCCGAGCGCTGTCTTGTCGAAATCCGACTGGTCGACATGGGCGAGATCGTGGCGCGCAAGATAGGACACGGCAAGCTCGCGGAACACATAGTCGAGGATCGACGTCGCGTTCTTGATCGCGTCGTTGCCCTGCACCATGCCGGCAGGTTCGAACTTGGTGAAGGTGAAGGCTTCGACATATTCCTCGAGCGGCACGCCATATTGCAGGCCGAGCGAGATGGCGATGGCGAAGTTGTTCATCATCGCCCGGAAGGCAGCACCTTCCTTGTGCATGTCGATGAAGATCTCGCCGAGGCGACCGTCGTCGAATTCGCCAGTTCTGAGATAGACCTTGTGGCCGCCGACGACCGCCTTCTGGGTATAGCCCTTGCGGCGGTTCGGCAGTTTCTCGCGGTCGCGGTAAAGGCGTTCGACGACGCGCTCGACGATCTTTTCGGTCACCTGCACGGCGCGCTGCGAGGCGGGTGCCGCGATCAGCTGCTCGATCGCCTCGTCCTCGTCGTCTTCGACGTCGGCAAGCAGCGAGGCGTTGAGCGGCTGGGAGAGCTTCGAGCCGTCGCGATAGAGCGCGTTGGCCTTCAGCGCCAGCTTCCACGACAGCATGTAGGCGCCCTTGGCGTCTTCCACCGTCGCGTCGTTCGGCATGTTGATGGTCTTGGAAATGGCGCCGGAGATGAAGGGCTGGGCCGCCGCCATCATCTGGATGTGGCTGTTGATCGACAGCGAACGCTTACCGATCTTGCCGCACGGGCTGGCGCAGTCGAACACCGGCAGGTGTTCGGCCTTCAGGAACGGCGCGCCTTCCAGCGTCATCGCACCGCAGACATGGATGTTGGCGGCCTCGATGTCCTTCCTGGAAAAGCCGAGCGCCGGCAGCATCTCGAACGAGAAATCGTTGAGCTGCTCGTCGGTGAAGCCAAAGGTCTCCTTCACCCAGTCCGCACCCAGCGTCCACTGGTTGAAGACGAACTTGATGTCGAACGCCGACTTCAATGCCGCATTGAGTGCCGCGATCTTGTCGTCCGTAAAACCCTTGGCCTTGAGCGAGCCGGGGTTGACGGCTGGCGCCTGGTTCAGATTGCCGTGGCCGACCGCATAGGCCTCGATCTCGGCGATCTGGCTTTCCGAATAGCCGAGCGTACGCAGTGCTTCCGGAACGGCGCGGTTGATGATCTTGAAATAGCCGCCGCCGGCCAGCTTCTTGAACTTGACCAGCGCGAAGTCGGGCTCGATGCCGGTGGTATCGCAATCCATCACCAGGCCGATCGTGCCGGTCGGCGCGATTACGGTCGCCTGCGCATTGCGGTAGCCATGCTCCTCGCCGAGCTCGATGGCGCGGTCCCAGGCAGCCTTGGCATGGGCGGCAAGCTCAGGCTGCTTCAGGTCGGAGGCGACCAGCGGCACCGGGTTGACGGCGAGTTTCTCGTAGCCGTCTTTGTCGCCATAGGCAGCGCGGCGATGGTTGCGCATGACGCGCAGCATGTTCTGCGCATTGCGGTCGTAATCGGGGAAGGCGCCG
This sequence comes from Mesorhizobium sp. f-mel, assembly GCF_053850215.1. Lineage (NCBI taxonomy): Bacteria > Pseudomonadati > Pseudomonadota > Alphaproteobacteria > Hyphomicrobiales > Phyllobacteriaceae > Mesorhizobium > Mesorhizobium sp. f-mel. The sequence continues at coordinate 221,387 of NZ_JBSPTO010000004.1, forward strand.
AGCTCGGCGGCCATTTCGGCCGAGGTGGCATAGGCCGTGCCGGTCATAACAGCGGTGAGTGCTGCGCAGATGGCGCGGCCCTCGTCGGAATCATAGGGAATGCCTGAGGTCATCAGCAGGCCGCCGATATTGGCGTAGCCGAGGCCGAGCGTGCGGTATTCGTAGGAGAGCTTGGCGATCTCCTTCGACGGGAACTGCGCCATCATGACGGAAATTTCCAGCACCATGGTCCACAGCCGAACCGTGTGCTCGTAGGCTGATATGTCGATGGTGCCGTCGGCTTTGCGGTAGGGCAGCAGGTTGATCGAGGCCAGGTTGCAGGCCGTGTCGTCGAGGAACATGTATTCCGAGCACGGGTTGGACGCCCGGATCGCACCGGCCGCGGCGCAGGTGTGCCAGTCGTTCATCGTCGTATTGAAGTGCAGGCCCGGATCGGCCGACGCCCAGGCGGCATAGCCGATCTTTTCCCACAGATCCCTGGCCTTCAGCGTCTTCAGCACCTTGCCGTCCTTGCGGGCGGTGAGGTGCCAGTCGCCGTCCTGCTCTACGGCGCGCAGGAAATCGTCTTTCAGCGAGACCGAATTGTTGGAGTTCTGGCCCGAAACGGTGAGGTAGGCATCCGAATCCCAGTCGGTGTCGTAGGTCTTGAACGACATCGAAGTGTAGCCCTGCTTGGCGAGCTGGATGACGCGGTAGATGTAGTTCTCCGGCACCCCGTCCTTCTTGGCCGCCTTGATCTCGCGCTTCAGCGCCGTGTTGATCGCCGGGTCGAAGCAATCGTCGTCCTGGCCTTCGCAGTTGATGCAGGCCTTCATGATCGCTTCGAGGTGCTTCTTCACGATCTTCGAGCCGGTGACCAGCGAGGCGACCTTCTGCTCCTCATTGACCTTCCAGTCGATGAATTCCTCGATATCGGGATGGTCTGCGTCGACGATGACCATCTTTGCGGCGCGGCGCGTCGTGCCGCCCGACTTGATGGCGCCCGCCGCGCGGTCGCCGATCTTGAGGAAGCTCATCAGGCCGGACGAGCGGCCGCCGCCGGACAGTTTTTCGCCTTCGCCGCGCAGGAATGAGAAGTTGGAGCCGGTGCCGGAGCCGTATTTGAACAGGCGCGCTTCACGCACCCACAGGTCCATGATGCCGCCTTCGTTGACGAGATCGTCCTGCACGCCCTGGATAAAGCAGGCATGCGGCTGCGGATGCTCGTAGGAAGACTTCGACTTGGTCAGCTTGCCGGTGAACGGGTCGACATAGAAGTGACCCTGGCTCGGGCCGTCGATACCATAGGCCCAGTGCAGGCCGGTGTTGAACCATTGCGGCGAGTTCGGCGCGACGCGCTGGGTGGCCAGCATATAGGCGAGCTCGTCGCGGAAGGCGCGCGCATCTTCCTCCGACTTGAAGTAGCCGCCCTTCCAGCCCCAATAGGTCCAGGTACCGGCGAGGCGGTCGAAGACCTGGCGGGCGTCGATCTCGGAGCCGTAGCGCTCGGACTCGGGCAGCTTTGCCAGTTCGGCCTCGTCGGCGACGGAGCGCCACAGGAAGGAAGGGACGTCATTCTCCTCGACCTTCTTCAGCCGAGCCGGCACGCCGGCCTTGCGGAAATACTTCTGCGCCAGGATGTCGGCGGCAACCTGGCTGAACTGCGCCGGCACATCGATATTGTCCAAGCGGAACACCACCGAGCCATCCGGATTCTTGATCTCCGAAAGCGCCTTGCGGAATTCGATCTCCGCATAAGCCGACTGCCCCTGCTTGGTGAAACGACGCTCAATGCGCATTGGTCCTATCCCTTGCTTGTCTAGATATAGCGCTTTTCCCAGGGGATTTCTGCCCCCTTGGCGAAACGCGCATGTCCGCCGTCTGCCAGCGTTAGAAAACGGCCGGCTCCCTTTCACAGGCTCCGCCCGCCCTGCTGGCCGAACTCCTTGCGAAGTAGTCGTCCAACGCGCCGACGAACCCTGCGGTCCCTCAAAACTGAAACTTGTTTGCGACTCCCTCAATCGAGGGGACCTTCACACTATCTAGCGTCGAACCTATCTGCAATCACTAAATATAGTGTTAACAGACAATTTATTCCAGTCCGACATTTTTCCCTTTCGTCCCCAAAGTCCCCACAACCCCAACGCATCCGCCGGCCTCATAGACAGGCGGAAATGCGGCCAAAACGCACATAGTCCGGGAAAAAGACCGGGCTCAGAACTTTCCGGTCGCACTCTTAACAGGAGCGCATGGCCCATAAAAGGCGACTCGTTTTGCGCCGTCAAGGATTCGTTTGCGTAGCTTTTGTGACCCCAACATCTTGTGTGTCACATATGTGGATAACGGGGATAGAAGTGGCGCGGAGGATTTCGATTTTGACCCACGTCCAGGCCATCGACCGTGATGACAACGCACGCCAAAGCTGTGGTGGTCAAATCGATTCTCTTCGCCAAAGAGCATCGCCGGTGATGCGCGGCAGGTGCGCAGCTATGGCCGGTGCCTAGTCTCGCTCAGGAGAACTGGTGCGGGTCGGCGCAGAAATAGGCGATGATCTGACCAAGGTCCGGCTCGTTGACCATGCGCACGGCCTCGGCGGGGCTGACCCATTTGCGGATGCGCGACCGCTTTTCCTTCCACCGGTCGGCGATCTTGTCGACCTGCAGCGGAAATACCAGAACTTCGCAAGGCACTTCCTCGCCGGAGGCCAATGCCTTGGCATAGAAGTAGCGGCCGGCTTCATGGTGGGAGATCGTGCCGCGCAGTCCGGCTTCCTCGCCGGCCTCGCGCGCCGCCGCTTCGCAAAGCAGTTCCTTGGCCTCAGGCCAGCCCTTGGGAAGCACCCAACGACCGGTATCGCGGCTGGTGATCAGCATGATCTCGACGCCATGCCCGGTATCGCGCCAGGGCAATGCTGCAACCTGCAGGCGGCACGGCGCTGTGCCGAAGAGCCGCTGAACCCTTTCGGCCAAATGGTTGTTTGTTGCTGGCCTCGTCAACATCGGAGAAGCTTGCCTCAGCCTCCAGAATCATCTGCCGTCTAGCGAATCTTACGGCTAATCATGAGCAATAAAAGTAAAAAACCTCATACGGACTGGTTAACCACGCCAACAGGGGTCCATTCAGGAAATATCGTGCGCCGCGGCACTCTTTCAAGAAGTGCTCGCCGGCAAGCAATCCTCGCCGGCATGTTCCGGGAGAAAAAGCAGTTGCCGCGAATCAGCCGACGTGATCGTCGGCGATCGGCTTCTGGTAGGTGAAGCCCATGTCCCACGGAAAATAGATCCAGGTGTCCTGGCTGACCTCGGTGACGAAGGTGTCGACCAGCGGCCTCCCTTTCGGCTTGGCGTAGACGGTGGCGAAATGCGCCTTGGGCATCATGGCGCGCACGATGCCCGCGGTCTTGCCGGTATCGGTGAGGTCGTCGATGATCAGCACGCCGGCGCCGTCATCGGCGAGCAGTGCCGGCGTGACCTCCTTCAGCACCTGCAGCTGCCCCTGGCTGGCGTAGTCGTGATAGGAGGCGACGCAAACCGTCTCGATGACCCGGATGCCGAGTTCACGCGAGATGATGGCGGCCGGAACCAAGCCGCCGCGCGTGATGCAGACGATCGCCTTCCACTGGCCTTTGTTGGCGCCGGCAAGCCGCCAGGCAAGCGCACGCGCGTCGCGGTGGAACTGATCCCAGGAGACGGGAAAGGCCTTTTCGGGAAGGGACATTTTTGCATGCACTCCGCGGCGCGCGAAAAACCGCCCGCAAACACTTGAAGGAATGCGCGCGGAATTAACTGGAAAGCCTTGGCCTTGGCAAGGGCGGCGGCAGGCGATCCCTGTGGACTCGCCCCTGTGGAGTTACCCTTGTGGATTTACCGTGACAGGAAAGCTGCCACCGGCAACGTGCGCAGCACCGTGCGCGTGACCCCGCCGAACAGAAGCTGGCGCAGCCAGGAATGGCTGTAGGCGCCGAGCACGAGCAGGTCGGCGCCGGTTTCGGCAACCCTGGTCTGGATCACGTCGTCGACCGAGTGGCCGCCCGATTGCAGCACCGAGACGCTGACGGTGGCGCCATGCCTGGACAGGGCGGCGGCGATTTCGGCGCCGGCCGCCTCCGGAGCCTCGTCGAGCGTATCCGGCGGGTCGATGACGACGATATCGGTCTTCTCGGCCTCGATGATGAAGGGCAGGGCGTCGAAGGCGGCGCGCGCGGCTTCCTTGCTGCCGTTCCAGGCGAGCAGCACATGCTTGAAGCTGGTCACGAGCGGGCCCGAATGCGGCACGACCAGTACCGGCCGGCCGGCGTCGTAGACCAGCGTGTCGACATCGGCGCTCGGATCGCCGCCCGACTCGCGCTGCGCGGCGATGATGAGGTCTGCGGTGCGAACGGTTGGGATACCGGTCAGCGCGCTGTCTCCGGAAAAGCTCTCGAGGCTACGCCACTCGAACGACAGGTCGGAATCCTCGACATGCCGGAGGAAAACCGCCCGCAATTTTTCAGCACGCTCCTTGTTCATGTCGGCCGAAACCTGCAGGAACTCGGTGTCGGGAAAGCCGGTGGCCGAGGTGTAGGGGACGGGAAGCGCTTCGGCATGAATGCCGATGAGATGGCTCTGGAACCTGTCGGCAAGCGGAATGGCGCATTCGAGCACGCGCTCGGCGTCCTGTTCGTTCTGCAGTATGGCGACGATGGTTTTGAATCGCATGATAACCCCCTCAATTTACGGCGATCGAAACTCGCCCGCGAGAAACGTTACAGCACCATGCTTGGTTCCGGCCTGGATCAGCTGGCCGCGCTGGCGAGGCTTGCGACCATCGCCTCGACATCGGCGTGGGCGGCGTCCAGCGCTTCCTGGCTGCGGGCACGGACGACCAGCTCGGTCCAGAACTTGCCGTCGCCATATTTCGGGTAGGACCCGATGATCGTGTCCGGATGCGCCTTCTGGATGTCGCCGAGCGGTCCGCCGACCAGGCCTTCGCCGAACGGACAGTGCACCGTGGCCGACAGCATTCTGGTGCCGGCCTTTAGCGTCGGCACCACATTGTCCAGCATCGCCTGGAAAATCGACGGCACGCCGGCCATGACATGGACGTTGCCGATGCGAAAGCCGGGCGCGATGGACACTGGATTGTCGATATGGTCGGCACCACGCGGCATCCGCGCCATGCGCTTGCGCGCCTCGGTGTATTCGATGCCGCGCGCGGCGTAGCTCGCTTCCAGCATCGCATAGGCCTTGGCGTCGTATTCGCAGGGCACGCCGAAGGCCTTGGCGATCGCGTCCGCGGTGATGTCGTCATGCGTGGGGCCGATGCCGCCGGTCGTGAAGACATAGGTGTAGCGGGCACGTAGGGCGTTCACCGCGGCGACGATCTCGTCGTCCTCGTCGGGAACGATGCGCACCTCCTTCAGGTCGATGCCGATCGCCGTCATGATGTCGGCGAGATGGCCGATATTCTTGTCCTTGGTGCGCCCGGACAGAATCTCATCACCGATGACGAGCATGGCGGCGGTGACGATTTCAGACATGGGAGCTCCGGCAAGAGGTCGCCTTAGGCAGACAGAGTCGCCTCGGGCAGACAGGTCGCCTTAGGCAGGCAAGGGTCGCCTGAGATAGCGCGGCGGATGACCGGCGGCAATGGCGTCCGAACGGTATTGGCGCGCAGCTCCACCATTTCCGCCACACGCTGTTCCAAGCTTCGGCCCGCGAGGCTGCAAACCTCGACTGCGGCAGGGCGCTACTCCTTCACCGCACCGGTCATCGAGGACACGTAGTGCTCGACAAAGAATGAATAAAGCACGACCACCGGCAGGGAGCCGATCAGGGCTCCGGCCATCAGCGCTCCCCACTCATAGACGTCGGAACGGACAAGCTCCGTGAGCACCCCGACCGGCACAGTCTTGTTTTCGGACGACTGGATGAATGTCAGGGCATAGATGAATTCGTTCCATGACAGGGTGAATGCGAATATGCCGGCGGAAATCAGGCCGGGCACCGACAGCGGCAGCACGATCTTGGTGAGGATCTGCCACCGACTCGCCCCGTCGATGAGCGCGCATTCTTCCAGTTCGAACGGGATGGAGCGGAAGTAACCCATCAACAGCCAGGTGCAGAAGGGTACTAGGAAGGTCGGGTAAGTAAGAATGAGCGCGAAGGGCGTGTCGTAAAGCCCAAGGTTGAACACCATCACCGACAGCGGGATGAACAGGATCGACGGCGGCACGAGATAGGCGAGGAAGATCGCGAGCCCGACCTGCCGCGCCCCCGAAAACCTCAGCCGTTCGATCGCATAGGCCGCGAACACCGCAGCCAGCAGCGACAGGAACGTCGCGGCGGTCGAGATGATGATCGTGTTGAGCAGCCAGCCCGGATAGGACGTGTCGAACAAGAGATAGCGGATGTGCTCGAATGTCGGATGCACGACCCAGAACGGATTGAAATTGGCGTAGTCGGTCATCTCGTGATTGGGCTTAATCGCCGTGATCGTCATCCAGTAGAACGGGAACAACAGCACGATGACGAACACCAGCAACGGCAGATAGACCGTCACCACGCGCCGCGGCAGGCTCTGAAGGTAGCCCATGCCGCCTTCGTCGAGTTCCGGACGTTTCGTTTTTTTGATCGTGGCCATGTCAGTCTCCGCCGCCCTGCTGCCATTTGCGGCGTTGCAAGCCGAAATAGCTGAACAGGATCGCCGCGAGCAGGAACGGGATCATGGCGACAGCGATGGCAGCGCCCTCGCCAAGCTGGCCTCCCGAAATGCCGCGCTGAAACGACAATGTCGCCATCAGATGGGTGGCATTGACCGGTCCGCCGCGGGTCAGCACATAGATCAGCTGGAAATCGGTGAAGGTGAACAGCACAGAGAACGTCATGGTGATGGCGATGATCGGCGTCAGCAGCGGCAGCGTCACAAAACGGAACAATTGCCAGCGGCTGGCGCCGTCGAGCGTGGCGGCCTCGTAAAGCGACTGGGGAATCGTCTGCAAGCCGGCCAGCAGCGTGATGGCGACGAACGGAATGCCGCGCCAGACATTGGCCGCGATCACCGAAGCGCGCGCGTTCTCCGGGTCGCCGAGGAAATTGATGCGATGGTCGATTAGGCCCATTTCCATAAGCGCCCAGGACAGGATGGAGAACTGCGAATCGTATATCCACCAGAAGGCGATGGCCGACAGCACCGTCGGCACCACCCACGGCAGCAGGACGATCGCGCGGAAGAACGATTTGAAGGGAAGGTTCTGATTGAGGATAAGCGCCAGCCAGAGGCCGAGCGCGAACTTCAGGATCGAGGCGCTTATTGTGTAGAGCAAGGTGTTGAATACGGAGAGCCAGAAGACGGCATCATCCGACAGATATTGGTAGTTTTCGATGCCTATGAAGATACCGGGGCGGCCGATGCGGGCATCCGTGAAGCCGAGCCAGATGCCGAGCCCCAACGGATAAGTGAGGAAGACCAGCAGCAGCGCTGCCGCCGGCAGCATGAAGCCGAAGCCAAGCGCGTTCCGGCTGTCGGCCAGGAGCGACAGGCTCCGCGACAGGATCGACGGACGCGGCTGAACGGCGGCGGACGACACGGCCATGGGACGGCTCCTCATAAGGTCTGCTGGCATGGTGGCCTGAGTGGCCGCCACACGATTTCAGGAACCAGACCGGGCAGCGCGGTCGCGGCTGCCCGGCTCGGCTGTGATCAAACGCGATAGTACCGGTTGGCGCGTTTCTCCGCCTCTTCCATCGCTTCCTGGGGCGTGGCCTGGCCCGTCACGGCCTTGGCGAACATGTCGACCAGGACATAATCGGCCATGGTCGCCGCCGAGGCGTAGCCGAGCGGCCCGGCATAGCCGTTGGGACGCAGCGTCGCCGAGGCCTTGGCGTAAGCGGCATTGTTCGGGTCGGCCGTCCATACCGGATTGTTGTCGAAGGCTTTGAGTGTCTGGCAGCAGTAGGCGGCCGACGAGGTAATCCACTCCGCCATTTGCTGTTCCTCGAACATGAACTGCAGATAGGCCTTGGCTGCGTTGGGGTAGGGCGTGTAGTCGAAGATCACGGCCGTGGTCACCTGGAACAGCTCGACCGATTTCCCGACGGGACCGATCGGCAGGCTGGTCGTGCGCATGTCCTTGGCGATTTCAGCCAGTTTCGGATCATTGTCCTTGTTGGTTTTTGCCGTGTTATACACGGAAATGCCGTTGGCGATGACGCCCAGTTCGCCGGCCAGGAAGGCGCGGTTGTTGTTCACGTCGAGCCAGCTTTCGGTGCCGGGGATGAAGGTCTTGTAGAGTTCCTGCGCGTATTCGATCGCCTTGAGCGTCTCCGGGCTGTTGATGGTCACCTTTCCGCTCTCGTCGACCATCTGGCCGCCATGGCTCCAAAGCAGCCAGTGAGCATAGTTGTTGCCGTCGCCGACGCCATGGCCGTGCGTGAAGCCGGCCGGATGCCCCTTCGCCTGCAAGGCCTTACAAAGATCGAGGAAGCCCGCCGTGTCCTTCGGAAATTCCGAGAAGCCAGCCTCCTTTACCCAGCTTTCCCGATAGACGATGGCATTGCCGATGGTGGCCAGAGGCAGGCCGAGGAATTTCCCCTCCCGCGTCGCATATTGCTTTGGCCCGTCGTACCAGCCGCCGTATTTCGTGCCGAGATACTCACCCAGTTCCGTCACGTCGTGCAACTTGTCGGGGTACTGGTGCGGGTCGTCGAACCAGACCAACATCAGATCTGGACCGGAGCCGACATTGGCGGCAACCGCCGCCTTGGGGCGAATGTCCTCCCAGCTTTCCTTGTCGACGCGGACCTCGACGCCTGTCGCCTCGGTGAACCGCTTGGTGTTGGCCAGCCATTGATCCTCATCGCCCTGCACGAAGGGCGACCAACGCAGCATCCGCAGCTTCGCGCCGTCCTCGGGCTTGTATGTCAACCCCTCCTGGGCAAAGGCGGAAGAGCCGACGAACCGGCTTCCCAAGGCTCCCGCCGCCACGCCGGCGGTGGTGCGGATCACGTCACGTCTGGTGAATTTCATGCTCGTCTCCTCCTGATTATTTCCTCGCGGTGGTTCTTACTGCCGGGTGCGCATTTCGAAGCGCTGCCCGGTTTCGCCATGAAAGAGATGGATGAGGCCGGGCTCGGCCGTCAGCCGTACGGTCTCGCCCGGCGTGAAGGAATGGCGCTCCCGGAAATTGGCGACGATCTCTTCGCCGCCGGCCGTCCGGCCGATGAGCTGCACTTCCGACCCGGTCGGCTCGACCACCACGACGGTGACCGGAATGCCATCTTCGTCGGACAGCCGCAGATGCTCGGGTCGTATCCCCAGCACCACCTGTTCGCCGCTGCCGATCGAAGGTACTGCGGCCAGCGGCAGGGAAATCCCCCCGGAGCCGCGAAAAGACGATGAGCCGCCATCAGTTGCGATTTCGCCCCTCAGCATGTTCATGGCGGGCGAGCCGATGAAGCTGGCGACGAAGAGATTGTTCGGCCGGTCGTAGAGTTCCAATGGCGGCCCGATCTGCTCGACGAGGCCGTCATGCATGACCACGATCTTGTCGGCCATGGTCATGGCCTCGATCTGGTCATGGGTGACATAGACCGTCGTGGTCTTCAGGCGTTGATGCAGTTCCTTGATCTCGGCGCGCATCTGCACCCTGAGTTTGGCGTCAAGGTTGGACAGCGGCTCGTCGAACAGGAAGACCGCCGGATCGCGCACGATCGCCCGGCCCATGGCGACGCGCTGGCGCTGGCCGCCGGAAAGCTGCCGGGGATAGCGCTCCAGCAATGGCACCAGCCCCAGGATTTCGGCGGCGCGCTTAACGCTGGCAGCGCTTTCGGCTTTCGAAACACCCTTGAGCATGAGCGAGAACGCCATGTTCTCGGCGACGGTCATGTGCGGGTAGAGCGCGTAGTTCTGGAAGACCATGGCGACGTCGCGTTCTTTTGGCGCAACGTTGTTGACGACACGGTCGCCAATCGCGATCTGGCCGCGCGAAATCTTTTCCAGGCCAGCGATCATCCTGAGAAGGGTCGATTTTCCGCAGCCCGACGGCCCGACCAGCGTGACGAACTCGCCATCGTCTATATCGACGCTGACACCGTGGAGAATCTCGACGGTTCCGAATGATTTGTAGACATCGCCAATCGCGACAGACGCCATCGATTTCCTCCCGAATGCTTCCTGCGACGTCTTCGAAGGAAACCGCTTTCCTAACTGGCCGCGGCAGCTCCCAAAGTTCCTCCCTGGTCACGCGCGATGATGAAACGGTAGCGCTACCAGACTGCCCTGTAAAGCGGCTGCGTGGCAAGCACTCTACTTCGTTGCTCCTGATCGTGTTTGTTCCCGGTGGGATTGAAATTCGCCATGTCCGGGATCCTAGCAGGAAAATGACTCGCCCAGCCCCAGCCCTTGCAAACGGAGGTGCGAGAAGTCATCAGTATACGACACCAGCCTAATCGGAGACTTCGGTTTGCGGCCGGTCCCGGCCGTCGGCGAGCTCGTCGTGCCATTTGCCGTCGGCGTCCTCGTATTGGATGCCGTCCGTGGTGCCGGCGACCTGCTGTTCGGCCGAAGCGATCTCCGCCGCGCGGAGCGCGTCCTCGTGGGTAGGGAACGTTTCCGAGAATGTCGAGCCGACCTTGTAGGCCCAGCCCCCGTCATGCTCGACGATCTTGTAGGTCAGCTTCGCCATGAAATCCTCCAGTGGGAAAAGCTCCGTCTGCTCAATGCAGTTTGCCTTGGGGCAGTTTGCCTTCGGGTAGTTTGTCTTCGGGCAGCCTGCCGTCGGACAATCTCTCCTCGGGAACCAGCACGTCCGATTCCTTCGCGGCTTCGACCAATGCGCGGCGCGCATCCGCCGTCGAACGATAACCCTCCAGCACTTTTAGGCAAGTGTCGAGAGCATCGCGATGCCGGGGACCACGATTGAGCGGCCAGACCGTCATCAGGCACTCCGCCGCCTCCTGGGTGCTGCGGATCTCACGGTATTTGCCGACATGGCCAAGTTCGACCACCACCGGCTTTTCAAAAGGCTTGTTGTCCATCATCGCCGCCAACGCGGAGCGGCCGATTTGGTTGCACGTCCCTCCGCGTAAAGGTCTCAAGGGTCTCAATCATTGGGGTCGCATCATTGGGGTCGCGGTCATTGGGGCCGCAGCCATTGGAAATGGCCGCTCAGCCCGCCGCCTTCATCCAGTGCTGCATCGTCGTCACCGAGCGGGCAAGCTGCGGCGCCGGGTGGATCGTCTCGCCGAAGGTGGCCGCGGCGCGCCACGCCCAGCGCGGATCGGCGAGGAAGGCGCGGGCCAAAGCCACCATGTCTGCACGGCCCTCGGCAACGATCGCCTCGGCCTGCTTCGGGTCGTCGATCAGGCCGACGGCCCGCGTCGGGATGCCGGCGCCGTTGCGCACGGCTTCCGCCAGATGCACCTGGTAGCCCCGACCTGTCGGCAGCTTCTGCAGGGGCGAATTGCCGCCGCTCGAGCAGCAGAGATAGGCGACGCCCGCTGCCTTCAGCGCCTTGGCCACTTCGATCGCGTCCCCGACATCGAAGCCGCCATCGACCCATTCCTTGACCGACAGACGCGCCCCGAGCATCAGCTTGGGCACTGCCTTCCTCACCGCCTTGGCGATCTCGACGACAAAACGTATGCGGTTTTCCAGCGAGCCGCCCCAGCGGTCGGTGCGCTGGTTGGAAAGCGGCGACAGGAACTGGAAGATCAGATAGCCGTGTGCCGCATGCAATTCGATGAAATCGAAGCCGGCCCGCTCGGCCCGCCTTGCCGCCTCGGCGAAGCGTTCGATGATGTGCAGTATCTCCTCATCCTCCAGCGCCCGCGGCACCTGCCAGCCCGTGTCGTAGGCGATTGCCGAGGCGGACACGATCGGCCAGGGATCCTGATCGGCACCGAGCGGCCCGCCGCCTTCCCAAGGCTTCCGGTTAGATGCTTTGCGGCCGGCATGGGCAAGCTGCGTGCCGAATTTGGTGCCGGGGGCGGCGACGCGCTTGGCGGCATCCAGCGCGCGCCGGGCGGCTGCCTCGTTGTCGTCGGAGTAAAGGCCGAGGCAGCCATGCGAGATGCGGCCGCGCCGCTCCACGTCGGTCATCTCGACGGTGACCATGCCGGCGCCGGACATCGCCAGGTTCATCCAGTGGTACAGGTGCCAGTCGCTGGCCGAACCGTCATCGGCGGAATACTGGCACATGGGCGCGACCGCGATGCGGTTGGGAAAGGCGAGGCCGTCAAGCGTAATCGGTTGGAAAAGGGATGTGGTCATCAAAAAAACTCCGGGGAGGGGCTGTCGCTATTTAGGCAGTGGATTGCGCCTGCGCCATACACGAGGCGGTGAAGCGCTGCCCGTCTGCTTGCCGGGCACGGCGGGGGCGCTTTCCATCCGACCTGTCAAGACTTGGGTTCCTCGCCCACCGCGAAGCGGGGGAGAGGTGGCCGCGAAGCGGCCGGAGAGGGGCTTTCGTAGGGCGCGGCCCCTCTCCGTCTCGGCTCCGCCGAGCCACCTCTCCCACTCTCGTGGGGCGAGGAACCCAAGCTGGATGAAGCCGCGATCCTTCGCTGTAGCGATTGCCCTGAATTGCTGTCGGGATTGCGCAGAGGCCGGTTCGCGGCTACGCCTCGCCGGCAGCACGGAGTTCATCATGGAAGACCGCATTCGTATCCGTTCGGAAGAAGTCCTTTCCGATGATTGGGCAGTCCTGAAAAAGACCGTCCTCGATTATCGCCGGCGCGACGGGAAATGGGAGACGCAGATCCGCCAGACCTACGATCGCGGCGACGGGGCGGTGATCCTGCCTTACGACCCCGAGCGCTCGACGGTTTTGCTCGTTCGGCAGTTCCGCTACGCGGCCTACGTCACCGGCCACCGCGAGCCGCTGATCGAGGCCTGCGCCGGCCTGCTCGATGAACACGACCCCGAAACCTGCATCCGCAAGGAGGCGGAAGAGGAGCTCGGCTACCACCTGAAGGACGTTGATCGGCTGTTTTCGCCCTTTATGAGCCCTGGCAGCGTGACCGAGCGGCTCTGGTTCTTCGTCGCGCGCTATTCGCCGACCGACCGCATCTCGGATGGCGGCGGCGCGCCGGAAGAAGGCGAAGACATCGAGGTTCTGGAGATGCCGCTCGATGAAGCTCTGGCCGGCATCGCCGACGGCCGCATCATCGACGCCAAGACGATCATCCTGATCCAGCATCTGAAGCTGAACCCGATCCGGGCTTGATCTACCGGAACCTGGACGCGCCCGCTGGGTGGCGCCGGTGTTCCTGGTGCGGACGACGGGAATCGAACCCGTACGATCAGAGATCGAGGGATTTTAAGTCCCTTGCGTCTACCAATTCCGCCACGTCCGCGCCCTTTTCGTTTCAACTACTTAGGCGATTTCGTCAATCGGCGTTGTGCAGTCCGAAAATTGTGTTGTGCAAAACTGCGTTCCCTTTTCATTCGCCGGAGCCCGTTTTTGCCATTTTTTCTGGTCCATGCTCGCAGCCGTCCAACCTCTTTTCTCGGCATGCCTGGTATAGTGCTCGCCCAAGCGCGTAGAGCGCCCCCCAATGAGGGAGGGCTGCATGTTCGGATGATCGGTTGATTGCTGATCTCCGCATTCGCTGCCAGCCATTTTTGAAGGAACTCGACCTCGGCATTGTTAATGGTTCCATCCGCGGCCAGGCCGCGTGCGAGCCCTCATTGCGTTTGTGGAAGCTTAGGCGCTCAAGCACTACGCACACGCGTCAGTCTTGCTTCCGCTTCCACAAATCCGAAGTCGATGCGTATGCGAACGATGCTGACCAAGTGATCAGGACGAGTCCGTTGAGACCTTCCAAGGCAGCAACGATCCGCATCGGCCCAGTGGCATAGACTTCGCCAAAGCCGATGGTGGTGTAACAGGTGATCGAGAAATACAAGAAATCCGCTGCGCTCCCGGAAAACAAGCCTGCGAGAGCTCCAAGGTCTGGATGCTGGTGCATCCAGGCATAGGCGACCGCGAAAAGACAGATCCCCACCACGTGAGCAAAGATCGCTGCGATGACCAAGAGCAGCAGATCAACCCGCATCGGAAGTGAAAAACGACGCCTCATCGCTCCGGCGATATTCAGCACCTCATAGTGCATCAGAACCGTTACCAGTGCGAGACCTGCAGATATGGCGAACGCGATGACCAATTGCGGTACCTTCAAGTAGGCTTCAGATGCTCAACGCCTATCACCGCGCGAGCGGTTCGAACAGCTTGTCGCGATGTACGAGCCCGATGCTGCCCGCCGCCTTCATCGAGGGTTCGACGACATCCGCTCCAACATCGTCCTGCGGCGCGTTGTGGGGCGTCTGGAGCGCGGCGAGATCAACGGTGCCATCCATGAGTTCGTCGCCCACGCGATGCGATCGCCGCCGACGCGAATGGTGAGGGCGAACGCGAGGCCCCGTGGTGCCATCGCCGCCGGGTCGTCGGCAAATCCGTCGGAACCGATCCGCTCCCCAGAGCTTTCGTAATCAGGGGCAGCGTCAAAGAGGAGACTGTTATGGATCGGCAAGAAAATAGCGTTCTGGAGGCTGGCTGGCTTTTGGCGGTCCCGCTTTCTATCGGGTTTACCGTTTTGATTGCAGGTTTAGTGCTGGGCTAGTGTGCTATGGGAACCGGAACTCGATCACTCGCCCCTGGGCCGTCCATGATTGCCGGGCGTCAACGGAACCAAAATCGCGCAATAGCTGCGGCACAAGAGCAAGGCGGACGTCACCGTCGCGCTTTTCGCCAGCCCGCTGATCGGGCTTCTGCCTCGCTGCAGAACCAGCGCTCCCCCTTGCCGGTCGAGGTTACGGTTCGGTCATGACGGCGGCAGCGAGAAAGGCGCCCGCTAGGCGTCCATTCTAGCAGATCGTGCACCGCCTTGTCGCACCAGATCACTTGCCTGAGATCCGGCATATCGACCGGCTGCGCATAGATCGGGCAGATGTAAAAATCGTCGCCATCGTTCTTGCGCGGATCGCCAAACACCTGCGTGGCAGGAAGACCTTCGGCATGCCTCGCTGCAGGACTTTCGCGAGGAAAATGATCACCCCGCAATGGAACTTTGCGCGGGCACAGCGGTTTGGAGGCCAGTCGGAGAAATCCGGCATGTTCTGAGGAGCCGAGCCTGTCCCGGATTCCCCCCTCGCCGGGGCGGGCTCGTTACCGGTCCCTCAAGCCTAGAGCGTTTTTTCCGGCCCGCATCATGGCACGCGCGACCCGCCTTGGATGCGGATCGTCGGCGCGAAATTCGTGCCCAAGTCAACAGCATAGCTGCCGTTACCGGGCCGGCGGCAACCCTTCCCAGCGAGGTAGTCAAACACTGAGGTTCAAACAAGATCGTTTCCACCTGGAACAATTTCGTAGTGGCTGAGTTTCGCACTAAAGCTACTGGAATCCGAACATGGCAGAGTTTGACACAGAACGAGGGAAGTCTGTTGCCGAAGCCGTTCGGCAACTGATCCGTTCCGAAGATAATCGCCGGTATTTACACGACGCGCTGGATCTTGCCGTCGACCTGCGACTGCCCAGCCCCCTTGCGTCATTGCTTGAGGCGCTTGATCAGGCCGGGCGGGATCCATTTCCGCGTTCCCGAAGCCCGGACGAGCGATGATCGAGTAAAACGCGCCAGGTCTTCCCCTCTACCCTCATGGCTCACTACTCCCCCATGACTCAACGCTACGACATTGAGAAGACACCTGAAGGCACGTGGGACATCATCGATGTGTTCACAGGGCTGCCGGTTGTCGAGGTGGGTGTTCCGTTGATCGACATGCCGATCGAAGAGGCCGACGATCTGGTCGAACTTCTTAACTGCCGCGACAGGGAACAGCGGGAGAACACTTAACGGCGGCTTTCCAGGCCGAGGTCCGCCGCGAAAGCGCGTCCCCCGTTCGGAGGATGCGTTCGGGCGTTCTGCAATGGTAGGCTCCAATTGGTGAGTGATTCAGCGTTGATATTTGACGCTGTCCTCTACGAACCAATGGAGAGATTGTCATGCTCAAGCTCGCCTCTGCTCTGGCGCTGCTGCTTGTTGGGACAGCGCCTCTGTTTGCCGATGATATGCCAGTGAACGCGGACAGTATCAAATGGGGCCCTGCTCCTGCTGTCATTCCCGCTGGCGCGGACATAGCTGTTATCGCTGGAGATCCCTCAAAGGATGGGCCTTATGTGCTGCGACTGAAGACGCCCGCCGGCTACAAAATTGCCGCACATAGTCATCCCACCGCGGAATATATAACGGTGCTTTCCGGCAACTTTCATATCGGAATGGGCGATAAGTTCGACGAGGCGAAAGGCATCGAACTGACTGCTGGCGGCTTCGGAGTTGCACCGGCCGGAATGAATCACTTCGCCTGGATGACAAGCGAAACGATTATTCAGGTTCATGGCAACGGACCGTTCACGATCAACTACGTCAATCCGGCCGACGATCCGAGCAAAAAATGACAGTTCGGGGATCAAATTGATTGAACCGCCTGCAGGCTCGAATGGTGGAGGTCGAGACCCTCTGAGCGGCCGGATCAGGCACTTCCAGTTCTGATCTGAGTCTTCGAGTGGTGTCTGCGGTTTCCCGAACGTCGATTCAGAAAGATTCGCTAACGGGAGGCAATCTGATTTGCCGCAAACGGAATCGTATTCCGGTTGGGCACTTGCCGTGGACGGCGCCGAAACAAAAACCCGCCTCGGCGGCGGGTCGTTGGCGCAAATCAGCGCCATGGCGAAATCCATAACATAAATGCCGTCACAAAGTAACGAATCGCGAGCTCGCAACAGACGCGAAAATCACGGTCGATGTTAAGGCCGAGGAGCCCTCAGGCAATCCGCCGATCTCGCTGGTCAAAACGCTATCGGCTTGGCACAGTCGGGAAAACAGGAGTCTCTTCATGGCGAAGACCGCAACGAAACCAAAACCCTGGGCCGAGGCGGCCACGCATCTGGTCGATGTCGCGATGGGCAGGAGGCCCGCCGATCTCGTCATCCGCAACGGGCGCTGGGTCAACGTTCACTCCGGCGAGATCATCGCCGGCACCGACATTGCCATTGCCGGCGGCCGCTTCGCCTATTGCGGACCGAATGCCGGCCACGCCATCGGGCAGGGCAGCAAGGTGGTCGACGCCGGCGGACGCTATCTGGTGCCGGGTCTCTGCGACGCGCATATGCATGTCGAGAGCGGCATGGTGACGGTGACGGAGTTCTGCCGCGCGGTCATCCCGCATGGCACCACCTCGATGTTCATCGATCCGCACGAGATCGCCAATGTGCTCGGCCTGCCGGGTGTGCGGCTGATGCATGACGAGGCCGTCGCCATGCCGATCAACGTGTTAGTGCAGATGCCGTCCTGCGTGCCCTCCGCACCTGGGCTGGAGCATGCCGGCGCCGAGCTGACGGTCGCCGATGTCGCCGAGGCGATGGCGTGGGAAAACATCATCGGGCTTGGCGAGGTGATGAATTTTCCCGGTGTCGCGGCCAACGATCCGGTGATGTCGGGCGAGATCGCCGCGACGGTGAGGGCGGGCAAGACGGTTGGCGGCCATTACGCCTCGCGCGATCTCGGCCTGCCGTTCCATGGCTATGTCGCCGGCGGCCCGGAGGACGACCACGAAGGCACGCGCGCCGAGGACGCCATCGCCCGCGTCCGCCAGGGCATGAAGGCGATGCTGAGGCTGGGTTCGGCCTGGTACGACGTCGCCTCGCAGATCAAAGCGGTGACGGAGAGCGGGCTCGATCCGCGCAATTTCATCCTGTGCACCGACGACAGCCATTCCGGCACGCTTGTCCATGAAGGCCATATGGACCGGGTGGTCCGGCACGCCATCAGCCAGGGGTTGAAGCCGGTGACGGCGATCCAGATGGCGACGCTCAACACCGCCCAGCATTTCGGGCTGGAGCGCGAGTTGGGTTCGATCGCGCCGGGGCGGCTTGCCGATCTGCTGATCGTCTCCGATCTGGCCGCAATGACCATCGATGAGGTCTATGGCCGCGGCGTCAGGCTGGCCAAGGGCGGCAAGCTCGAAATCGACATTCCGGCCTATAACTATCCGAAGACGTCGAAGAACACCGTCAAGCTCGGCAGGAAGCTCAAGTCAGGGGATTTCGACATCGTGGCACCCATGGGCGCCAACGAGGTGCGGGTGCGGGTCATCGGCGTGATCGAGAACCAGGCGCCGACGCGCGCGCTCGAGGCCGATCTTCCGGTGGAGGACGGTCTGGTCGCCATGGACCGTCGCAACGACGTCTGCCAGATCGCGCTGGTCGAACGCCACAAGGGCACGGGCGGCGTCACCAATGCCTTCGTCTCCGGCTTCGGCTACATGAGCGACTGCGCCATAGCCTCCAGCGTGGCGCATGATGCGCACCACATCATCGTCGTCGGCACCAGCAAGCAGGACATGGCACTGGCGGTCAACCGGCTGGGCGAGGTCGGTGGCGGCGTCGTGCTGTTCTCCAAGGGCAAGGAACTGGCGCTGGTCGAAATGCCGATTGCCGGGCTGATGTCGGACGAGCGCGCCGAAATCGTCGCGGCCAAGGCCGACAAGCTGACCGAGGCGATGCGCCAGATGGGCTGTTCGCTGAACAACGCCTACATGCAGCACTCGCTGCTGGCGCTGGTCGTCATTCCGGAACTGAGGATTTCCGATGTCGGCCTGATCGACGTGACGACGTTCCAAAAGGTCGACCTGTTCGTCTGACAACGACCAAGGGCGAGCCCAAATTGCTCATCCGCCGGTGGCGATGGTCAGCACCCTGAACGGCGTGGTGATGACGATCTCGGCGACCGAGCCGACGGCCTTGCCGATGCCCTGGCCGAGATCGTCGATCGGCTGCGCCGGATTGTCTTCCTCCGATGCCAGGCCGGCCGGGGCGCGCAGCCGGTCGCCGAGCAACTGCACCAGGAACGGGTTGTCGGCGAATTTGGCGTGGTTCAGACGGTCGCCGCCCTTGGTCTTGGTCAGGTCGATCACCGACACGCCGTAGCTGGCGAGGTCGGCCGCGTCGCCATAGTCGCCGACGCGCGGCTTGTCGCCGGAGATCAGGGAGGAGAGTCTGAGGGCGCGATCGTCGCCCGAAAGCAGGATGGCGAAAGGCTTGTCGGGCTTGCCGTAGCGGATCATCTGCTTCTTGAACACATCGACATCGATGTCGGGCGAGGCCAGAATGACGTAGCCGAGCTTGTCGCTGAGATCGCGGTCGCCGGTGATGGCAAGCTGGCGCAACGCCTCCATTGTCACCCAGGTGCCCATCGAATGGGCGATAATGTCGATGCTCTTGGCCTTCGTCTTGGCCAGCATACGCAGCGTCTCTTCGAGATCGTCGCGCGCAGCGTTGGCGCTTTCCTTGTCGTAGATATAGCCCGTGGTTTTGCCGCTCGACGCCCATGAGAACAGCACCGGCGTGCCGGGATATTTCGTGTCGTGGGCAATCTGCGTCAGCCGATAGATGCCGTCGTCGAAACCGTTGTTGAAGCCGTGCACGAAGACCAGCGCGCGGTCGCCGCGCATGGCGATGTCGGCGCCGACCGCGTTGGCGAATTGCGGGGCGCCTTCGTAGAATTCGACCTCCGTTGCCGTGAAATCCTTCGCCGGATTGCTGTTGGCGGAGCTCCTGACCCGCTCGATGGCGCCGACCTGATGGACCTTCGGAACGGTGACCTCGACACTGGCAAAACTGGTGGTCGGTGAACGGTCACCGTCGAACACCTGCCGCGGATCTTTCGTTGCCCTTTTCCGGGTGGTGGCAACGAATATCTCATGCGTGGCTGCGATGTCGGAGGCAGGCACTGTGACAGCCGTCGTGTTGAGAAGGTCGTGTGTTTTCCCACCGGCGCAGCCGGTAACGGCGAGCGCAAACGCTACGACGAGAAAAATCTTCGAACGCACGGTCACGCAGGCTCCCGCAAGAGGGGACGTCAAGCTGGTGACGTCGCTCGCTATTTCGATAAAGCCAAGGTCCGGCCCGGTCCAGTTGAAAGTGATTCGATGGTGCCGCAGCCGTGAACACGCACGACGAAAGTAACAGGGCGTGGAACGCACCTCACTGTCCGAGCAGGCTGATGCGGTCGGTTACCTCGCGGTCGCTGGCAAATCCGTCATCCTCGCGCAGCCGCTGGCCGATCATCTTCACCAGCTCGGGGTTGTCGGCAAATTTGGTGTGGTTGAAACGGTCCGATCCCTTGACGCTGGAGAGATCGACAACGCTCACGCCATAGTCGGCGAGGTCGGCGGCGTCCTTGTAGTCGCCGACGCGCGGCCGCGAGCCGGCGATCAGGCCGGAGAGCCGCAGCGCCCGGTCGTCGTCGGACAGGAGCAGGATGAATGGCTTGTTCGGCTTGCCGTAACGCCGCATCTGGCTCTTGAACACGTCGACATCGATGTCGGGCGAGGCCAGCACGACGTCGCCGAGTTTGCCGCCGAGATCGCGGTCGCCGTTGATGGCGAGCTGGCGCAGCGCTTCCATGGTAACCCAGGTTCCCAGCGAATGCGCGACGATGTCGATGCGGCGCGCGCCGGTCTGCGCGAGCATCCTCAGCGTCACTTCCAGCTGGTCGCGGGCAGCACTGGCGCTTTCCCTGTCGTAGACATAGTCCCTGGTCTTGGCGCCCGACGCCCAGGAAAACAGCACCGGCGTGCCCGGGTAGCCGGAATCATGGGCGATCTGGGTGACGCGGTAGACGGCGGCGTCGAAACCGGTGTTGTAGCCGTGGACGAAGACCATGACGCGGCCGCCGCGCGCGGCGATGTCGGTGCTGAGCGCGCTGGAGAATTTCGGCGCGGTGTCGTAGCCGACGACGTCGGAGGCCATGAAGTATTTGGCCGGGTCGTTCGACTTGCCGCGCGAACGCCGCTCGATCCGACCGGTTTCGTGGGTCCCCGGCACGGTGACGTTGGCGCGGGCATAGTTCAGCGTGGCCGAGCGCTCACGGTCGAAAACCTTGCTGGGATCGTCGGAGCGCTTGCGCGTCGTGGCGATGAAGATGGAGTGGTTGCCGGCGATTTCCGTCACCGGCGCGGACACCATGGCGCTGCCGAGCAGTTCCTCGGTTTGCCGGCCGCCACAGCCGGCAACGAGCAAGGTAAGGACAAGGATACAAATCTTCTTCAACTCTGGAATTCCACTCCGGCCGAAAGGCTATCCAACCTCCGCGAACCCCTCCCGGACAGTCGAAGTGCGGCAGAAGTAAGTCATATCCAGCCGAATTGCGCTCAGCGCCTAGCGACAGTCAAAGCACTGTTGCACGAAAGCCAGAACGATTGCCCTGATCAAACACGTACGGCGTGTGCTAGCTTCGTGACCGACAATCGCACGCGAAGACCACAGACGATTCGGGGTGATTTTTCCGATGACCAGTTTCTCCTCCCGCGTCGCTGCCGCTGCCGCCGCGATCCGCGAGATTTTTCCGGAAACGCCGCTGCAGGAAAACGATTACCTGTCGAAGAAGACCGCGGCGCGCGTGCTGCTGAAGCGCGAGGACCTGTCGCCGGTGCGCTCCTACAAGATCAGGGGCGCGTTCAATTTCTTCCGCAAGGCGCTCGACGCCGGCAACGACGCCGAACTGTTCGTCTGCGCTTCCGCCGGCAACCATGCGCAGGGCTTTGCCTTCGTCTGCCGTCATTTCGGCAGACAAGGTGTGGTGTTCATGCCGGTGACGACGCCACAGCAGAAAATCGATAAGACGCGGCTGTTCGGCGGCGAATTCGTCGAGATCAGGCTGATCGGCGACTTTTTCGACGACTGCTACCGCGCCGCCTTCGAATTCACCGAAAGCGCCGGCGCGCACATGGTGCCGCCGTTCGACCACAAGGACATCATCGAGGGGCAGGCGACCGTCGCCTACGAGATATCAGGCCAGATGCCGGGCGCGCGGATGCCCGACATCATCATGCTTCCGGTCGGCGGCGGCGGTCTGGCTGCGGGTGTGACGCATTATTTCGCCGACCAGCGCCGCGACACGCGCTTTGTCTTCTGCGAGCCGGCCGGCGCGCCAAGCCTCAGCGAGAGCCTCGCCACCGGCAAGCGCATCAAGCTCGCCAGGGTCGACAATTTCGTCGACGGCGCGGCGGTGGCCGAGATCGGCCGCGAACCGTTGCGGCACCTCAGGGAGTTTGCCGCTGAGGCCGTGCGGCTGATCCCGGAAAACCGGCTCTGCGCGACCATGATCGAGATGCTGAATGTCGAAGGCGTAGTGCTGGAGCCGGCCGGCGCATTGGCGATCGACGCGCTCAAGGATTTTTCGAAGAAGGAAATCAGGGGCAAGACCATCGTCGCGGTGGTGTCGGGCGGCAATTTCGATTTCGAGCGGCTGCCGGATGTGAAGGAAAGGGCGCTGCGTTTCGAGGGGCTGAAGAAGTACTTCATCATCCGCTTTCCGCAGCGGCCGGGCGCGCTGCGCGACTTTCTCGAATTGCTTGGGCCTGACGACGACATTGCCCGCTTCGAATATTTGAAGAAGTCGGCGCGCAATTTCGGTTCGGTGCTGATCGGCATCGAAACCAAGGATCGCCGCAATTTCGAGCTGCTCAACGCGAATTTCGAGGCCGAGGGGGTTCAGTATCAGGACATCACCGACAACGAGACGCTCGCCGGGTTCATCATATGAGCGCCCGAATATGAGTGAAGAGGAGAAGATATTCGTTGCATTGTTTTCCGGCATCAATGTCGGCGGCAACCGCATCGTCAAGATGGCCGAACTCCGGTCGTTCTTCGAGAAACTCGGCTTTGGCGACGTCGCCACCTACGTGCAGAGCGGCAACGTCGTGTTCCGGTCGGCAACGGGCGATGCGGCCACGCTGAACAAGCAGCTGGAAGCGGCTTTCGAGAAGAAATGGGGATTTCACTCGCGCATCATGGTGCGCGATCTCGGCTGGTTCGAGCGGCTGGTGGCGGACAATCCCTATCCGGAAGTCGCCGGGGAGCCGACGAAACTCCACGTCTATGCGCTGGAGCGTGCGCCAACGCCTGAGGAGACGGCTCGTCTTTCGCAGAAGTGCACCGGCCCTGAAAGCTTCGAGATCAGGGACGACGTACTTTATCTGCACGCACCGGATGGCCTCGGCAAATCGGTGTTTGCCAACCTCATCCCGCGCACGCTGAAAGTGCCCTGCACCGCGCGCAACTGGCGCACGGTGCAGGCGCTGCTGGAGTTAGCCGGCCGAGACGGCTGACGTGGTCGCCTACGCTGCCGAGGCCCGTTTCCAATCGAAGATCAGCTCTTCGCGGAAAGCGAAGCGTTTGATGTGGTCGGCAACGACCGTTTCCAGGCGCTCCAGCGAGCCGGCTTCGTCAGCGGTTACCGCGATATGCAGCGCTGCCGCATCGGCATCCAGAACCGCACGACCCAGTGAGAGATCGATTGTCCCGTGGTTCGGATCGAACTCGACGGGAAACTTGTGCGCCCAATGCTTGCAAAGCTGCTGCAGATAGCGGCTCGCATGTTCGGTGGCGACATCGACATGGCTGGTCGGCATGAATGGACTCTTTCCGATAATGTGACTGGTTACCAGCTTCCGGTATTCGGCATCGAGGCCCAGGGCTCGGCCTTGGCCTTGGCCGGGCCTTTCTGCAAAAGCTCGATCGAAATGCCGTCCGGCGACTTGACGAAGGCCATGTTGCCGTCGCGCGGCGGCCGATTGATGGTGACACCCTTGTCCATCAGCTGCTGGCAGGTGGCGTAGATGTCGTCGACCTCATAGGCGAGGTGGCCGAAATTGCGGCCGCCCTTGTAGTCTTCCGGATCCCAATTGTAGGTGAGCTCGATCAGCGGCGCCTTGTCGGCGATGCCGCTTTGCTCGTCTTCGGGCGCGGCGAGGAAGATCAGCGTGTAGCGCCCCTGCTCGTTTTCGTGGCGGCGCACTTCCTTGAGGCCAAGCTTGTTGCAGTAGAAATCGAGCGAGGCATCGATGTCTGCGACACGGACCATGGTGTGAAGATAGCGCATGTGATTTCCTCGAAACGTTTGCGTTGCAGCGGAACATAGGGGCCACCCGGCCAAAGGGCAATTCCCGACAACCGGTCGTGCTGGCAAACAACAAATCCGGTATTCCTGCAATGAACCGTGAAAAAAGGCAGCTCAGGTCTTGCACACACCGGAAGCGGCAGTGTTAATCTAACTCAAGAATCAGTTGCGGTATTCTTGGAAAAAGGGGGGCGTTCTTATGGGGGAAAAAGCCTCTTTCATGGGGCGGGACGGAACCGGTCACGACGCCTTGCAAAGAGACGAGAGCGGCGACGCTGCCGATCTTGTCGAGGTTGCGGGCGCCATCAAATGGTTCGACGTGGCCAAGGGCTACGGTTTCATTCTTCCCGATGACGGCTCTTCCGGCGATATTCTCCTACATGTGACATGTCTTCGAAAGGACGGTTTCCAGATGGCCTTGGAAGGTGCGCGCGTCGTCTGCCTGGTCAAGCAAGGTGAGCGCGGATTGCAGGCGTTCCGCGTGCTCTCCATGGATCTCACCACGGCGACCCATCCGGCGGAGATGCAGGAGCAGCGCACCCACGTCTCGGTGACGCCGGAAAGCGGCCTCGAACGGGCGCTGGTGAAATGGTTCAACCGCACAAAGGGGTTCGGTTTCCTGACCCGAGGCGAGGGCACCGAGGACATTTTCGTCCACATGGAGACCCTGCGCCGTTACGGCATTACCGAGCTCAGGCCCGGGCAGGTTGTGCTGGTCCGCTTCGGGCGCGGCGACAAAGGCCTTATGGCTGCCGAAATTCACCCTGATATGGGTACCTTGCCCGTCTCGCACTAAGGTCCCATCCCGATCGAATCGGGATGCGACCTAGTGCTTTCTGCTTGACCATGATCTTTTTCGAACCGTAGGTTCGGGATCATGGTCTAGGGCGATAGCCGAGGATTCTGAATGACTTACAGGAACTGGCTGACAACGGGCGTAGTCTGCGCCGCGATCGCTTTTGTCATCGCCACAGGCGCTTTCTTCCATTCGCAGCAACCGGCTTCGGCAGACAGCCGGGCGATGATCCTTGCCGTCGACCCGCAGCCGCTGGTCGCTGTGACGAACGGCGGCGAACGCTCGTTCTCCGTCGAAATCGCCGACACCTCCGCCGAGCGCGAGGCCGGCCTGATGTTTCGCCAGGAGATGCCCGACGATCATGGCATGCTGTTCGTGTTCGAGGAGCCTCGGGATGTGAGCTTCTGGATGAAGAACACGCCGATGCCGCTCGACCTGATCTTTGTCGGTCAGGACGGCAGGATCCGGGCGATCAAGCAAGGCGAGCCGCAATCCGAGGCGATGATCTCGCCCGGCGAGCCGGTTCGCTTCGTACTCGAGCTCAAGGCGGGCACCGCCGCCAGGAGCGGCATCGCGGATGGCGATTTGTTGCGCCACCCGGCAATCGGCACTGCGCACAACTGAACGCGCAGGATCCGTCGCAAATGCAGTTTTTCTCCCATGACGGTTTTGATCTTGCGTTCCTCGACCGCCAGCCGGCATCGGGGCAGGGCGATCCGGTGCTCATGATCCATGGCTTTGCCTCGACCCATTACGTCAACTGGGTGTCGCCCGGCTGGTTCAAGGCGCTTAACGATGCCGGCTACCGCGCCATCGCCTTCGACAATCGCGGCCATGGCGCCTCGTCGAAGAGTTATGAAGAGGCCGATTATACCCCCGCAAAAATGGCTTCCGACGGGGCAGCGTTGCTGACCCATCTCGGTATCGAACGCGCCCATGTCATGGGCTATTCGATGGGCGCGCGGATATCGGCCTTCCTGGCGCTTTCCGATCCGGACAAGGTGGCGACGCTGGTCTTCGGCGGTCTCGGCGTCGGGATGGTCGACGGCGTCGGCGACTGGGATCCGATCGCCGCCGCCCTTCTGGCCGAAGATCCTGATGCCACCAGCCATCCGCGCGGCCGCTCGTTTCGGGCCTTCGCCGACCAGACACGCAGCGACCGCCGGGCTCTGGCTGCCTGCATTGCCACCTCGCGGGAATTGCTGGCCGAGGCCGACATTGCGCGCATTGCCCAGCCGACGTTGATTGCCGTCGGCACCAAGGACGATATCGGCGGTTCGCCCGACGAACTGGCCGCCTTTATGCCGAACGCCAGGGCCTTTCACATCGAGGGCCGCGACCACATGTTGGCCGTCGGCGACAAAACCTTCAAGCAGCGGGTGCTGGAATTCTATGCCGAAAATCCGCTGTGACTGGCGGCAGATGTAGGTGCATTGCCACCAGTAAGTAGCGCCGTGGCCGGCGGGATCGTTGCAGGCTGCTAGTTGTGAAAACCTGACGCATGATCAGAAACACAAGTTGGAAAGCTGATATTCGCTTCGTTAGGGTTAAGGCATGACGTTCGACCCCCTACTGATCACACTCATTGCGCCAGCGGTCCTAATCATCGGCTCCGCTATTGGTTTACGATTTGGGCTTCCCCTCTGGATCGCCCTCTCCATTACCGGGATTGTTCTGGCTCTGGGCGGATATGCACTTCGAGGAGGTGTTAATCAAAGCTGCCTCATCGATGAGAGCGAGTGTGTTGGCGCAACAGCTACCGCCTATGTCATTTCCGCATTCTGGTTCATGGCCGTTGTAATACTAATGGTCAGTGCGGCCCGGAAACATGCGAAAACATAGCGGGCGCGCAACACGCAAGCCTTGAGGTCCGCAAAGGGTCGAACCCTGCCACTAGAACCCGTCTGAGTCATGCCTCAAGCACTTCGATCGACCGCGCCATGTTCTGCCTGGCTTGCGGTTCGAACCGCTGCCGGAACTCCTCGGTGTGAAAGATATGCGGGCGGGCGAGGAAACTCTTCAGAACAGCACTGCGGCCGGCACGCCACATTGGCTCTTCCACCCAGCCATATTCGCGGCGAACTGCCTGTTCATAGGCGTCGAACGCATCCGGCGTCGCACCCAGGATTGCCAGGTCCATATCGAGGAACAGCGCTGCGTCGCGGACGGCATTCTCGTCGCTAAAGTGCGGCAATTCATGCGTCCCGGTAGCGATGATCATCGCGGTGATGCGGTCCAGGCGCTCCGTATCCGTGCGGCCGGCGAGCTTTTTCTCGGCAAGGGCGGCACTCCTCGCCTCATTGTCCCTGGCTCGGCTATCATAGATGGCATCGTGGAACCAGATCGCCGCCTCGACCGCCTCGGGATCGTACAGGGATGCCTGATAGTGGCCGGCGAGCGCCAGCATCGCCTCGATATGGGCAAGGCTGTGATAGTGGCGGTCGTCGGCCTGATAGAGCGCGGAAAGCTCGTGCTTCAGCGGCTCGTCGATCAAGGGTTCGTCTTCCATGGCCGCTTGAATTTCCGTGAACCAAATCCATTTGACAAAGCACTAAGGAAAATTGAGTTCAACCGTGCTATGATCTGGCTTATAGAGCATGTCGCCCAAAAGTGCGCAGCGGTTTTGGGACAACGACATGCTCAAAATAGGCACTTAATGCGCATCGCCTGAATCACTTCGATCGCGATTCGCATTATGCGGCCGGAGAATAGGCAAGTCGCCAAGCCGAAGACATTAGATGGCCGGAGATCATTGATGAATAGTGTTACGATTGCCCGCCCGACCATGGTGAAGCCGATCGACCCGATCTGGCGCTCGATCCGCGATGAAGCGATGGAGGCGGTCAACCGCGATCCGCTGCTGGCGGCGTTCCTCTATTCGACCATCCTCAACCAGGAAAGCCTCGAGGAAGCGGTCATTCATCGGCTGGCCGAGCGGCTCGCCCATCAGGATATCGGTTCCGATCTCATCCGCCAGACATTCAAGGCGATGGCAGCCGACGACATGGACTGGTCGTCGACGGTGCGTGTCGACATCCAGGCCTATTACGATCGCGATCCGGCCTGCGACCGCTTCATCATGCCGGTGCTCTATTTCAAGGGCTTTCATGCCATCCAGACCCACCGGCTGGCACATTGGCTGTGGAACCAGGGCCGCCAGGATTTCGCTCTCTACCTGCAGAGCCGGTCGTCCTCGGTGTTCCAGACCGACATCAATCCGGCCGCCCGCATCGGCAAGGGCATCTTCCTCGACCACGCCACCGGCCTCGTCGTCGGCCAGACGGCGGTGATCGAGGACGACGTGTCGATCCTGCACGGGGTGACGCTGGGCGGCACCGGCAAGGCCGGCGGCGACCGCCATCCAAAAATCCGCTACGGCGTGCTGATCGGCGCCGGCGCCAAGATCCTCGGCAACATCGAAGTCGGCCATTGCTCGAAGATCGCGGCAGGCTCGGTAGTGCTGTCGCCGGTGCCGCACAACAAGACGGTTGCTGGCGTGCCGGCCCGCGTCGTCGGTGAGACCGGCTGCGACCAGCCTTCGCGGCAGATGGACCAGCTTTTGCCGTCGCAGTCGATGGACCACGTCGTCAGCTTCGATATCTGATTTTAAGTCCGCGGGGCGGGCAATCGAACTCCGTTTGCCGGCTCCGCCGCCTGTCGGTTCTCGCATATCCGGTCGGCTCGCCTTTACATCGCCATTGTCGACGTGCCAGAAGCGCGCTCAAACGAGCAGACCGACGATCGGAGAAGACTTTTGAAGCCGGACGAAATCAGAAAGCTGGACGCCTATTTCAAGCGCGTCTTCCAGAACCCCAAGCTTGAAGTGAAGGCGCGGCCGCGCAAGGACGATTCGGCCGAGGTCTATGTCGGCGACGAATTCCTCGGCATCGTCTTCAAGGACGAGGACGACGGCGACTATAATTTCTCGATGGCGATCCTCGACATCGATCTGGCCTGAGTCGGGGGTTCTCGGTTACCGGTAGGCGCCGTTATCCCTGGCGGAGAAGGGGCGCCAATCTCCGCCGTTTGCGATTTGCCCCCAAAGCGCGTCGCATAATCCCTTCAGACACAATGCAATTAGCGCCCTGCCTTCAGCATACGCGCAGCCTCGGCGGCGATGGCTGCATCGAGCGCCTGCCAGTTCCCCAGAAATTCAATGGGAAAGCGGTAGCTGAGGCTGAGACTGTCGCCGACCAGAATGTCGCGTTCGCAGGGCGCCAGCGACTGCGCAGCATTCGGGCCGCTCAGGCAGCGGGCCACGAACGGGTCCTTGCCCCGGCGATTGGCGACCGCCAGCACCTCGTTGAAATAGCCTGATTTTTCGGTGAAGCCGTAGAGCGTGGTGCCGCCCGGGCCGGGCGTGCCGGGCTGGACGATCAGTGCGCTGTAGATCGGCGCGAAGCGGCCGCTCATCTCACGCGACATTATCTGCCGTTCGAACGATAGGAAAATGATGTCCTTGCTTGATCCGGTATGGTTGAAATCGTTGCGGGCGGCTTCGCTGTAGCCGTCCATCTCGGGATAGCGCAGATAGAGGTCGAGCCGCGAGGCGATGCCGTCGCGCCGGGCCTGGTCGAAGCGGATGACATTGGCCGGCACCGCGATCACGTTGTTGCCGATCACCACTTCGTGGATTGTCGTGTCGTCGGTGTATCCGGCCATTGCGATCGAGCGGCCGAACCATTTGCCGCCAAGGCTGATCGTCACCGAAAGCATTGCCAGCGCCGCGAACACGTAGAACACCCGCTTCATCAGCTTGGAATCGACGACGGTAAGTTGCGGACCGTTGGCGGTGGCTGCCTGCTTCATCGCGATCCCCAATTTTCGGCCGCCTGTCCCAAGATGTCCTTAGGCGACACACGTGGCGCGGCACGGGTCTTGCAGCGGCGCCTGTCGAACACGACTGTGCGATTTCATGGTAAATGGAAGGTAAAGATGGGTCCGGTCGAACACACACTCTTTGCTTTTATGGTTGGGCTGACGGCGTGCGGCCTGGCCGGATCGGCTATGGAGCTGATATCAGGCCGCCGGCTTGCCTTCGTCGAGCCCTATGTGTCGCCGGCGCATGTGCTGCGCTCGCTCGCCGCGACGGCCTGCGCCGGGCCCCTGATGTTCGCCAACGAGGCCCTCCACGCCTGGCGGCAAGGCCGCATTTCCGCCCCGGCGCTGATCTCTTGCGGTTGCACCGCGACGGTCTGGGCGTTGGCGTTGGGCGTCGTGCTGATCGACATTGCATCCCGAGCGGGCATTCTCCTAGGGTTTGGCTGATTTTTCCCGTGAGACGATTCGGAGGCGAAAAATGCCGCTCTATGCGATCGACGGAAAGGCGCCCGATTTCGAGGACGCGGACAGCAATTGGATCGCGCCCGACGCGACATTGATCGGCGATGTCAGGGTCGGCCGCAATGCAGGCTTCTGGTTCGGCGTCGTCATCCGCGGCGACAACGAGCCGATCGTTATCGGCGCTGATACCAATGTGCAGGAGCACACGGTCATGCATACCGACGTCGGTTTTCCCCTGACCATCGGGCAAGGCTGCACGATCGGCCACCGGGCCTTGCTGCATGGCTGCGCGATCGGCGACAACAGTCTGATCGGCATGGGTGCCATCGTGCTGAACGGCGCAAAAATAGGCAAGAACTCGCTGGTCGGCGCCGGCGCGCTGGTCACCGAAGGCAAGGAATTCCCCGACAATTCGCTGATCATCGGCTCGCCCGCGCGTTTGGTGCGAGTGCTGGACGATGCCGCGGTCGCAATGTTGCGCGATTCGGCCGCGCACTACGTCGCCAACGGCAAACGCTTCAAAGCGGGACTGACGAAGACCTGAGGCCAGCCTTGGTCAAATCTTCGGCTATATGGTTCACCGGCATCGTCGCCCAACTCACCGTCCATTGGAGCCGCGCCTGGTCATTGCATCGCGCAGCAACGAAGCGCCGGCTTCAAAGCCGGCATTGTCGGCGTCCTCGAGGGCTGTCATATAGTCGTCGATGCGGGTTTCGAGCGATGGGTCGGCGCCCGCCGCCAACAGCAGGCGGATGGCATCGACGCTACGGCTGGCGACCGCATAGTGAAGCGGCGTCCAGTCGTTTACGCCCCGCATGTTCAGGTCTGCGCCACCATCGATCAGGATTCGGACGATTTCCAGTCTGTCAGCCCGGTCGGCGGAGAGTGCCGCAATGATTGCCGGAAAACCGCCGTGGTGGTGATAGTTCGGGTCCGAGCCCGCATCCAGTAAGGTCGAGATGAAAGCGGCGGGGCTCCAATAGATCGCATACTCCAGTGGATGCCCAAGGCCGAGTTCAAAGGGCATCTGCTCGTCGAACCAGCCGGGTGAGCCGCCGAGAGCCACACCGAGGGCCTCGAAGTCGCCCGCCTTGAACGCGTCGTCGATGGCCTTGAACAGGCGGTGGTGCTCGCATCGATCTTCCGGGATTTCCAACATCGCAGCGATCCGGAGGTTGAATTGGCAGCCATATTGCTCCCATCTCCCGCTGCCTGAAAGCCTCATGGGCGGATTGCGATTGGAGAGCAGGTCGATAGCTTTGCGCAGCCGTACGCCGAACTTTATCGCATCGACATCAATTTCGTGATCAGACCTGCCTTGATGTCGAGTGCGGGGCGATGGGCCTCCGGATGACCGATGTCGTCCAGCTGATCGGGCGTCAAGTCGGCTAGTGCCCTGCGTCTTGCGACGGTCCGTCGCCATCCCCTGAAGGCGGCGATTATTAGTGCTATGCTTTTCCTGCTAGATCCAAACAGGCGTTTTTTCGACGCGCTGCGGTCGGCGCGAGTTTCCGTATGAGCCATTTCTAGTCTCCCAATTCGAGATTTGCGGCTGGGAGCGTGCCACGCGGGTGTTTTCGGGCTGTTCGGCTGAGCGTGAAAAAAACGGAAATGTCCGATGAGCTGCCGTTAAATCGGTGTTAAATCCAACTACCGAAATGCTATTCTGCCGCGGCGGTCAAAGTCTGGAGACCATCTGTGCGCATCAGGTTGCTTGGCGGCCTCGAGGTTACTTCCCTGGAGCGCCGGCCCGTCCGCTTCGCCACGCGCAAGACTTCGCTGCTTTTTGCTGCCCTGGTCCTTGCCGGCCGCCGCGGCCATCGTCGCGAGCAGCTTTCCGAAGCCTTTTGGCCGGGACGAAGCAATGGCCAGGCGCGCAACAGTTTGCGGCAAGCACTGGTCGACATCCGGCGCTCATTCCCGACCAGCAAAGATGCCGCCGTCTACATCGACGGGGATCACGAAGCCGTCGCGCTGATTACCGGCCCGGATGAAGCGGACATTTCGATCTTCGACCGGAAACTGGAGGAGGGCCGGGCGACCGATCTCGCCTTCGCCGCCGACCTCTACCGCGGTGGGGTGCTCGCAGGGGAAGCCATTCCTGAGGAACTGGATGAGTGGTTTGGACCCTATCTGAACAGGTATCAGCGCAAGGCGCTGCAGTTGGTGGATCGGCTGAGCCTCGCGCTGCCCATACCCGGCTCTGCGGAAGAGACAGCCTGCGAAGGGCTGGCAGAGAGGTTGCTCGCTTCAGATCCTACCGCGGAGGCCGCCCATCGGGCGCTGATCCGGATCCACGCGCATCGCGGTCACGAAAACGCGGCCTTGCGCCAGTTCGAGCTTTGTCGAACTGCCCTGAAAAAGCAGCTGGATGCGGAGCCGGAGGCGCAGACAAGCTCACTGGCGGCTTCTCTGCAGTCCCGCGAACGAACTGGACATCAGCGGCCGGGGCCAAGCTCTGGCGTCGCGGCGCCGGCGCAAATGCGGGCAGTCCCAGCGAGACACGACGACCAGCCATCAATTGCAGTGCTGCCATTCCAGAATCTAAGCGGTGATGTCGAGCAGGAATATTTTGCCGACGGTATGGTGGAAGACATCGTCACCGCCCTGGCTCACTTCCGCCATCTGTTCGTAGTCGCTCGGAATTCGAGTTTTACCTACAAGGGACGGTCCATAGACATAAAGCAGGTCGGGCGTGAGCTGGGCGTGCGCTATGTGGTCGAGGGAAGTGTGCGCCGGGCGGGTGACCGCCTGCGCATCGCCGGGCAGCTCATCGACACCTCGACGGGAGCCTACCTCTGGGCCGATCGTTTTGACGGAACGCTCGCCGAGGTGTTCGATCTGCAGGACCAGGTCGCCTTGAGCATAGTCGGCGCAATCACCCCGAAGGTGGAGGAGGCTGAGATCGAGCGTGCCAAGCGCAAGCCGACAGAAAGCCTCGACGCTTACGACTACTATCTCCGCGGGCTGGCGGCCTTCGACCGGACGATCACTAGTAGATCGGCCATTGACGATGCCTTGCGCCTCTTCATGAAAGCGATCGACCGTGACCCGGAGTTCGCGATAGCCCATGCGCGGGCGGCGCGGTGCTACGCCACTCGAAAGAGCAATGGCTGGATGGTCGACCGCGCGGAAGAGATTGCCGAGGCTACTCGACTGGCCAGGAGAGCGGTCGAACTCGGATGGGATGATGCAATTGCGCTTTCCTACGGCGGATACGTCCTCGGCTACGTAAGCGGCGACCTTGATGACAGTGCGGCTTGCATCGATCGCGCGCTCGCTCTCAACCCGAACTTGGCGGCTGCTTTGGGCGTCAGCAGCTGGGTGAGGGCTTGCTTGGGCGAGCCAGGCAAGGCCGTCGAGCACGCCGCGCTTGCGATGCGCCTAAGCCCATTGGATCCACGCCTGTTCGCTTGGCAGTTCAACACCGGGCTCGCTCATTTTTGTGCCGGCCACTACGATGACGCTGTCGCGTGGGCGGGAAAGTCGCTGCGGCACCAGCCGAACTACGTGAGCGCGATGCGTGTAGTGGCGGCGGGTCATGCCCTTGCGGGGCGCCTATCGGAAGCGCAGCAAATGATGGCCCGGATCTGCGAGTTCGATCCGCTGCTGCGGCTTTCGAATCTCGCCGAGGTGCTGCCGCCGTTTTATCGACCGGACGATCGCAGCAGATATATCGAAGGCCTTCGCAAGGCGGGCCTGCCGGACTAACGCGGTATCACCGTGAAGCGAGGCATGTCGGCTTCACCGACGCATACTGGATTTCGAAAACCTAGCGTAGCCGGATGCTTATTCAGCCGCAGTGGCGGCGGCGCGGTTTCTGGGCACGCGTCACGTAGCCACGTTGGCTAGAAGAACTCACGCGCCGCCCGCGCATCCTGGCTGTCGTCGAGCTTACCGACAAGCTCGCCGTGAGGCGCGATAAATTCACGCGCTTTCTCGACATCTCCAAGGCTTCGAAGACAGCGAGCGAGTTCCACAGCGATACGCAGTTGGCCAATCGCGGAACGCTGCAAGGTAGCGACGTTCGCAGCCTTGTGGAGCATCTTCTCGATCTCGTCAGGTCCGCCACCGCTCTTTTCGCGGATACAGGCTTCGATCCTAAGTACTTCGGCGAGCTGGAAATAGGTTCCGTTGTAGCGGCCGAGCTCGAGGGCAGCTTCAACCGACTTGCGAGCGCTGTCCAGCCTGCCGCTGTCGCCCAGCGCTTCGGCGTAAAGGCCTATCAGATAGGGCAGCCCCATTTCAGCGCCGGTCCGGCGAATGGCAGATATAGCTTCCTCCATGCCGCGCAGGCCGGCCCCCCGTTCCCCAAGCCGGAATTGCCCCCATCCAACCTGGAACGCGGCTTGGCCGACAAGGAGCGGCAACTGGAACTTCTCTGCTATCTGCAACTCGCTTTCCGCCGCCCGAAGCGCGGCCTCAGGCTCCCCCGCGAACATATGGAGGTAGCTGGTCCCCCAATACGCAAGCGCCATGCTCAGCGGATGCTCGAAACGTCCGGCGAGCCCGGTTGCGTCTTCGCACCGTAGCCTTGCCTTATCCGGCTCGCCGGCCAGCCAGGCTGACAATCCTGAGAAGCAGCGGCAGCAGACGCCCGGGTCATGACCGGAGTACTTGTACGTCAGATAATGATCGCGGTCGGGGTCGTAGAGGCCGATGGCGCGTTCCGCATGGTTCTGGGCCGCCGCGGTCTCCCCAAGGAAGAAATTGTTTGTCCAGAACATGTGCTCGGTCTCGATCGCGAGACCGGGATCGCTGTCGTCCTTAGCCATGCCAGCCCATCGGCAGGCCAGTTCCTGCGCCGCTGCCGGCTTACCGCTAAGCATGTAGTATTGGGCTCTCCCGCGCAGCGCCGTGAACAGACGCGCCTGGTCGCCGATCTTACCGCAAAGTTCCTCGGCGCGCTCGAACGCGGCGAGCACTTCGGTCGCACCCCAGCCACGAGCCGCCATGAGGGCCACGCCCCTCGCGAGCTGGAACTCGATCTCTTGCTCATCGGCGTCGGCGACATCGTTGCTCCTCAGCAGCCTGACCCCAAGGTCCAGCTGCTCAAGTGCACTGACGTGCGCCGACCGCTTGATCGCCTTGCGAGCCGAGATCAGAAGATAGCCGACGGCTTCGACCCAGAGGTGAGCCTGTTGCGCGTGTCTGGCCAGGCGTTCGCTGTGCTCCTCAAGCCGGTCCGCGTAATGGGCCTTCAATTCGGCAAGCGCAGTCCTGTGGAGCTCAATGAGCGCCGACGATACGATACGTCCTGACACAGCAGTTCGGATGAGGACGTGCTTGAAGCGGACGAAAGCCTCGGGAAAAACCTGAAGCTCCACTAGGAGATCGGCCTTCTTCAAATTCTGGAGGGCGGCATCGAAGCGCAGGCTCGACAGCGTCGCCATCCTTCGTAGCAAGGGCACCGGAATCTCTCCGCCGAAGATCGAGGCGACCTCGGCTACCCGCTTCGAATCCTTGTCGAGACGTTCGAAGCGAGCGTCGACGATCGTCTGGATACTCGCCGAAACGACGATCTCGTCGACCTCGCCAGAAGGCCGGTAGCGGCCCGGCTGCCCTTCCAGCTTGCCGGTCTCGGCGAGAGCGCGGACGGTCTCTTCCAGGAACAATGCATTGCCTTTGCACGCATCCCCGACTGCACCGCGGAGCTGCGCCAGCTCAGGGTCCCTGCCGACCAAGTAGTCAAGAAATGCTGCTGCTTCGGCCGTATTGAACGCCGGCAGGCGGATTTCGGAAGGTCCTGCAGCGGCGAAGGCACCGCGATCGTATTCGGGTCGACAGGTCAGGATAAGCAGGCAGCGGACAGTGGGCAGTGCCTGCGCCAGCCGCACCAGGACCCCCTCACTCTCGGCGTCTATCCAATGAAGGTCCTCGACCAGGAGAACGACGGGCTTCCTGCGGCCAAGGAAGAGCAGAAGCCCAACCGCTGCTTCCTGCATGCGCCGGGATCTCTCCTGGCCAGAAATGATAGCCCAGTTCGGATCCTGAACGGACAGTTCCATGACTGCCATGATCGGATCGAGGAGCCGCTCATCGAAGCCTTGCGCGCTTTGCGCGGCCAGTATCTTTTCGATTGCGATTGGCGGCGCTTCGGTGTCGCCCACGCCGAACAGGGTTTGCAGCAGCTTCCGAATTACGACGAAGCCGCTGCGCAGGTCCGTTTCGAGCGCGCCGACCTCCAGATTCTCAGCATCATCGTGAGGGATGGCCCCAACGAATTCATGCGTGACACGCGACTTGCCGTGACCGGGATCGCCGACCACGAAAACCGTCTGACCTTCGCCGTCGAATACGTCATGCCAGGCCTTGTTCAGAATCTGCAGCTGCATCTCGCGGCCGACGAACGGCGACAGCTGCGTTTCGGCGCGCAACTGCCAGCGCGAGCGGCCCCGCCTGATCTCGATCACTTCAAAGAGCCGCTGGTTCTTCGGGTATTCCGACAGAAGTGGCGCTGCCAGCGCTTCCATACTGACGAAGCCGCCAGCCGATGCCCGGGTCCTGGCGGTTGCCACCACGAGATCGCGCCCCAACGCCTGGCTCAGCGTATGGGCCACGGACACCGGCCCGCCGCGCACCTCCAAAGCCCCGTCACGTGCCGGGCTGACGATCACGACGCCTGTGTCCAGGGCAGCACGAACGCCGGTCATCCAATCGCCATGGCGCAGCGCGAGCTCGCGCAGCGCGAGTGCGGTCCGGCAGGCAAGTGCAGCATGTCCTTCGAGCGGCTCAGGCGCGCCAAACGACGCGACGAGCTCGTTCTCGGAAATCGTCAGAACCGTTCCTCCGTTGTCGCGCACGAGTGCGGTGGCCTGCATAAGGAAGGGATCGACCCGCTCCAGCGCGACATCGGGAGGCAGGTTCTCCATCACCGGTTCGGCGTATTGGAAATCGGCGCACAGGATCGTTGCCTGTCGCCGGGTCCTCGGGTCGACCGCAACGACCGTTTGCGCCTGAAGCGCCTTGTTGGCAAATGCCGACGCCTCGAGAATGAAGTTGCGGAACGCGGGTTCCTCGGCAAGAAGGATGTGATTGGCGCTTTCCAGTTCGACGAAGCGGACACCAGTTATCGATCTGGCGAGCTCCAAACCTTCCGAGAAAGGCGCGACCCGGTCGCCGTTGGCATGCAGGACGAGCGCTGGCACATGCAGCCGTTCAAGCGATCGCGATATGTCAATGTCGGCAAAGACATAGCTCAACCGCATCGCGTTTTCCGGCGTGAGTGTCCGGCGCTGCAGCTCATTGAACCAATCCATCTGCACGCGATTGGCGCCCGGTATAAACAGGTTGGTGAACATTTGGCGGAACAATGGGTCGTCCTGACCCCAGCCCTGGCGCATCAACGCCGAGATTGCTTCGCGTCTGACGATCTCCGCCGCATTTCCGCGCGCTCGCCATCCACGAACATATCCCCCCCAAATCAAGAGACCCGCGACCTTCTCGGGATGGCGAATGGCGTATTCGACGGAGAGAGCACAGCCTTGCGATATTCCAAGGAGGACGAAACGGTCGAGGCCCACGGCCCCTACGACGCATTCGAGATCGTCGACGAATGCATCGAAAGACACATCCTCACAGACTGTGTCGGAAAGGCCGTTCAGGCGCCCGTCGTAGCGTACAAGCGTGAAGCCGCTGGACAGGCCGTCGATCCAATGTCCCCAAACCGGGCTTTCCCAATCGAAGTCGAGATGGGACATCCAGTGCGAGGCACGCACGATCGCTGGCCCGGATCCGCTGATGACATAGGCGATCCGGGTGCCATCGCGGGCATTGACGTAGCGTATCTGCTGCTTACCTGACGAAACCTTCGTCGAAGGCGACGGGACGGGTTCGGGCACAGGCCCCGTCAGCGGAGGTTCGGGGGCCGGCCGGCTAACAGGTCCAGCCGTCGTGCCACTTCGGATCGGGGCAGCGGCGACAGTCAGTCGAGCCTGATCGTTAATGCGGGCGATCTCGTCTGCCAGATCATTGTCCGGAAGAAGTGACTGCAGCGTGTGCAGGTGGGGAAGCGCCCGCTCAGGCTCGTCGCCCAGGCGATCGATCAGGGCGCGTAGCGCCTTCAGGTGCAGAATCTCGGTCTCGTTCGAACAATAGACGCGCCAAGCCTCGAACGCCTGGCAGCGCGGCAGATAGAGGTCCGACAAGAACGGGCCGGCGAAAGCCGCAGCGATCGCTTCCAGACGCTCTGTAGGCAGCAAACCAACCGCATCGGCCGACAGGCCCCTGATCAGATCGTAGTCGAGCCAGATCGATCCCGGCTTCAGTTGGACCACGTTGCGATCGGCCGCAAGCCGGGTCTCGCCGTCGGCGTTTAAGATCTGGCGCAGCTTCGAAAGGCTCCAACGCAGCGCGCCCCGAGGATCATCAGGGACGTCCCAGAACATCTCACAAAGCCACTCGCGGCGCTGCTGCTTTTGCTGCACGGCCAGATAGGCGAGTAACGCCCGCGTCTTGCGCGATTGCGTTAGGGCCACAGGCTCGCCGTCACGGCGAACCGTGAGGTCGCCAAAGACCCTTACTTCGAAGGCCGAGCTCAATCCGGTTGTCCTAACCGTATGGTCGGCCTTACATTAGCGACGAAGCATTTCGGTTCGCAACACCCAAACCGATGCCGGACATGTCTCCACGCCCGCCATCGCATTTGACCCGTACTCCGTCAACGGACCTCAGCCCTGCGAGCGATCTCGCAAAGGCGTCTGAAGTTAACCACCCGGTCGAGGTGCTCCCGGACTGCCTCGAGCGGCGGACCTTTGCGGATGTCTTTCCACAGAGTGGATGTCGGGGTTGCATAGATACCGAATGAGATGTTCATAAAGTTGGCTCCTTGGTTTGCAGCGGACCATTCCGCTAAGTTCCTCGAACATGCGTTCTGCCCGTTGGAGACAGCGTGTGGGAGAGCATGGAAATGCGGAGCCGCCCGGCAGCCTATGGCGGCTAATCGAGCGGCACAGTGTAGGTTGTTGCCG
The DNA here is from genome assembly GCF_053850215.1 of Mesorhizobium sp. f-mel. NCBI lineage: Bacteria > Pseudomonadati > Pseudomonadota > Alphaproteobacteria > Hyphomicrobiales > Phyllobacteriaceae > Mesorhizobium > Mesorhizobium sp. f-mel. The sequence goes on from NZ_JBSPTO010000004.1 coordinate 260,350, forward strand.
TGCCGGACAGGCAAATCTCGCCTGCCGAGTTTGCGACGCTGGTTGACAGCGTGCTGATCGGCTTGTCTTCCCGCACGCTAAGCACCTCCGCGCGTGCGACGATCTCCTCGCCGATACCGACGGCCTTGAGGAACTTCCACTCGACGCCAAGAAAGACGCTGCCGGGTCCCGGTAAGTCCTCGGCCACCAGAGCATTGAGAAGGCCGGAAGTGACACCGCCCTGAACTATGAGACGGCCGAAGACGGTTCGGGCGGATAGGACATCATCGTAGTGGAGTGGGTTTCTGTCGCCGGTCATGTCGCTGAACGCAATGATGTCGCTAGCCCGAGTGATGCGCCTTCGCTCTGCACTGGCCCTGACTTCCGGTTGTCCGAACCGGACTCCGGACCATCCGGCTCGTATGGTCGTTTGCATAGCCTTGCTCCTTGTTTTGTGTTTCAGATTGCCTCTAGCTGCGACGTCACTAGCCCTTGCGGGAGAGGCGGAACCTCGCGATCGCGCGCCGCCCGGGCCAAGAGCACAGCGACTTCGGATTTCATCGCCTCGCTGAAGCGCTTGTGGCGTTCAGGTAGCTCTTCGAGGGACCAGTCGAAGGCACTGATGGCGTCCGTGGTCTCAAGGATGGGCAGCGCGAGGCTGTCGCGTACTTCCTGGAACTCCCGCAATGCGGACTCGCGACAGGAAAGTATTGCCGTCGCGGCCCCTTCGGCATCACGCAGGGCGTCGGAAATACCATGCGAGGTCAGCGGATCGCGGAAGAAGCCGGCATCGCCGACCAGCATCCAGCCAGGGCCGTATGCCTGCCGCAATCGGCCGGGCGTGCCGCGGAAGGCCTTCAGACGTTCGCCACCATTGCCGAAGACCCGCGATCCCAATCCGGGTGCCAGTGCTGCCAGGGCAAGCTGTGCGGCGGAAAGATCGAAACGGAACTCCGCGTCAAACCGCTCAGTCGGAACGGATGCGACGATACAGGCAAGCCCGTCATTCGTCGGTATCACGGCGCCGGATAAGTTCCGGCCGAAATACCAGTGGTATCCCGAGAACGCCGGCGCGGGGGCGTAGCCGAAGACATGTGCCACCGAGCACCGCCCCTGCACCAGCGTCCGTGCCTCGACCTTGCGAGCGATAAATGAGCCGAGCCCGTCTGCTCCAACCACGATATCGGCGCTTATCTCGCGAGTTTGGCCGACGGCATCTCTCAATGTGACGCCGCGAACACGGCGATGTGCGTCGAACATGAGATCATGGACCGGAGTGTCGTGCATAATCGTGGCTCCAGCGGCTCGTGCGGCATCGACCAACATGCGATCAAGCACCGTGCGGCGTGGAGCGATCAGGCCCGGAATATCTGGCTCGGGCCGAATGGGCACCGTGACCTCCTGCTCGCCATAGTGAAAAGTGGCAAACCTGATCACCGGCGCACCGCTTTGGATCAACGGTTGGAGCAGGCCCCAACGCGAAAGCTGCATGACGGCTGGTCGCATCAGCGCGTGTGTAGACAGCGTGTCAGATCCATAGGACTGGCGGTCGACTGCCAGCACCCGCAATCCTGCCCGGGAGAGCAGCATTGCCGTCGAGGCTCCGGCGCAGCGCGCGCCGACGATGATGGCGTCGTAGTGAGAGTGTGCGGGGACGACATTGGAAAGCATCGGAATGTCCTTATGCTGCCTTGAGGCCGCTCTGACCGAGATAGTGTGAGACATGGTCGGCGATCGCTTGCGCGTCCGGCCCAACGCCTCCAATGAAATTGGAATCGCGCTTGCGCAGAAAGCGAAAGCCAAGCGCATAGAGGCCGGCGAAGGTCGTTATCCCGCCCTTGTGGGCCAGTTCGCCATCGGCGGTGATGACGGGCAATTTCAGCCATGAAAACGAGCGGCTGTAGCCGGTCGCCCATATGATGGTGCCGATGTCGTCGCTCGCGAACGACAGGCGCTTGAGGCAATTCGTCGGCACCTCGATCGGGGCGGGGGCGCCGGCCATGGATTTGTGACCCGCGAACTGGTCGACCTGGCGAAGGAGCCGGTCCTGCTTGGCGTCCGCCGCCGTGATGCTATCTTTGAGATCATCGGCAAAGCCAATTGTCCCGTTCGAGATGCCTTTCAACCGCCCGGTGAGTTCGACTCCGATGCCCTGAAGGGTCGCCAGATCGACATTGGAGCGATCCGCCCGACCGGCAAGTTGAAGTGAAGGCTGTCGTCTGGCGCTGTCGGGATCTGTCAAATCGTCCAGCCGCTGGGACATGAATCCCATATGGTGGAGCCACCAGAAGATATCCTTGTCTCGCCAGATGCGCGGCAAACGCGTGTGCTTGCCGACGGACAGGATTACGCGTCTGCCACTGCGTCGCAGCTCGTCGGCAATCTGGACGCCCGACGACGATGCGCCGACAACCAGCACGCCGCCTGACGCAAGCTGGTCGGGACTTCGGTACTGCGAAGCGTGGATGCTGACCGGTTGGTCCGCGCTTGTATGCAGCGGGAAGGGCATGCTCGGCACGTCGCAATGACCGGTGGCCACAACGACGACTTTCGCTGACCAGTCGCCGGCGGTCGTCCGCAGCCTGAAGCCTTGCCCATCCTGTTCGCACGACAAGACATCGACGTACGAGCGCACCGGCGCTTGCGATCGATGGGCATAGCCAACCAGGGTTTCCACAAACGCGTCGCGGCTCATGTAGCCGTCGGGTTCGGAGCCACAATATGGGGAGCCTGGCAGCGCGTTCAGCCAATTGGGCGTCAAAAGGCGGAGCGAACGCCATGTCGAGGACCGCCACCGTTCGCCAATGCGCCCGCGTTCCAGAACGACATGCGAGATCCCGCGTTTTCCAAGGCAATGGCTCAAGGCGATGCCCGCCTGGCCAGCGCCGACGATGACAACGTCAGCCTGTTCCATATTGTTTCCATCAGTTTTGGAGGGCGACGGTTCAGACACCCGTCCGAACCGCCTTTCCGGGTGGATCACTGGATGGTTTTGACACCGACCGAAACGGAAACACCGTTCGTCAGCACGTCGAAGACCGCGGACCGTGCCCGTGCCTGCTCGACCAGTTGCTGGAGCTTCTCGGACGGCGCATCGCCCTCGATTTCGAACGCCACCGTGATGTTCTGAAAGCCGTTTCGGACCTCGTCGGAAATCCCGAGGATGCCGCGCAGATCGATGTCGCCATCGACCGAGCACTGCACCTTGGTCAGCTTGATGCCGCGCGCCGCGGCGATGTTGGCGACGCCCGCCATCAGGCAGCTGGCGAGCGCATGCAGCAGCCATTCGACCGGGGTGGGGCCGTGATCGGCGCCGCACAGCACGGCCGGGTGGTCGCTGTCGGCGTAATAGGCTTTGGCATGCTTCTGTTCCTGGCCGGCGCCGTGGAAGCCGAGCATGACGCTCTTGCTGTGGGTGCCTTCGACCCACTCGTTGTGGGCGCGGAACTGGAACTTGGCCAATTCAGGCTGGCCGGCGACAAAGTTGATCGTTGCCAGAAGGTTTGGCGTGTCGACGCCGTTCAACGGTGGCCTTGAGGCCTTGGTGGTGTGTTGCATCGTCTTCTCCAAGTGAATAGTGCGGCGAATTTGCCGGACCGCTTCCTTGTGACGGCGCTGCGTTTGAACGAGGGTGGTTGCGTTCGTGGAATTTGCCATGGAATTGCTTGATCCACATGCTTCCACGCTACGAAACGATCTGCGAGACGTAGGCCTTGTTCAAAGCGCCAAAACCCCGGCGAGGTGATCGCCAGGGATTGCGCGGTTGAGTAATTCTTGTGTTAAAGGCCTGGCCCGACTTCGGGGCAACCTCTCGCGCCCGTCGGGCCGAGCCTGTTCAGCAGGCCAGGTCAATGTGGATCAGCATCATTTCGCGATCAATCGACCGCGTTGAGCGCTGTTGGCAATTGTAAACCGCATGGACGTGACGTGATCGATCTCCGAGCGGCCGATGCCCATGTCGTTGAGCAGATAGTCGGGCATTGAATGTAGCGTGACTCGCTCGCTGCGCATCTTCAATGCACGGAAGGCCAGGCGGATCGCGGATTTGGCGAAGCCGATAGCGTCGAGCCTGTCTCTCGAGGCGGAATAGTTTGCGTGATCGATAGTGGTCATTTTTGTCTCCATCCTCGCGACGCGACCATTCGCGCCGTCGATTAGAGGAGGTTGCGATAAGACCAGGGGAGTGAGCGTTTGAGCCTCCGTCGAATTATGGTCGAATTCGAGGGAACGGATCCGTTAAACTGCGTATGCAACCACGGGAATCGACAGCCACTGTCAATCCCGGCCGCCGGTCTGGGCCACGGGCGCGTTTGGTTTCAAAGCGCGAACATCGCTAACTTAAGTGCCGATTGTTCCGGCATCGGATGCCTCACGCTGCGAGCTGATCCTCGCGGGCAGCCGCGATCATCACACTTGCAAGCAACGCATAGGCTGTCTCCCAAGCCTCGCGGACCGCCGGCGTGAAGGCCGTGCCGAGGCCGGCCGCCATCGTGTCGATGAGCGCTTGCCCGACAATCGGGTAATGATGCTCCTTGAAACCGCAGGCCACATGACGCTTGGCGAGCTCGCGTACGGTCGGAAGGACGGTGTTGGCACGATCCAGTCCGCGCACGACGGAGCCCAGGCTCGCCATCAGCTCTGCGCCTTGCTTGGGCATGTCGCTCGCCAGAAACAGTGCGCGAAGATCCGAGTCGATCGCGAACAGGCGTTCATAGAACAGAGCCGCGGCTGCCACGCGTATCGGGAGGACCTCGTGGAAACTATCCTGGACAAGTCGAATCTGGTCGGGTGTCATTGGCGACGCTCCTGCGCTCCTGGCCTGCGTGCGGCTCGACCATCCGCCCAAAACGTTTCGCATGCATGTCGCCCAAGCGCGTCGATGTGTTTCAGTTGTGTCTCAATTGGGGTTCTTTGCGCTCAGTTGTATTCAGATTCCTTCTGTGTCCTGACGGTGCCCGGAAACCTCTCAATGTGACCAAGCGTCTAGGAAACATTCCCGAACAGTCTGATCACAGATCACTCGAATTTTCATCGCCTGGTAGCTCACGGCCGAAGCTTATTGCGCCGCTGAATTTGTCGCAATCGGACCAATGTCCGCACCGGTCGTCTCCCGCCATTCCCAACGCGCAAGTAGGATTTGTCATCACCAGAAGCCCGGTGCCGCTTGAAATGGTGGAGCCGGCCCGGGGACGGGGCCGGCTCCTAAAACCCGGTCGTTGGGGACGGGGGGTGGGGCTCGACCGGGTTTTCTCCTAAGGCGCGGCGCGTTCAAATGATGCGACGCGCCTAATCTCTGTTTTATGCATGTCGCTATCCCAAAACCGCTGCGCACTTTTGGGCGACATGCATTGGCGTCCTTAGCGGACGCTGGCGACCGCGTCGGAGCGGCCGTCGTTGATCGTTACCCAAGCGCCCGAATTCTGGCTCGATTGGCGCTTCAGGTAGGTGTAGTCGGTAGCAGTCCAGGACAGCACCCTGGTTTCCAGATTGTCGAGGATGAACTCTCCGAGGCTGGTGCGCACGGTCAGCACCGCGTGGCCGTCTCCGTTCGGCTGGCGCGCAACCGTCATCAGCAGGTCGCCGGCCGGAACGCCGATGTTCATCAACGCGCGGCGCTTTTCCAGCGCATAGTCCTCGCAGTCGCCGAAGCCGCTGTTGGGATAGGACCAGACTTCTTCTTTGCCCCACAGTTCCATATCGGTGCGTGGCGCGATCTTGCTGTTGACCGAATTGTTGATGCTGACGATCTTCGCCCACAGCTTGCGGGTCAGCTCGATCGGCGCCTGCTTCGGCGTCCGCTGATTACATTCCTGCGGAATCTTCTGACAGAACTCGTAATGGCCGACCGGCTGTGTGGTACGGCTGCCGGTGTGCATGAAGGCAGGTCCCGCTGCATACGCCGTTCCCCAGGCGGTAAGCTGCATCGCCATTGCCAAGAGCAACAGCTTGCCCCTCGTCTTCTTCATCGTCCAGTCTCCCCGTTTGAGGAGACAATGACACGATTGGATTTATTCGACGCAAAGGCTCGAAGTAGACATTAAGTAAAACGCCTATAGAATACACATAAAATTTGAATCATTCCAGTACAAAATTGTTGAGGCGTTCTCGCGGAGCCGTATCGGCCGGCGCGGCGCCTTGGCGCGGCATCGGGGCAACAAAAAACCGGCCGAAATGGGCCGGTTCGATTGCGGAAACCGTGTTGTTTGTCAGGTGCCGGGTGCGTTGAATTCGGAATCGAGTGTTTCGGGCCGCTGGATGACCGCGAACTCGATGGCGACGCCGTCCTCGAAATGGCGCACCACCTGGCCGCGCATCGTGCCGAGCATGACCTGGATGCCGATTGCCGGTTTGACGTCGATCTCGACCGCGGCGCCCGAAAGCGACAGGTCGATGATGCGGCACTGGTACTGGCGCCCATCACTGAGCTGAAGCACGGTGGTCGGATTGCGCGGCGCCACGCGTTCGTGACGACGATCTTCCGGCAGATCAAGCTCGTGCTTGTTGGCGAGCCAGGTCAACTGTGCGGCAAGCTTGTCCTTCTTGCGTTCCGAGGCGATGACCGTCATCGCGAAACCATCCTGCAGGATGCGGGTGACGACGCCTTCGATGCGGCCGATGTGATCGATGTAGGCGATGACTTTCTCGCCCGGCATGCCGATGCGCTCGGTGCGAAGCGCTACATTGCCCGGCGACATATCGACCACCTGGCACGGATGTTCGGTACGATCCTCCAGCATGAAGCGTCCGTAGATTTTCACGCGAACGCGCTGAAAGTTACGCCTTTCAGCTCGGGACGGCGCGGTGTCGACCGCCGCTGACCTCATGACTGCCTACACCCCGTCTGGCATTCCGCGCGTTGATGCGAGGAACTTCGTCAGAAAGCTACAGCGAAGCGGGTTAACAAAGGGGAAAGCCTGACACCGCTACTTTAGGGTTTTAGATTATTACCCGCGCCCGCCGTCGAACACGACCAGATGGCGGATGCGGCGCGCCTGGCCGAGCGCCGAAATCGTCTGGGGCGGATCGAGTTCCGACGGGACAAGCGAGGGAACGTCGATGGCCGGCCGGTTCTTGGCGAGTATCGGTTCCTTCTCCGGATCGACGACGCGGATCGAATCGATCAGGGCGTCGGCGATCGGGTCCGCGCCCAGCCAGAAGGGCTTTTCAGCAGCGCTTATCACGCCGAGGCAGCGCGGATTTTCGACGCCGCCGTCGAGCGGCAGGGCGAGCAGCTCGAACTTGCTGGAACGGTCGGTGCGGCTGAAACCTTCATAGGTGATGAGCAATACGGATTTCTGATCGAAGACGCCGTGGATCAGTTTCGAGATAAGCCGCTGGTCCTTCTCGCGCCATAGAGAGGGGAAGGAAAACCCCTTGAGTTCACGGCCATAGACCGCGCAAAGCCTGGTGCCGGCGAGCCGGAATACCGCTTCGCCGCGCGTATCCTTTTCCAGGATGAATGTGTCGGCCAGCAACGACTTGATGTCGGCTGGCTCGACTTCCGAACGCTTCGGGGCAGGGCGCCCGTCACGCAGCCGGTTCCAATAATGGAACAGCGTGATCGATCCGTTCTGGTTCATGTTATGCTGCTCCGCGCAATCTGTCGTCTGATGTCCCATCGGTGAACAGAAGGGCGCCCTCCGAGGACCTACATGCGTTGCGGAGCAGGATGCGTGCCAGCATCGTTAACACTTGTTCACGGGTCGGGGTCGTTAAGGTTAACAAGTGGTTTACGTTGCGCCCCGCCCACGCCCGTGGCACGCTAAAACCACTCCAGAAGCGGTCGTTTCGCAGCGATCGGCAGCAGTTCAGTCAAGAGTTTGGGGGAGCATGGGGGCTCGACCAGCCGTTCAAGGGAAACCTTGGACGGCTTCTTTTTGATTCGCGCCAATTTTGATTCGCCCCGGTTTTGATTTGCGTGGGGCGATTCGCCCCTTTGTGAATCGGGTGGCCGTGATCTACATGCTCGCGAAGTCGAATCCAGCGACTGAGTGCGAGCCATATGAGCGAACCAGCAAGCCCATCGGAAATCGAACAGGGCGAGGGCGGACCTGTCGGCCGCGAGCCGGAGCGTCTTCGCGAGCCGGTATTCAACATGCCGCCGGTTGTGCTGGCGGTGATCGGCATCTGCGTCGTCGTTCATCTGATCCGGCTCTACTGGCTCACCGAGGACCAGGATTTCTCCCTGCTGATCCGGACCGCCTTCATTCCGATCCGCTATTCCGGTCGCTTCGACCTCGATTTCTACGCGTTTTCGAGCCCCTTCACTTATGCCTTCCTGCATGGCGGCTTTGCTCATCTTGCCGTCAACATGGTGTGGCTGGCGGCTTTCGGCTCACCGCTGGCGAACCGCTTCGGCGCGCTTCGTTTCAGCCTGTTCTTCGCGGCGACGGGGCTGGCGGCGGTGGTGCTGTTCTGGGCCGTGCATCCGCTCGGCCAGGCGCCGCTGGTCGGCGCATCGGGGGCGATTTCCGGCATGATGGGAGCCGCCGCCCGCTTTGGCTTCCGCACGGACCGCTCGTCCGGCAAAGCCGCCTTCGCCGGCGCGCCGCTGCCGATGGCGGCAGTGTTCCGCTCGCGCGGCGTTGTGACTTTTCTTGCCATCTGGATGGTGATCAATCTCGCCACCGGCCTCGTTGCCTTCGCGCCCGGCATCGACAGCCAGATCGCCTGGGAGGCGCATATTGGCGGCTTCGTCGCCGGCTTCTTCGGCCTGCGCGCTTTCGATCGACGGCAGCAGCCGGATGAGTTCACGGCTTAAGCATCGCCGCACTTGAAATGCAATCGATCGCGGCGCACGATGTTCACTACAGCGCCGCGCGTCCTCTTGGACGCGCAAAGGACGCTGTAGAACTTTGATTTGCGCATGATCCTTCCGAAAATCGGGGCCGATTTTCGGGGTCATGCGCAAAAGGAAAGCCGGTCAGGGCAGGAACCGGCAAGTAAAACTGAGGAGGACGCCATGACTGTTAAGGCAATTCTCGAGCAGAAAGGCCATGACGTGTTGACGCTCGGGCCGAACGAAAAGCTGAGCGAGGCCATTCGCATCCTGGCCGAACACAGGGTCGGTGCGCTGGTCATCACCAATGGCGATCATAAGATCGTCGGTATTCTTTCCGAGCGCGACGTCGTGCGGGTCCTCGCCAGGGAAGGAGCCGCCGCACTGGATATCGCGGTGCGTTCGGCAATGACGCCCAAGGTGAAGATCTGTAATGAGAACCACACCGTCAACGAGGTCATGGAGATCATGACCAGTGGCCGTTTCCGCCATCTGCCTGTGGAAAAGGACGGCCTGCTCGACGGCATCGTGTCGATAGGTGATGTGGTCAAGCGGCGCATCGAGGATGTCGAGCGCGAGGCCGCGGAGATCAGGGCCTACATCGCGACGGCGTGACGCCTTATTTCTTCAGCCGGCCGGCTGGATTCGATGTGAAGCGCCAGCTTTGGCTTTGCGCTTGTCTCTTTTTGTGGTTTGCACTAGCGAGTGACTTTCACGTCGGACGTGACGGAATTCACGTTGAGAAGTGAATTCCGTCACCGATAACTCGCAGGCCACTATGACCCTCATCGATACTCGCACACCCGACGCCAAGCGCCTGATATCAGGTGCCACCGGCGACTGGGAAATCATCATCGGCCTCGAGGTGCACGCGCAGGTGACCTCGCAAGCAAAGCTGTTCTCCGGCGCCTCGACGGCTTTCGGTGCGCCGCCAAACGCCAATGTCAGCCTCGTCGATGCGGCCATGCCGGGCATGCTTCCGGTCATCAACGAGGAATGCGTCAAGCAGGCGATCCGCACCGGCCTCGGGCTGAAGGCCGAGATCAACCACAAATCGGTCTTCGACCGGAAGAACTATTTTTATCCCGATTTGCCGCAGGGCTATCAGATCTCGCAGTTCAAGCAGCCGATCGTCGGCGAGGGCAAGGTGATGGTCTCCGTCGGCCCGGACCGGCAGGGCGAATTCGAGGACATCGAGGTCGGCATCGAGCGCCTGCACCTGGAGCAGGATGCCGGCAAGTCGATGCACGACCAGCATGCGACGATGTCCTATGTCGACCTCAACCGCTCCGGCGTGGCGTTGATGGAGATCGTCTCCAAGCCCGATATGCGCTCCGCCGACGAGGCCAAGGCCTATGTCACCAAGCTGCGCACCATCGTGCGCTATCTCGGCACTTGCGACGGCAATATGGACGAAGGCTCGTTGCGCGCCGACGTCAACGTCTCGGTGCGCCGGCCCGGCGGCGAATTCGGCACGCGCTGCGAGATCAAGAACGTCAACTCCATCCGCTTCATCGGCCAGGCCATCGACTACGAGGCGCGCCGCCAGATCGCCATCCTCGAGGATGGCGGCAAAATCGACCAGGAAACGCGGCTGTTCGACCCCAACAAGGGCGAGACGCGCTCGATGCGTTCCAAGGAAGAAGCGCACGACTACCGCTATTTCCCGGATCCCGATCTTCTGCCGCTGGAATTCGACCGGGCCTATGTCGATGCGTTGGCAAAGGATCTGCCTGAACTGCCCGACGCCAAGAAGGCGCGGCTGATCTCCTCGCTTGGCCTGTCGACCTACGACGCCTCGATCCTGGTGTCGGAAAAGGCCGTCGCCGACTATTTCGAGAAGATGGCCGCTGGTCGCGACGGCAAGCTTGCCGCCAACTGGGTCATCAACGATCTGCTGGGAGCGTTGAACAGAGCCGGCAAGAGTATTGAAAATGCTCCGGTTTCGCCCGATCAGCTCGGCGCGGTCATCGACCTGATCAAGGAGGGCACCATCTCCGGCAAGATCGCCAAGGATCTGTTCGAGATCGTTTGGAACGAAGGCGGCGATCCGCGCCAGTTGGTCGAAAGCCGCGGCATGAAGCAGGTCACCGACAGCGGCGCCATTGAAAAGGCGGTCGACGAGGTGATATCAGCCAATCCGGACAAGGTCGAGCAGGCGCGCGCCAAGCCGACCATGGCCGGCTGGTTCGTCGGCCAGGTGATGAAGGCGACGGGTGGCAAGGCCAACCCGCAAGCGGTCAACGACCTCGTCAAGGCCAAGCTCGGGATCGAATAGCGCAATGAACGCAAGACCACGGCCGCGCAATCAGGCAGGTCTCTCGTCGGCGCTGCTGATCGCAGGTGCCGTGCTGCTTTTCGTCGGCACGCTGTTGCATCCGATGCATGAGGACCCGAGTGATGCGCTTCGCGCCTTCGGTGAGTATTCCGCCGATCACAATTGGCTTTTTAGTCACATGGCCCAACTTGCCGGTGTCGTGGCGATGATCGCCGGCATGCTTTTGATCATTGGCCGTCTGTTCGACGGTCCGGCGCGGGGCTTTGCTCTGCTCACCATCGTATTTGGCGCGGCGTCGCTTGCGGCTGCGGCGGCTTTGCAGGCAGTCGACGGCATCGCCCTGAAGGCCATGGTCAACGCATGGGCCATGGCTGACGATGCGGCAAAGGCATCGCTGTTCAACGCTGCCTTTGCGGTGCGGCAGATCGAAATCGGCTTTGCCGCGGTTAGCGCGGTGCTGCTCGGCTTGACCGTCCTGCTCGCCAGCATCGCGTTGCAACAGGCGAAGCACTGTCCAGTCTGGATGTCGTTGCTCGGCAGCGCAGGGGCTGTTGGCGTCCTGATTGGCGGCGTCGCCACGGCGGCAACAGGTTTCTCCGATATCGCCATGGCGGCCAACATGGCGGGCAGCCTGGTGCTCCTCATCTGGGTCGTGCTGCTTGCCGTGATCGATCTCAAACGCAGACCTGTCGAAGCATAGCCGAGCCGTCAGCGAGAAAACCGATGTTCGTCCGCACTGCTAGCGAACGCGACCTGGTTGCCATCCGGGCGCTGCTGGTCGAAACGTGGCATGCCACCTATGACGCCATCAATGGTGCTGCCAAAGTCACCGAGATCACTGACGAATAGCATTCGATCGCCTCGCTCAGCGCATGACCCCGAAATCGGAATCGATTTCGGAAAGGATCATGCGCAAAATCAAAAGTGCTACAGCGTCCTTTGCGCGTCCGAAAGGACGCGCGGCGCTGTAGAGCGCGGCTGACACGGCCGAACTCCGAATTCCTGGTCGCAGACGACGGCAGGCGCATCGGCGGCATGGCTTTCGCCGCAGCCACCACGGATGCGAAGATCGTCATGCTGAACCAGCTTTACGTGCATCCGACCTGCCAGAGGCAAGGCATCGGCCAGGCGCTGGAAGAGGTCCACGCCAGCTTTCCGGAGGCGCGGACACTGCGTGTTCGAAGTGGAAGAGGCAAAGGGCTCCGGCCGTCGCCTTCTATCGCTCGAAAGGGTTTTTGCCCGCCGGGAACACCTCCGACTGTGGCGGCGGTTCAGGGCTGCCGGCGAGAAGGCGATCGGATAGATTTGTCTGCCCGGATATGTCGCAGTCAGTTGCGTTTTACGGGCTGCGCGGTCGGTTGCGGCGCCCTCAATGTTGTCCCTTGAGGACGACAAGATAGCCTCGTTCGACGTGAAGGCGGAAAGCGATTTGCTCCGACGTCCCAATGTCCTTGGATTTGTCGATGACATAGCCGCCAGGATGCGAGCGAAGCCATTCCTCGGGATTGTCGGTGCTTTCGAACGGCTTCTGCAGCCGGGCCAGGAAGCCGACCTCGTCCTGGTAGTCGAAGGCGACGGCCCAGTCGGCGTTCTTTCGCTCGTCGATGAAGTTGGCCAGCGGCATGAGATCTTCGCGTCTGAAAGCGGTCGCTGATGCTGCGGCATGGCCGATGCCGAAAATTGCGAGCAGGACGAAGGCCGAGTTTCTGAGCCTCGCGAGGGGAATCTCCGCCATGAAATACCCGAACAGGATGGTCGCAAATGGCAGCATCGGCACCAGATAGTGAGGTTGCTTGCCGGATATCGCGCTGAAAACCAGTAAAACCGCGACGAACGAGAACGACAGCAGGCGCAGTGCGCGCAGGTCCGGCGATCTCAAGTCGATCAGGCCACGTATCCGGGCGCTCAGCTTCAGCCGCCGCACTTCGGGTATGAAGATCCACGGTACAAGCATGATCGGCAGCAGCACGACATAGAAATAGAACGGCCGGCCATGGGAGTTGTGCAGGTTGCCGGTGACACGCCCTGCCGACTGGTTCCAGACAAGGTCGTAGACGAAGTTGCCTTTCGTCTGGATGGTCGCCGGCACCAGCCAGATCGCCACCGGAATCAATGCGGCCAGAATTGCCAGACCCGCCCCGGCAAAAAATTTCGGCGTCGCCAGCCCGGCCTGCCGATCGCGCCAGAACGGATAGAGCAGGATAGGGGCGCCGATATGGATGAGCACCACCGGACCTTTCGTCAAAACACCCAGTCCGATGAACAATCCCGCCAGCACGGCGTGCCAATGGTTGCCGTTTTTGGCAAAGGCAAGCAACGACAAAAGCGCGGCGAGCACGAAGACAGTCAGCAGCATGTCGAACAGGATCAGCGTCGAATAAATCACGAAGATGGTGCTTCCGGCGACGAGCCAAGGGATACGGCTTGCGATGTCGTCGCGCCTGGGAAAGAGGGTTTTTGTCAGACGCGTCGTCAGCCAGATGACGAGCGACGACGCGACGAAGATGACGAGCATCGCGGCAACCCGACTTGCGCCGAAAATGTCCCAGGCCAGGTCGATAAGCCAGAACAGCAGCGGCGGCTTTTGCAGATAGGGCGCGAAATTCATCGTCGGAACGAAGATCTGTCCGCTCAGATACATCTCCCAGGTGACGCTGAGATATCGGGTTTCATCGACAGGCAGGAGCGGCCGGAAGGCGACCGCGATGCAGGTCAATGCAAGCAGGAACAGATACGGGAGCAGCCGCTCGACATGTGCCGGTATCAAGATTGGGATCCGCGCCAGGAAACGTTCTCATTCCAGCCGAGCATCGATGCTGCGCTCCTGGAGCGCGCAGGACCGCACCATGATTTTGGCCGAATTGTAGCCGAGCCGGCCTGGTAGCTTGGATTCTGAAGATGTCGTCCACAAAGGTCTAAAAAATATGCAGATTGGAATTAGGGTGAATTAGGGTGACAGTGCAGTTTTTGCCCTGTTTGCTCGGCTGTGCTGGCCGGTGGGCAGCGAAGCACTTCTGGATCGGATTGCCGAGCAAACCGAAAAAACCGTGAAATCCGGAAAACGCGGCAGTCGGGTAAATAAAAGGTGCACTGTCACCGCAATTCGCGGGGCGAACCGTGTATCGGACAGGCGCGATTGGAGCGGGCCACTGTTTTGCAATTCTTGCCTGAATACTTTCTCAGCTGTCGTCCGCAAAACACGCCCGGTAAGAATTCAGCAGTGGCTAACGCTGAGGCAAAAAAGCCATGGTGCGACGCACAAAAATATTGCAATGCACTGCAGATGCCGTAACGTCAGGCTGCTAGATGAACGAGACGGCTTTTCTACAAGGTCGCCCACCGCAAAGGATGGAAACTATGACCAAGACCGCTAATAAAACTGCTGAAATCATCGAGAATGCAGAAGTCCCGACCGCGGCAACCGATCAGTTCCGCGCTGTCGCCGAAAAGGGCGTCGAGCAGTCGAAAGAAGCCTTATCGAAATTGGCGACCGGCGCCGAGGCGACCCAAAAGGCTCTTGAGTCATCCTTCGAAACAGCCAAGACCGCTGGCAATGAGCTGTCGCTGAAGACGATCGCCGCGCTGCGCGCAAATGTTGAGGCCAGCTTTTCTCACCTCGAAGCCCTGGTTGCCGTGAAATCGCCCTCCGAGTTCATCGAACTGCAGACTGCCTTCCTGCGCAAGCAGGTGGAAAAGACCGTCGAGCAGGGCAAGGAGTTTCAGGCGGCCGCGACGAAAGCCGCCGAAGACGTATCCAAGCCGATCAAAGATGTCTACGAGAAGGCGATGAAGGATCTCAAGGTCGCCTGATTGGCCTAATGCACGTCGCGCAAAAGTGCGAAGCGGTCTTGCGATAACGACATGCATAAAAACAAGAACTTAAAGCGCGTCGCATGAATCCATCCAACGCGACGCGCTTTAGGCGGAGGGAACTTCCACATTGTCGATCAGCCGGGTCTTGCCCAGCCAGGCGGCTGCGAGCAGGCGTCCGTCACGGTTTCTCCGCCATGGGGCGAGCGTCAGGCTCTCGCGCGCCGCGACATAATCGATTTTGTCGAAGCCAGCCTTGACGAGCGCGCGGCTGGCCTCGGCGGTCGCGCTGCCTTCATCCGCCCCTGCCGCTAGTGCCGCCGCCGTCCGGCGCAATATGGCGTTGAGCTGGCGCGCCACCTCCAGCTCGGCTTCGCTCAGATATGCATTGCGTGAGGACATGGCGAGGCCATGTGCGTCGCGTACCGTTGGCGCGCCGATGATTTCCACCGGAAGATCGAGGTCGCGGCAGAGCTGCCTGACGACGCAAAGCTGCTGGTAGTCCTTTTCACCGAAGACCGCACAGTCGGGCGACGCCTGCAGGAAGAGCTTTGCCACGACCGTCGCGACGCCGTCGAAGAAGGTCGGACGGAAATCCGATTCCAGCCCGGCGGCTGACCCGCCGACCGAGATCCTTGTGGCGAAGCCAGCCGGATACATCTCCGCCACACCAGGGGTGAAAGTGAGTTGGGCGCCGGTCTCGGCCAGCCGGTCGAGGTCGCGGGCGAGTTGGCGCGGATATTTGTCGAGGTCTTCGCTCGGCGCGAACTGCGTCGGGTTGACGAAGATCGAGACAACGCAGCGATCGGCCTTTTCGAGTGCGATCCCGATCAGCGAGACATGGCCGTCATGCAGTGCACCCATGGTCGGCACCATGGCAAGGCTGAGGCCATCGCGACGCCAGTCGCGGATTTGCGCGCGAAGGGCGGCGACGCTGTCGACGATGAGAGGCCGGCTCATGCTTTGTCTCGGCTCATTCTTTGTCCCAACTCATTCTTTGCCCTTGTTCGGCTGCGGCCGAAAAGACGTGGTTCGGGCCGGGGAATGTCCGGCTTTGCACCTCCGCTGCATAGCTGGCTGCCGCCTGCGATATGACGCTGCGCAGGTCGGCATATTGCTTGACGAATTTCGGCACGCGGTCGACGGTCAGGCCGACCATATCGTCGATGACCAGGATCTGGCCGTCGCAGTCTCCACTGGCGCCGATGCCGATGGTTGGAATGGAAATGTGCCGGGTGAGGTCGGCGGCGACGGTCTCGACTGTGCCTTCGATGACTACCGAAAACGCGCCGGCCTTCTCGACCGCGCGGGCGTCGCGATAAAGCGCCGCCACATTCTCCTCGGTACGGCCCTTGATCCTGTAGCCGCCGTCGCTTTCCACCGATTGCGGCTGCAAGCCGATATGTCCCATGACCGGAATGCCGGCAGCGACGATCGCCGCGATCTGCCGGGCAACGGTAACGCCGCCCTCCAGCTTGACGGCCTGACAACCGGTTTCGTTGACGATCCGCCGAGCCGAGGCGACGGCTTGGCGCGGCGTTGCCTCATAGCTTCCGGCCGGCATGTCGACCACCACGCAGGCCCTGGCCGAACCCCGCATCACCGCTTGTCCATGGGCGATCATCATCTCCAGCGAAGCGCCCAGCGTGGTCTTATGGCCATGGAGAACCATGGCGACGCTGTCGCCGACCAGAAGCAGGTCGACATGATCGTCGAGCAGGCGAGCGACGGGATAGGTGTAGGCGGTGAGGCAGACGACCGGCACGCCGCCCTTGCGCAGGCGAATGGAGCTGGCACTGATTCGCAGCTCAGGGTCGGATGAATCCGGGGCCATCTTTACCTCCCTCAACCGTCAATCAGACTGGATACCTGCATGGGACGTGCAGAGCTTTAGAAAGACGGGGCAGCCTTGGCAAGGCATGCTTCGACCGCCGCGAAAGGCCCGCCGGGTTTGCATCGGTTTTCTGACAGCCATTTGCGCGGCGCTTGCGGCAAAACCCTTGCCTTAGCGATGGCCTGACGCCATAAGCAGGAAACAGGCGCCGCCGCTGCCGCCGCGAGGGCTTGCCGCGAGGATTTGGATGAAGACTTTCCTTCTGCAGTTTTTCACCTGGTGGAACAGCCAGACGCTGGGCACGCGCTTCCACACCTGGCGGCATGGCAAGAAAGTCGGGCAGGACGAGGCTGGCAACGTCTACTACGAGGGTGGTGTCGATTCGGAAGGCCGCACCCGCCGCTGGGTCATCTATCGAGACTATGCGGAAGCCTCGATGATTCCGCCCGGCTGGCATGGCTGGATGCATCACCGCGTCGATATCGCGCCGCCGAGCGACAATTACAAGCCACGCGACTGGCAGAGGCCGCATCAGCCGAACCTCACCGGAAGTGCCGCCGCCTATCGCCCCAAGGGCTCTGTGCTCACCAACCAGCACCGCCCGCAGGTGACGGGCGATTACGACGCCTGGACGCCGGGTTCGTAACCGCTCGTCGCGGCGGATCGGTCCTTTATCGCCACAATTGGCGTTTAGCTGCTTGCCGATCTGACAGCAGCGACTAGCCTTGGGCGCGACAGAATCACCCCGGGCGCAAACCACCGGACCCTTGCATGAGCATTTTCAGCCGAATCTCGATGGGCGGACTGACGGTGGCCGCCGCCGCTTTTGCGGCTTTTAGCATGGTCGCCGCACAGACGCTTGAGGCGCCAGTGGACCCGGCGGCGCCGGAGGCGCCGGTGGAACCGGAGGCGACAGTGGCGCCGGCGGCACCTGCGGCACCAGAACGCATCACCAATCCCGTCGCCGAATTCGCCGGCATCGACAAAATCACCGGCCGCATCATCACCTTCGATGTTTATATCGACGAGACGGTGCAGTTCGGTGCCTTGCAGGTGACGCCGCGCATCTGCTATTCGCGGCCGCAAACCGAAGAGCCGAAGACCGATTCCTTTGTCGAGGTCGACGAGATCACGCTGGATCGCAAGATCCGCCGCATCTTCACCGGCTGGATGTTTGCCGAAAGCCCCGGCCTCAACGCCGTCGAGCACGCTGTCTACGATGTCTGGCTGAAGGGCTGCAAGCAGAAGTCGGAGGTGCCGGCACCCGACGCTGCTAAATCCAATTAGAGCGCCAAGCACGCGGGATCTCCTGTTCGGGATCACATACTGAGCTTCCGGAACCGCCTTATTCTCCGTGCGTTGGTCATGGCTGGCGGTACGGAGATGTTCCCATGATGGCCAACAAGGACGAACTCCTCGATCTCGAAAGAGGGTTCTGGACCGGCGACGCTGCCTATTTCAAAGCCAATGCCGACACCGAATGCCTGGTGGCTTTCCCACAGATGGCGCAAACGATGAGTAACGCCGATCTGGCCGAAACCGCGACGGATCCGAACCGCTGGCGCGATCTCGATATCGATCTCAAGGGCATCATCGAGCCGGGCAGCGACATCGTTGTGCTGACCTATGAGGCCCATGCCACTCGCGAGAATGGCGAGCCTTATGCGGCGCTGGTCAGCACCGGCTATGTCCATCGCGTCAATGGCTGGAAGATGATGTTCCACGCGCAGACGCCGCTGGAAGTTGCGACGAAAGACTGATTGGACGGATCGTCAGGGAAAGAAGACCGCTTCGCCCTTCAGCGCGTCAGCCAGCATCTTTTCATACTTGCCCCTCGGCACGTCGATCGCGCCGAAACGTTTTAGGTGCTCGGTGGTGAACTGCGTGTCGAGCAGCGCAAAGCGCCTTTCCTTCAGGCGTTCAACCAGATGCACCAGGCAGATCTTCGACGCGTCCGTTTCCCGGGCGAACATGCTCTCGCCGAAGAATACCCGGCCGAGCGACACGCCGTAGAGGCCGCCGACCAGCCGACCCTCGCGCCAGGCTTCGACCGAATGGCAATGGCCCATCCGGTGAAGTTCGACATAAGCCTCGCGGATCGGCGCGTTGATCCAGGTCGACCGGCGTTCTTCGCGCCGCTCGGCGCAGCCATCGATGGTCGCCTCGAAGTCGAAATCGAAACGGATGTCGAACAGGTTTTTCCGGATCGCCTTCCTCAGGCTTTTGGGCGTGTGAAAACCATCGAGCGGGATGATGCCGCGCGTCTCCGGCCGCACCCAGAACACTTCGGGATCGGTGGCGCTTTCGGCCATCGGAAAGACGCCCGAGGCGTAGGCCTTGAGCAACAGGTCGGTCGGGATGCGATAGCCTGGCGCGTAGGGACGGGTCATCGCGACATTATATTCTATAAGTTCACGACCTAATCCTCTTTGGCCAGATATTTTTCCAGCCAGTGGATGTCATACTCGCCATTGGCGATATCGGCATTACCGACGAGATCGCGAAACAGCGGCAGCGTCGTCTTGATGCCGTCGACGACGAATTCGTCGAGCGCCCGCCGCAGCCGCATCATGCATTCGACACGGTTGCGGCCGTGCACGATCAGCTTGCCGATCAGGCTGTCGTAGTAGGGCGGGATCTTGTAGCCGGAATAGACGCCGGAATCGACACGGATGCCGAGGCCGCCCGGCGTGTGGAAGTGGGTGATCGTGCCGGGCGAGGGCGTGAAGGTGCGCGGATCCTCGGCATTGATGCGGCATTCGATGGCATGGCCCTGAAAGCGGATCTCTTCCTGGCGCACCGAAAGCCCGCCGCCCGAGGCGACGCGGATCTGCTCATGCACGAGGTCGATACCGGTGATCGCCTCCGTCACCGGATGCTCGACCTGCAGGCGCGTGTTCATCTCGATGAAATAGAACTCGCCGTTCTCATAGAGGAACTCGATGGTGCCGGCACCGGAGTAGCCGAGATCGGCGATCGCCCTCGCACAGACTCCGCCGATATGCGCGCGCTCCTCGGCATTGAGCGCCGGCGAGGGCGCCTCTTCCCAGACCTTCTGGTGACGGCGCTGCAGCGAACAGTCGCGTTCGCCGAAATGCACGCCGCGGCCGGCACCGTCACCGAACACCTGGACCTCGATGTGGCGCGGCTTTTCGAGATACTTCTCGATATAGACGGCGTCGTCGCCAAAAGCGGCCCCGGCTTCCGAGCGCGCCGTCTGCAACGCGACCACAAGATCGGCTTCGCTGCGCGCCACCTTCATGCCGCGTCCGCCGCCGCCGGCCGACGCCTTGATGATCACGGGATAGCCGATCTCGGCGGCGATGCGTTTGGCGTCCTTTTCCTCGGTGACCGCGCCGTCGGAGCCGGGCACCACCGGAATGCCAAGACGCTTTGCAGTGCGCTTGGCCTCGATCTTGTCGCCCATGATGCGGATGTGATCGCCGGACGGACCGATGAAGGTGATGTTGTGCGCGGCGAGGATATCGGCGAATTTGGCATTCTCCGACAGGAATCCGTAGCCCGGATGCACCGCGTCAGCGCCGGTGATCTCGCAGGCCGCGACGATCTGGTGGATGTTGAGATAGCTGTCGCGCGACGGCGGCGGGCCGATGCAAACGCTCTCGTCGGCGAGCCGCACATGCATGGCATCGGCGTCGGCGGTCGAATGCACCACCACCGTCTGGATGCCAAGCTCCTTGCAGGCGCGCAGCACTCTCAGAGCGATTTCGCCGCGATTGGCGATGAGGATTTTCTGGAACATTTTTCGGCTGTTCCCGGCTCTACTCGATCACGACGAGCGGCATGCCATATTCGACCGGCTGCGCATCCTCGAACAGGATCGCCGTCACCGTGCCGGCACGAGGCGAGGGGATCTGGTTCATCGTCTTCATCGCCTCGATGATCAGCAGCGTCTGGCCTTCCTTGACCTGCTGGCCGACCTCGATGAACGCCTTGGCGTCGGGCGACGGCGCCAGGTAGGCGGTGCCGACCATGGGGGAGGCCACCGCATTCTTGGACACGTCGGCCGCTGCCGGGGCGGCTGCGGCAGCCGGCTGCGCTGCCGGCGGCGCATAGGCGGGCTGCGGTGCGGCGACCGCATGGACGGCCGGCGCCTGTCGCGACACGCGCACCTTCAAGTCACCCAGCTCGACCTCGATCTCGGTGAGGTTGGTGTCGTTCAGTATGCCCGCCAGATCGCGGATAAGCTGCTGGTCAACACCATTCTTCTTTATCGACATTTTCGAGCCTTCTGTTTGTTGGCCGGTCATAGGCGTGCGGCCAGCGCCTGCAGCGCCAGTGTGTAGCCGAGCGGCCCGAACCCGCAGATCATGCCGACGGCGACCGGCGAGACCATGGAGACGTGGCGGAATGATTCCCGCGCATGGATGTTGGAAAGATGAACTTCGGCGACGGGTAATGGCGCGACGGAGCGGATGGCGTCGTGAATGGCGATCGAGGTGTGGCTGTAGGCGCCCGGATTTATGACGATGCCGACAGCCTTGTCGGCGGCTTCCTGTATCCAGTCGACGAGGTCGCCCTCATGATTCGACTGACGGAAATCGATCTCGAGCCCAAGCGCCGCACCTGCCAGCTTGCAATCGTCGGCGATCGCGGCAAGCGTCTTGCCGCCATAGATGCCCGGCTCGCGCTTGCCGAGCGCGTTAAGATTGGGACCGTTCAGTACGAAAACCGTTTTCAAAATGCCGACCTTTCCCAGTGTGATTTTGAATCCGAAATTCGCAATACCTTGGAGCAGCGCTTTGAACGAATTTCGGATTCAAAGCCACACTGGCAATTTATACATTTCTGATGTGGTGGATTTGAAGTTCCCGAACGCTGACGCCACCAAAGTAGCAGGAAGTTCAAATCCACCACATCAGCGCCGGCATCAGTCGGCGCGCCGGACCTCTATAATGGGCTTAGACGCCTGCGAAAAGAGCGCAAGTGGGTTCTTTCGCTGTCCACAACAGGCGGAAAATGGCTTGCGCCGAAAGCCAGCGGGCGATCAGAGTGCGGCCTTGGCCGCCTCGATCTTCTCCGCCAGCACTTCCTGGCCGAGCGCCCCGAACACCACCTCGTTGCCGACCACATAGGAAGGCGTTCCGGTGATGGCCAGCTTGTTGGCAAGGTCATAGGTCTTGGAGAGGGCCTCGGCGATCGACGGGTCCTTCATCTTCTCGCGCAGCGTCGCTTCGTCGGCGCCGAGCGAAAGCGCTACCTTGATGGCCGCCGCTTCGGTGGCGCGTCCCTGGGCGCCGAGCAGCGCGTTGTGGAACTCGCCGTATTTCTCCGGCATCATCAGGTGGAAGGCCATCGAGACGACGCTCGCCTTCTGCGAATCCGGGCCGAGGATCGGGAACTCCTTGAGCACGAAGCGCAGGTCCGAATCGGCTGTCGTCAGCGTCTGCATGTCCTCCATGGCGCGTTTGCAGTAGCCGCAATTGTAATCGTAGAACTCGACGATGGTGACCTTGCCGTTCGGATTTCCGACGACGCCGTCGAAGGCCGAGTTGAAGATCTGGTCCTTGGCATTTTTGATGATGGCGAGACTGGCGACGCGCTGCGCCTCCTTCTGCTTGGCCTCGAGCGCTTCCTGAGCCTCCAGCAGCACTTCCGGGTTCTTCAGGAGATAGTCGCGGATGATGCCTTCGACTTCGGCCCGGTCGATCTTGGTGTCGGCGGGCGCCGCCTGGGCGATCTGCACGGCATCGGCCTTTGCCGTCTGCGGACTTCCGGTCACGAACCCGAAACCCAGCATGGCGAGAGCGACCGCCACTCCCGTGGTGCCCAGCAGAATTGCCTTGTTCATCATCCCTAATCCTCTTGCCTGGTTTCCGGCCCGACCCGATTGGTCCACTACATGTCGCCGCGCACGGCCGGAAAGTTCACTTTTTCTTGCTTGATGGTGCGTAGTTTATGATGTCCTGCGCGCGGATCCAGCCCGGCTCGCCGCGCTTCATTTTCATCTGCGCGCGCATTGCGAAGATCTTGGCATCCTTGTAGGCGCCGGAATAGAAATGGCCTTCGGCGGTTGCAAGATCCGCGGCCGGGATGTTGCCGAGTTCGCCATAGGCCTGCGCCAGATGGCGGTAACCGACGGCGTTTTCCCGGTCGCGCCCGAGGCCCTTGTTGATCTGCACCACCGCTTTCTTCAGGGAATCGGGCGTGCCAATGGCCATCAGCGCCTGGCCGTAGGAGACCGACAGCAACCCGGATCGTGCCGGATCGAGGCTGACCGCCTTGGCATAGGCTTCGGCGGCAGCCTTCGGTCTGTTCGCCTTCATCAGGATGTCGCCGCGCAATTCCTGGAAATACGGGTTTTTCGGCTGTGCCTTGATCAGCGCGTTGGTCTTGGCGAGCGCCCCGGCCAGATCGCCGAAAAGATAGCTCGTCTGCGCGTCGCCATATTGCGAGGCGAGGCTGTCCGGGTTCTTGCGCATCAGCCGCGATGCGGCGGCCTTGCCCCCCATATAGGCGGCGATCTTGATGCGCATCATGTCGTGCCGCTGCTGCAGTGCCGGCGGATCGACCTTCTCGACATAAGGGCTCTGCTTGACCAGCACTTCGAGATTGGCAATGCGCTCCCGCGGCAGCGGATGGCTGATCCGGTAGGGGTCGACCTGCGCCCCTGACAGCGAGAGCGCGCTCTGAAAGCGGCCGAAGGTCTTCAGCATGCCCAGGCCGGACTGGCCGGTCGCGTTGAGATAGGTTATCGCCGAGCGGTCGGCGGTCATCTCTTCGGTGCGCTGATAGGCGAGGATGCTGCGCTGCGCCATCTCGCCGCCGCCGGCTGCAACCCCCATGCCGGCGCCGGCGAGGCCACGGCTTTTGGTGGTGGCGCCGGCAACGATGGCACCTGCGCCAAGCAGCGTCGCGATGATGGCCATCGTCTTGGCGCGTTCGAGCTGGTTGCGCAATTTTTGCTGGTGCCCGCCGGCAATGTGGCCGGCTTCATGGGCGATGACGCCGATGATCTCGTTGGGCGTCTCCGCCGACATCAGGGCACCGGTGTTGATGAACATGCGGGATCCGGCAACGAAAGCGTTGAAACTCTGGTCGTTGACCAGCACGATGTCGACGCCGTCTTCCGGCAGGCCCGCGGCCCGGAAGATCGGCCGCGCATAATCGCGCACCAGTGCTTCGATCTCGGCATCGCGCACCACCGGCACGTTTTGCGCGAAGGCGCTGACGGTGCTGGTCACAGCGACCGTCGCGGCAAGCGAAAGCGTCGCGAAGGCGCGTGCTGCCCTGGCTATCGTCGATTTGGGTCGGCTCAACATGGCAGGTCCACTGGTAGACGAGCGGGCGGAGGATGAAAAGTCGGCACTGAAACTTTACCGAACTTGTGATCCTCACATCAATCGGGCATTTGTGCGGCGCGGACGCCAGAGCTCGGCGCCCGCAGCCGGCAAGGAATGAGGTCAAATGGTTGTATCGCTTTCGCGTCGCGGCGACGTTGAGCCGTTCCACGCCATGGACATTCTGGCGGAAGCGAATCGGCTGAAGGCAAAGGGCGTTCCGGTTGTTTCCATGGCCGTTGGCCAGCCGTCCGACCCGGCGCCGACTGGGGTCAGGCAAGCGGCGACGAACGCATTGAAGATGGGGCGCATCGGCTACACCGATGCATTGGGTCTTGCGGGCCTGCGCGAGGCGATCGCGCAGCACTATGCTGACCACCACGGGCTTGCCGTCTCACCCGGCCGGATCGCCGTCACCACCGGATCGTCGGCCGCCTTCAACCTGGCCTTTCTGGCAATGTTCGATCCAGGCGATCGTGTCGCCATCGCCGCGCCTGGCTATCCGGCCTATCGTAACATCATGGCCGCGCTCGGCATCGCGATCGTCGAGATCGAGCTCAATGGTGATGCCTATCTCCACGCCGAACATCTGAAGGCCGCGCATCGCGAAAAGAAGCTGAAGGGCGTGTTGTTCGCCAGTCCGGCCAATCCGACCGGCGCGGTTATCCCCGCCGACGAGCTGTCGGCGCTGGTGACGACGGCGCAAGAGCTCGGCATCGCCGTGATCTCCGACGAGATCTATCACCGGCTGGCTTACGCTGCGCCGGACACGACGGCGCTTGCCTACGGCCCTGACGTGACGGTGATCAATTCCTTCTCGAAATATTATTGCATGACCGGTTGGCGCATCGGCTGGATGGTGCTGCCGCAACCATTGGTGCGGCCGGTCGAGCGGGTCGCCCAGAGTCTCTATATCTCACCGCCGGAACTGTCCCAGATCGCCGCGATCGAGGCATTCAAGGCGACCGGGGAATTGGAGGCGGTGAAGGCGCGCTATGCGTGGAATCGCGAGCTTTTGATGAAACGCCTGCCCGAACTCGGCTTTGCGCTGGCGGCACCGATGGACGGGGCCTTCTACGCCTTCTGCGATGTCACCAGGCACACCAACGACAGCATGGCCTTTGCGCGCAAGATGCTGGCCGAGGCGCATGTGGCGGCGACGCCCGGCCGCGATTTCGATCCGCTCCAAGGCCATCGAACCATGCGCTTTTCCTACGCCGGCAGCCACGATGAGATGGTCGAGGCGATGATGCGCCTCGAACGCTGGCTGAAGTAGCGCCATGTCGGAACTCGAACAGGCTTTGACTGAAATTGCCGCCGAAATGGCGGAGCGCACGGATCGCGGCGAAGTCGCGACCTATATTCCGCAACTCGGCAAAGTCGATCCGAAGAAGTTCGGCATTGCCGCCGTGACCAATGACGGTCGCGTGCTGATGGCGGGCGACGCCGATGAGCCGTTTTCGATCCAGAGCATTTCGAAGGTGTTCACGCTGACATTGGCGCTCGGCAATGTCGGCGACGCGCTGTGGCAGCGTGTCGGGCGCGAGCCTTCGGGCAACCCGTTCAACTCGATCGTCCAGCTCGAGCATGAGAACGGCATTCCGCGCAATCCATTCATCAATGCCGGCGCCATCGTCATTTCCGACATTCTGCTCGCCGGCCATCAGCCGCGCGAGGCGATCGGCGAGATCCTGCGCTTCATCCAGTTCCTGGCCGACGACGAGACCATCATCATCGACCGCGAGGTCGCGGCTTCGGAACGCGCTACCGGTTTTCGGAATTTGGCGCTTGCCAACTACATGAAATCCTTCGGCAATCTCAACCACGCGCCGGATCTGGCGCTGGGCGTCTATTTCCACCATTGCGCCATCGCGATGAGCTGCCGGCAGCTGGCGTTGGCAGGTCGCTTCCTCGCCAACGGCGGCAAGAACCCGGCGACCGGCCATTCCGTGGTGTCAGCTGAGCGCGCCCGCCGCATCGGCGCGATGATGCTGACCTGCGGTCATTATGACGGCTCCGGCGATTTCGCCTTTCGCGTCGGCATCCCCGGCAAGAGCGGCGTCGGCGGTGGCATTCTGGCGATCGTGCCGGGCGTGGCCTCGCTCGCCGTATGGTCGCCCGGCCTCAACGCCAACGGCAATTCCAGGCTGGGGTCGATTGCGCTGGAAAGGCTGGCGAAGATGATGAACTGGTCGGTCTTCGCGCCATAAAGCTTGTGGCGCTTCAGATAAGAAAAATCCCGCACTGTCGACAAGACAGCGCGGGATTATTTGGTCAAAAGATCAGGCTAAACCACCGAAAAGCTTAGAAGAAGCCTTTCCGCTGCCACCAGCCGGCACGCTTCGGCTTTTCCTCGGTCTTTTCCTCTTCGGCAACGGTCGAAGACACGATCGGCTCAACCGGCGCATCTACCGGTACAGGCTTGCGTCGCGATGGGCGGACCGTCGGTTTTTCGTCGACGGTCGCCACGGCTGTTTCCTCCGGAACAGGTGCGGGAGCCTCGGCAGAGGTTTCCGGCTCGGCTACCGGCGTCTCGACGACGACGTCCGCCGCAGCCTTCTTCGGCTTGGCGGCGCGGCGCGGCTTCTTCGGCTTTTCGGCGCTCGGCATGTCGTCATTGGCCGGAGCAAGGTCCACAGGCTCTTCGACCGGCATTGCTGCTACCGGCTCGCTGGAGACGGTTACGCCCTCCAAGACTTCGCCTTCGGGGCCGTCAGCCGATTCTGCAGTGCCTGCATCGACCTCGCCTTCGCCGTCTTCACGGCGATTGCGCTTGCCGCCGCGCTTGCCGCGCCGGCGCTTCTTGCCCTGACCTTCATCCGACCCCCGACGTTCATCAGGCTCTTGACTGTCATCCGACGCTTCCACCGCCTCGGTGACGCCGACCTGGTCCTCGAGGTCTGCTTCAGCGCCTTCATCGCTTGAGGCTTCGGAGACGCCATCGGCTGTGGCCGAGAGGGACGCGCCTTCCACGGGGGCGCCATGCTCGCGGTCGCGATCCTTGCCGCCGCGCCGTCTGCGGCGCTTGCGGCGCTTGCGGTCGCGGCCTTCGCCATCCTCGCTTGGCCTTGGCTGCTGCGGCTGCTGAGCTTGGCGCGGTTGCTCCGCCGGTGCAACGGCCTCGTCTTCCTCCTCCTCAATCACGGTTTCGTCGGCGGGCTCTTCCGGCTCGACATAGGCGGGCAACGTGCGCACCTCGACGAAGCCTTCAGGCTTTTCAGCCAGCGCGCCGCGGAAGATCGCATAGTGCTGGGCGCCGACCGTGTCGTCGGCTTCGACGGTGATGGTCAGGCCGAAGCGGCTTTCGAGTTCCACCAGCGTGCCGCGCTTGTGGTTGAGCACATAGAGCGCGGTCGCCGCCGGCGTCCGCACCGTGATGTGGCTGCGCGAATCCTTGAGGAGGAATTCCTCGATCGCCCGTACAACCATCAGCGCGACAGACGAATCGGACCGCACATGGCCGGTACCGCCGCAATGCGGGCAAGGCTTCATCGTCGATTCCAGCACGCTGGCACGGATGCGCTGGCGCGACATCTCCATCAGGCCGAAATGCGAGATGCGGCCGACCTGGATGCGGGCGCGATCGTTCTTGAGGTGATCCTTCAGCCGCTTCTCGACGGAGCGGTTGTTGCGGTTCTCCTCCATGTCGATGAAGTCGATGACGATCAGGCCGGCGAGATCGCGCAGCCTCAACTGCCGTGCGACTTCCTCGGCCGCTTCCAGATTGGTGTGAAGCGCTGTGTCCTCGATCGAGTGCTCCTTGGTGGAGCGGCCCGAATTGACGTCGATGGCGACCAGCGCCTCGGTCTGGTTGATGATGATGTAGCCGCCGCTCTTCAGCGTCACCTGCGGCTGCAGCATGCGGTCGAGCTGCGCCTCGATGCCATTGCGCACGAAGATCGGCGTCGTGTCGCGGAACGGCTGCACGACCTTGGCGTGGCTCGGCATCAGCATGCGCATGAAGTCCTTGGCCTCGCGATAGCCCTCTTCGCCGGAGACTAGGATCTCGTCGATGTCCTTGTTGTAGAGGTCGCGCACCGAGCGCTTGATCAGGCTGCCTTCTTCGTAGACCAGGGCAGGGGCCGTGGACTGCAGCGTCAGATTGCGGACGTTTTCCCAAAGCCGCATCAGATATTCGTAGTCGCGCTTGATCTCGGCTTTGGTACGGCTTTCGCCGGCTGTGCGCAGGATGACGCCCATGCCCTGCGGCACTTCGAGATCGGCGACGACCTCCTTCAGCCGCTTGCGGTCCTGTGCGTTGGTGATCTTGCGCGAGATGCCGCCGCCGCGCGCCGTGTTCGGCATCAGCACCGAATAGCGGCCGGCAAGCGACAGGTAGGTGGTGAGCGCTGCGCCCTTGTTGCCGCGCTCTTCTTTTACGACCTGCACCAGGAGGATCTGGCGGCGC
Organism: Mesorhizobium sp. f-mel; assembly: GCF_053850215.1. Classification (NCBI taxonomy): domain Bacteria; kingdom Pseudomonadati; phylum Pseudomonadota; class Alphaproteobacteria; order Hyphomicrobiales; family Phyllobacteriaceae; genus Mesorhizobium; species Mesorhizobium sp. f-mel. The sequence goes on from NZ_JBSPTO010000004.1 coordinate 288,739, forward strand.
TTGATCACCTCCTGGATCTTGTACTGGCGGCGCACCGGCTTGCGGCGGTTGCGCGCTTCTTCCAGCGCATCCTCGGCGCCGACCGATTCGACCTCATGGTCCTCCGGATGCGAGGACTGCACCTCTTCCAGCATGCCGCGATCATTGTCGGTGGACGTGGCTTCGCCGGCCGTCTCCGCCTGCGGCACGGCTTCGGAAATCACATCCGCTTCGATGCTGGCGGCGAGGGAATTTGGACCGCCTTCGGAAGGCCCAGTCTCGTTATGGCTCGTCTCATTATGACTCGCCTCAGTATGACCGGCGACATCCTCGCCATGTTCCGAAGTATCGGACGGCGTGTCGACATTTTCCGAAACGGCATCGGCGTTATCCGCGACCGTATCCTCGCCGTGTTCGCCGCCCTCATTGGAACCGCTGTCATTGGACTCGACAGAATCGTCAGAATCGGCCGCACCTGCATCACGCTTGTGCTCGCCCCGATCGCGGCTCTTGCCGCCGCGCCGGCGTCCACGCCGGCCGCGATCGCGGCTCTGGCGGTCGTCGCCTTCGCCATCCTCATCGTCCTCGTCTTCAGCCTCCTGCGCTTCTGCGCGCAGCAGCGCCTGACGGTCGGCGACCGGAATTTGGTAGTAGTCGGGATGAATTTCACTGAAGGCGAGGAAACCGTGACGGTTGCCGCCATATTCGACAAAGGCTGCCTGAAGCGAGGGTTCGACGCGCGTTACGCGGGCGAGGTAGATATTTCCTTTGAGCTGCTTCTTGTCCTGGGATTCAAAGTCGAATTCTTCAATACGGTTACCGCGAACGACGACAACACGTGTTTCCTCCGGGTGGGAGGCGTCTATCAGCATCTTGTTGGGCATTATTTCGTTTCCCCCCGGCAGCCGTCAGCCGCAGCTTGCGGGGCAACGCCCGCCGCTGTGAGTGTGGATGAACATGGGTGCCGGGCAATTGAATGTCCGCCGGCCGCTGCCTGAGCGCCATGGCGGTGCCGCCCGCAGCCATAATGGCGCGGTTTGCTGCGGACCTTTCCATGATTGCGCTTGAAGCCATCGTAACCAGCAGAACCTTTTTGAACCAAAGCCCGGGAAAACCGGACCAGCTTGTTTGCTCATACAGAGCCGGCGCGGGACAATCCCGGCCGTTTTCCTCACGCAGGCGCTTCCCCGCCACGGGCTCGCACCTGCGAAATTCGTCGCGATCACCTGATACCTTTTTCGTCTGAAGCGAAAGGAGTCGTCGTTCATCTGAGCTGTAGTAGGAAGCTGCGGAGAAGGACGGTTCCAGGATTGCAGTGATCCACCATCGCTTTTATGATTTGGCGGGTTGGAAGGCAACCCCGATTTCCGATGCCGGCAAAAAGCAGTTCCGCAACGGAAGCACAGCTTAACCTTTGCATGAAAAGGCTTGGTTAACCTTCTCTGGATACCAATCGTTAATTGAGTTCGCGGCCTAACCGGCATTCGACAAGACGCCGACACTCCGACAAACAAGATTGGGCGCCTGGCGCCAAACCGGAGCGACTGGAAAGAGATGGGACTGGCAGTCTTCACGCACTGGAGTGGTCGCGCCGGAGGCACTTTCTTCTACGCTGCCTACTTCCGCGCTGCTTGTCTGCTGTTGGTGGTTGTCGCTTGCCTGGCCTTTTCGCCGGTTTCCTTTGCTGCCGACGCACCGCTCGCGGTGACGAGCTACAAAATGGCGGGTGACGCCACCAAGATGCGCATCGTCATGAATTTCGATCGCGAACCCGACGTCAAATGGTTTCTGCTGCGCGGCCCCCACCGTCTGGTCGTCGACCTGCCAAGCACGAAATTCGCCATCAATGCCAAGGATGTGAAGGCGCGCGGCCTGGTCAGGAGCGTGCGCTACGGCGATCTCGGCGAGGGGATGTCGCGGCTGATTCTCACCGGCAAGGGCCCGTTCGCCGTCGACAGGCTCGACGTGCTCAAGAACGATGACAGCAGCGGCTACCGCATCGCTATCGACATGTCGGCGGCGTCCGTGCGGGAGTTCGACGCCGCTCTTGCCAATCAGGCGCTGACCACCGGCTCGACGGTCTCCTCCGACAAGGGTGGCAGGGTCGGCACCGGCCCGGTCTCCAACCCAGGCCATCGCTTCACCGTCGTCATCGATCCAGGCCATGGCGGCATCGACGGCGGCGCCGAGGGCCTGAACGGCACGGTCGAGAAGAACGTCACGCTCGCCTTCGCCACCGAATTGCGGGAAAGACTTGCCGCAGTCGGCAAATACGACGTGTTTATGACGCGCGAGACAGATCAATTCCTGCGGCTGGACGACCGCGTGCGCATAGCCCGCCAGCACGAGGCCGATCTGCTCATTTCGATCCACGCCGACACGATCAGGGTCAAGGGCCTTCGCGGCGCAACCGTCTACACGGTCTCCGACAAGGCTTCCGACCCGGAAGCGCAGGCGCTCGCCGACCGTGAAAACCTTTCCGACCAATTTGCCGGCATGGAAATCAAGGACGACAACAAGGAAGTGACCGACATCCTGATCGACCTGATTCGGCGCGAGACGCATAGTTTCTCGATGAGTTTCGCCCAGACTTTGGTCGGCCAGCTTTCCACCAGTGTCGGCCTCATCAACAATCCACAGCGTTCGGCCAGCTTCAAAGTGTTGAAGGCGCCGGATGTCCCCTCCGTGCTGGTCGAACTCGGCTATCTGTCGAACGCCAAGGACGAGGCGCAACTGCTCAGCGCCGATTGGCGCGGCAAGGCGGCCCAGAGCATAACCAATGCGATCGCTCTGTTCGCTTCAACCAAGGCTGGAGCCGGAACCGGAGGCTGAGACGCCGGCCCTCGCCACAACCAGAGGCAGCGTTGCACGACGACAACACTTTGCACTTATATTTGGCCATTCGAAGCCGAAATTCCAGGCTGCCGCATTTTGCCCACATGGTGGCGACATGGGTTTTCGATTACCGGTCGGGATCGTCTCGAAAGCTTGCGCGAAAGGCGGCTTCGTTAGGAAATTCCCGAACCAAGGACTGGAGCGGGCATGATTCGTCTCATTGGCTATTTCTTCGGCATCGGCACGGCGCTGGCCCTTTTGGTCGCGGCGGGCGTGGCGATCTATATCAGCCATTTGTCGAAGGATCTGCCCGACTACGAGGTGCTGGCCAAGTATGAACCGCCAGTGACGACCCGCATCCATGCATCCGACGGTGCGCTGATGGCCGAATATGCGCGCGAGCGGCGCCTGTATTTGCCGATCCAGGCGGTGCCGGATCGTGTCAAGGCGGCCTTCCTGTCTGCCGAGGACAAGAATTTCTACAATCACCCCGGCATCGACGTGACCGGTCTTGGCCGCGCAGTCATGGTCAATCTGCAGAATTTCGGCTCGGGCAAGCGCCAGGTCGGCGCCTCGACGATCACCCAGCAGGTGGCGAAAAACTTCCTGTTGTCCTCGGACCAGACCTACGAGCGCAAGATCAAGGAGATGATCCTCGCCTTCCGCATAGAGCAGGCCTATTCGAAGGATCGTATTCTCGAGCTCTACCTTAACGAGATTTTCTTCGGGCTCGGCGCTTATGGCGTCGCCGGCGCAGCGCTCACTTATTTCGACAAGGCGGTGAATGAACTCACCGTGGCGGAGGCGGCCTATCTGGCGGCTTTGCCGAAGGGTCCCTCCAACTATCACCCCTTCAAATATGCCGATCGCGCCATCGAGCGCCGCAACTGGGTCATCGACCAGATGGTCGACAACGGCTACGTCACGCAGGAGGAAGGCGCCAAGGCCAAGGCCGAGCCGCTCGGCGTCAAGCCACGCCGCTCCGGCACCTATCTGTTCGCCGGCGAATACTTCACCGAGGAAGTGCGTCGCCAGATCAGCGCGCGCTACGGCGAGAATGCGCTCTACGAGGGCGGCCTGTCCGTCCGTACGACGCTCGATCCCAAGATGCAGCTCATCGCCCGTAAAGCCATGCAGAACGGCCTGATGAAGTTCGATACGCTGCGCGGCTATCGCGGGCCGGTGAAGACCATCAGCGTATCCGGCGACTGGGGCGTGCCTTTGAGCGAAGTCAAGGGACTGGACGACGTGCCCGAATGGTCGCTCGCCGTCGTGCTCGACAGCTCGGAGAGCGGCCTGTCCATCGGCCTTCGGCCGACCCGGCAGATCTCGGGCGAACTCGTCAAGGATCGCATCGAAGGCACCGTCAGCCGCGACGACATGAGCTTCGCCATGCGCCATGTGGTCGACGGCAAGACCGTCAAGGCCAAATCGCCGGCGGACGTGCTGAAGCCGGGCGACGTTATCTTCGTGCAGAAGAAAGAGGGTACGGACGGGGCCTATATCCTGCGCCAGGCCCCCGAAGTGGAAGGTGGCATGATCGCCATGGATCCGCATACCGGCCGTGTTCTGGCCATGGTCGGCGGGTTCTCCTACTCGCAATCCGAATTCAACCGTGCCACGCAGGCCATGCGGCAGCCGGGTTCGTCGTTCAAGCCGATCGTCTATTCGGCCGCCCTCGACAATGGCTATACGCCGGCTTCGGTGATCATGGACGGCCCGATCACCATCAAGAGCGGCAACACGACCTGGACGCCGAAGAACTACGATGGAAGGACAGCTGGCCCGGCGACCTTGCGGTCCGGCATCGAGAGGTCGCGCAATCTGATGACTGTGCGGCTGGCCAACGACATGGGCATGAAGCTGGTCGCCGAATATGCCGAGCGCTTCGGCGTCTATGACCGTCTGGCGCCATATCTGCCGATGGCGCTGGGTTCGGGCGAGACCACCGTGATGCGCATGGTGTCGGCTTATTCGATCATGGCCAACGGTGGCAAGTCGATCAAGCCGACGCTGATCGACCGCATCCAGGATCGTTACGGCAAGACGGTGTACAGGCAAGACGAACGCGGCTGCGAAAATTGCAACGCCGCCGAATGGCAGAACCAGCCTGAGCCGGAACTGATCGACAATTCCGAGCAGGTGCTCGATCCGATGACGGCCTATCAGATCACCTCGATGATGGAGGGCGTCGTCGAGCGCGGTACCGGCGCCACGGTCGCCGAACTCGGCCGTCACATCGCCGGCAAGACCGGAACGACAAACGACGAGAAGGATACCTGGTTCATCGGCTATACGCCCAATCTCGTTGTCGGCCTCTATATGGGCTACGATCAGCCGAAAGGTCTTGGCAAGGGCGCGACCGGCGGCGGCCTCGCCGCGCCGATCTTCAAGGACTTCATGCGCGTGGCGCTGGACGGCACGCCCAATGTCGATTTCCAGGTTCCCGAAGGCATGAAGCTGATCGCCATCAATCGCAAGACCGGCATGGCTGCCAACCCAGGCGACCCTGGCGCCTTTATCGAAGCTTTCAAGCCGGGCACCGGCCCCGCCGACAGCTATTGGGTGATCGGCATGGGTGCGGACGGCTCCAACGCCTCCGGCGGCGCGCTGTCGCCACAGGCCAACCAAGCCATCCAGTCCGGCGGCGGCGGGTTATATTGACATAGGACATGGTGTTCTGGGCCGGCTTTCAAGCCGGCCCATTTCGCTTTACAGGTGGCGGTGCCGTCCCTATGTATCGCGCCAACCCAGCTCTGTTAAGCAACAGCGCCCCATTTCAGCACAGGACAAAACGACTAGCCATGCGCTCGGAAACGCAGAACATTGTCGACGAAATCAGGCAGGCGATAACCCTGCTGAGGAGGCATCTTTGACTGGGATCAAGCCTTAAAGCGGCTTGAATACCTGAATGTACGTGCCGAGGATTCCAGTCTCTGGAACGAACCGCTGGAGGCACAGAAGCTGATGCGTGAGCGCCAGGGCCTCGAGGAAGGCATCGCCGCGGTCAAAGGCCTCACCCAGGCGCTGGAGGACAATATCGGCCTGATCGAGCTTGGCGAGGAAGAGGGCGACGAGAGCGTTGTCGCCGAGGCGGAAGCGGCGATCCGCTCGATGCGCGGCGAAGCAAAGGCCCGCCAGATCGAGACGCTGCTTTCGGGCGAGGCGGATGCCAACGACAGTTATCTCGAAGTCCATGCCGGCGCCGGCGGCACCGAAAGCCAGGACTGGGCCTCGATGCTTCTGCGCATGTACACGCGTTGGGCCGAGCGGCGGCGCTTCAAGGTCGAGGTGCTCGAAGTGCATGACGGCGAAGAGGCCGGCATCAAGTCCGCCACACTGCTGATCAAGGGCCACAATGCCTATGGTTGGCTGAAGACGGAATCCGGCGTTCACCGTCTCGTGCGTATTTCGCCCTACGACAGCAATGCGCGCCGCCACACGTCCTTTGCCAGTGTGTGGGTCTATCCCGTAATCGACGATACGATCGAGATCGACGTTTCCGAATCGGATGTCCGCATCGACACCTATCGTTCGTCCGGATCGGGCGGTCAGCACGTCAACACCACCGATTCGGCGGTTCGCATCACCCATCTCGCCACCGGCATCGCGGTCGCCTGCCAGGCCGAACGCTCCCAGCACAAGAACAAGGCGAAGGCCTGGGAGATGCTGCGCTCGCGGCTCTACGAGGAAGAGCTGAAGAAGCGCGAGGCGGTGGCGAACGCCACCGAAGCGTCGAAGAGCGATATTGGCTGGGGCCACCAGATCCGCTCCTACGTTCTGCAGCCCTATCAACTGGTGAAGGATCTTCGCACAGGCGTCGAGAGCACAAGCCCGTCGAGCGTGCTGGACGGCGACCTCGACGATTTCATGGAGGCGTCGCTGTCGCAGCGCATCGAGGGCGGCGCCGGCGAAGTGGTGGCCGATATCGACTGAAGCTCCTACGCCCCAAGCAGCAGGAACATCACGCTAGAGTAACAGGCTCTCATTCTAATTGAGCGGTCGCTTTACGGCTTTGTTTTTTCATCCAATTTTCCACAACGACTTCTTCCTTCGGGCTAGATGTTGCAAGCCTGCCGGCGCCTAGCCCGGAACCACTGCGAGCTGAATCTCGTTATCTGCGATCCCATCTGCCGGGGTTGATGAAGTCACTCTCGTCAACCCCGGCAGGCTGGTTCCGGCTGCAGATGTCGGCGCTCGGTTTGCACAGCAATTTCTTGCGCCAACAAAGGAATCAGCCCAGCATGTAAGGCTAGGGGGAAAAAGCATTTATGGCCGGACGCGGCGTATCTGCGACCTGACGATCCGGCCACTGGGAAGACACGTTCTGGGAACGGGCAAGCGAAACGCTTAATAACTCGGTGATAGGAACTGCGCCCATGCCCGCTCTCAACGCTCGATCGGCCTCAGCCGTCCAGACGGCGCGCCGCCTCCTGAATTCAATCATTGCGGTGGTGGCTCTGACGGCCGCCATCATTGCATCTGCAGCGCCGGCTTTGGCGCACGACGCCACGCCGACTGCAGCGAAGCCGCAAGGCTGGAGTTACCCTTTCTCCTGTTGTTCTGGCTATGATTGCCGCGCGGTCTCGCAGACGTCGATCAGCGAGCGTCCGGAGGGCTATGTCATCAAGGGGACAGGTGAGGTCGTGGCCTACAGCGATGCACGGATCAAGAATTCGCCCGATGGCGAATATCACTGGTGCTCGGTCGCCGGCGCCAACGACGGAAAGACCATCTGCCTGTTCGTGCCACCGTCTTCGTTTTAATGCTTGTCGCCCAAAAGCTTGGCCAAGGGCCTGAGCCATGGTCTGACCCGGGATGCGCAGCGGTTTTGGGATAACGACAGGCATCAAAAAGATTGAAGCGCGCCACGCCTCCGACGCAGGCACCTGCTGACAGGAGTTGTCGGGAACGTCTCTCTATGTTTGTCTTGCCGTGCGGGCGGCAGGCAATCGTGAGGGAGGCGTTCATGACCATAAAGGCAAGCTGCCACTGCAGGGCGACGACGTTCGAAGTTTCGGAAGCGCCGCAAACCGTAACGCAATGCACCTGCTCCTTCTGCTCGAAGCGCGGCTCGTTGTGGGCCTACTACACGCCGTCGCAATTCAAGCTCACCAGCCCGCTCAAGAACGTCTCGTTCTACCGATGGGGGTCGAAAACGATCAAACACGGTTTCTGCGCCACCTGCGGCTGCGGCACCTTCACCGAGACGCCGGACTGGTCGACCGGCAAGCCGGATTTCGACAATCCGAAGATCAGCGTGAATTCGCGCCTGTTCGACAATTTCGACCTCGATCAGGTCGAGGTCGTAATCATCGACGGGAAGAATCTCTGGTAACCGATAATCTCTGGTAGCCGATCAGAATTGCTCAGTACCGAGGCCGTGGAATTGACCGGGAAAAGCCATAGGCAGCCGCTTTTCCCGTTCCGCTTTTCGCCGCATTTCATGTTACAACGAGCCCGGAAGGGCTGATATGGCGCGCCGTCGGCGCGACGCTTGGAGAGGGACTACCCGATGAAAAAGACTGTGCTCGTCGCCGTGGCGACGGCTGTGCTCGTGAGTGCCTGCACCACAACCGATCCGTATACCGGAGAGCAGAAAGTTTCCAACACTGCGGCCGGCGCCGGCATCGGCGCGCTGGCGGGTGCGGGGCTCGGCCTGCTTGCCGGCGGCAACGATCGCCGTAATGCGCTGATCGGCGCTGGCGTCGGCGCGCTCGCTGGCGGCGCCATCGGCGCCACGATGGACCAGAACGAGGCCGAACTGCGCCGGCAGCTTCAGGGCTCCGGCGTCAGCGTCACCCGCACCGGCGACCAGATCATCCTCAACATGCCGTCCGACATCACCTTCAACGTCGACCAGGACGCGGTGAAGCCCGGCTTCTATCAAGTGCTGAATTCGGTCGCACTTGTGCTGAACAAGTTCCGGCAGACCACCGTCGACGTGTTCGGCCACACCGACTCGACCGGTGGCGACGAACACAATTTCGACCTGTCGCAGCGCCGCGCGCTGGCCGTTGCCAACTATCTGTCCGGGCAGGGCGTCGATTCCCGCCGCTTCGCCGTCACCGGCTTCGGCAAGACGCGTCCGATCGCTTCCAATGCGACGGCCGCCGGCCGTGCTCAGAACCGCCGCGTTGAGATCCAGCTTTCACCGCTCACCTGAGTTGGAACATGATCCCGGACCTTCGGCTTCGGAAAAGATCATGTTCAGATACAAACCCGGCATGGAACATGAAGACGGCCCCGCAAGGGGCCGTTTCCGTTTAGGTATTCTGGATCTAAAGGCGGACCGGTATCTGATCAGACCTTGGCGACGATGCGCATGAAGGCGGGCATGTCGTCGCCGAATCCGACGGTCGCGTCATTGTCTTCGTGGCGATGGCGGGCAGGGCGATTGCCGTCGCGCTGCGGCCTGGTGTCGCCACGTTCCGGCGCACGCTGTTCGTTGCGATTGCGATCGGGCGAAGCCTTGCGGTCGGGCGAAGCTTGGCGCTCGCTATTTTCCGAGCGGATCGCTTCCTTGCGCGCGCGTCGCTCACCGGCATCGGCGACCGCGGTCTCGGCCGCCACTGCCTGTTCCTCGCGCGCCACAGCCGGTGCTGCAGCTTCGCTTTGCTTGGCGTGGCGTTCGCGTGGCTTGCGTTCGCCCCTGTCCTTGCGGTCATCGTTCTTGCGGCCGGCGCGGCGCGGGGGGCCGCGGCCACGGCGGGGAGCATCGTCCTCTCCGCCCTCGCTGGCGACGACCGTCGAGAGATCGCCGTCATGCCACTCTATCTTGTTGCCGATCAGCCGTTCGATCGCGTCGATGTATTTGGTGTCGGACTTGGTGGCGATGGTGAAGGATTTGCCCGAGCGTCCGGCGCGGCCGGTGCGGCCGATGCGGTGGACATAGTCCTCGGCATGGATCGGCACGTCGTAATTGAAGACGTGGCTGACATCGGGGATGTCGAGGCCGCGCGCCGCAACGTCCGACGCAACGAGGTAGCGCAGTTTGCCGTCACGGAAATTGGCCAGCATCTGCATGCGCGCGCGCTGGTCCATGTCGCCATGCAGCGCGCCGGCGTCGAAATCATATTTCAGCAGCGAGCGGAAAAGCTCCGAGACCTCGATCTTGCGGTTGCAGAAGATGATGGCGTTCTTCAGCTCCGCATCCTCGGCCCTTATCAGATTGCGCAGCGTCTCGCGCTTGTCCCAGGGTTTCGAGCCGGATTTCACCAGCCGCTGGATAATGTTTGTGGCGGCGGACGCGGCCTTCGAAACCTCGACGCGCACCGGCGCGTGCAGGAATTTCTCGGTGAGCTTGGTGATCTCAGGCGGCATCGTCGCCGAGAAGAACAGCGTCTGCCTCGTGAACGGGATCATCTCGCAGATGCGCTCGATGTCGGGAATGAAGCCCATATCGAGCATGCGATCGGCCTCATCGATGACCAGGATCTCGACGCCGTTGAGCAGAAGCTTTCCGCGCTCGCGGTGGTCGAGCAGGCGGCCGGGCGTCGCGATCAGCACGTCGGCGCCGCGCTCCAGCTTCTTGTCCTGCTCGTCGAACGACACGCCGCCGATCAGCAGCGCGATGTTGAGCTTGTGGTTCTTGCCGTATCTGATGAAATTCTCTTCGACCTGCGCGGCAAGCTCGCGTGTCGGCTCGAGGATCAGCGTGCGCGGCATGCGGGCGCGGGCCCGGCCCTTTTCAAGCCGGGTCAGCATCGGCAGCACGAACGAGGCCGTCTTGCCGGTGCCGGTCTGGGCGATGCCCAAAATGTCCTTGCCGAGCAAGGCGTGCGGTATGGCGCCGGCCTGGATCGGCGTCGGTTCGGTGTAACCGGCATCGGTGACTGCGGAAAGGACCTTCGGCGACAGGCCGAGGTCTGTGAAGGTCAACGCTTCTTGAGCGATCTGGGCGTCTGAGGACAAGTTTGGCTGTCTTTGGCTGGTTCGGGGGCGCAACATAAGCAGTCGCGGCAAGCGCCGCGCGCCTGCAAGATTGGTATTGCAGGTAGGCGCAAGCCCACGATTTGTCAACAGAAACGGGCGGGGAATGGTGTGATTGTGAAGTCGTAACCTTAATCGCGGTTCTTAATCGAGCTGCCCGTCGCTGTACCGGCTCAGTAACGGAACTGTTCGGCAAGAATACGCTCGTTCCACGAGTGGCTCGGATCGAACAGCAGCGTCGCCGTCACCGTTGGCGATTCTCGCACCGTCACCGAGGTTACGGCCTTCACTTCGGTGTGGTCGGCGGCGGCGTTCACCGGCCGCTTTTCCGCCTCCAGAATGTCGAAACGAACCGTCGCCTTGTTGGAAAGCAGCGCGCCGCGCCAGCGGCGCGGGCGAAACGGACTGACCGGGGTCAGCGCCAGCAGCGGCGCGTCGAGCGGCAGGATCGGCCCGTGCGCGGACAGATTGTAGGCGGTCGAGCCGGCCGGCGTCGCGATCATCACGCCATCGCAGTTCAATTCCTCGAGCCGCACTTGCCCGTCGACTGTGATCCGGATCTTGGCCGTCTGGTAGGACTGGCGCCACAGCGCAACCTCATTGATCGCCAGCGCTGAAATCGTTTCGCCCTCTGCCGTCACCGCCTGCATCTCCAGCGGACGGATCGTTTCGGCAACGGCCGCCGCGATGCGCCCCGTCAAACCGCTGGCACGATACTCGTTCATCAGAAAGCCAATGGTGCCACGGTTCATGCCGTAGACTTTTTTTCCCGTGCTCATCGTGTCGCGCAAGGTCTGCAACAGGAATCCGTCACCGCCGAGGGCGACGACGATCTCTGCATCCTCGATGGACGTCTGGCCATAGCGCTCCGAAAGGCTCTCCAGCGCCGCCTTGGCGTCGGCGGTGTCGGACGAGACGAAGGCGAAACGGCTGGCGGCTTTGCTCATGGCTCCCCATTGGCGATGTGGATGGCGACCGGTTGGTGGCGACCGGTTGCTTGGGCCGCGCCAGCGCCGGGTTAGCATGGGACGGCAAATCTGCAAAGGGAGGCATGGGCTGCCCCAGACACAGCGCCGGGAAGAGCGCTGGTCAGGCGCTCGCGCATCGTATCGGGTGACAAGCGAATGTGATGGTTAAGACGGGGATTAAACTCTCGTAAAGCCCGATCGATCATGTTAGCCGGCAGTGGATGGGCGGCGTGGGGGCCAGCCAGTCGGACCGATCTATTGCCCGTAACACGCCTGATTATCATCGTCCTGATGCTGGGAAGTTTTGCTCTTGCCTTTGCCCAACTGGTGCGCCAGTCGGAAGAGACGAGTTTGAGACCCCAACCCACGGCTTCACGTTGCGGCGATGCCGCCGGCACGCCGTGTCCGCAAAGGGCGTTGTGAACTTCGCCCAAGCACTTCTCGCTATGCGATACACCGGTGCTTATCGCGCCTGCAGCAGATGACAGCCGGCCTGCCGCTTTTGTGCGAGATACTCGTCGATAAGCTGGTGGTAGCGTACCTTGCCGAAGCTCGGGAAGTGACCGCCATGCACGACCGCGACATCGAGCTCGCGCATCCGTAGCAGCGTTTCGATATAGTCGTCGACGGCGGAATGATAGACATCGTCGATCAGAGGGCCGTCATAGACGATGTCGCCGGAAAGCAGGATGCCTGTCTTCCTCTCGTAGAGCGCGATGCCGCCGGGCGAATGACCCGGGGTGTGGATTACCTCGAAGGCACGGTCGCCGAGATCGACGACATCGCCTTGCCCGAGCAAGCGATCGGCCGGCGCCGGCAGGATCCGGTAGCGCGCCGCGTCCCAGCCTAGCGGCATTCCATCGAACATTGCGTCGGTAGCGTAGCGGTCGGCAACCGTCCATTCATTGCGCGGATCGGCGAGGATTTCTGCCTCGGCCCGATGCACGCAGCGGTCCGGAAATTCGTGATGGCAGCCGATATGGTCGAAATGCGTGTGGCTGGCAACGCAAATGATCCTTCGCTCCGTCATCAGCGGCACGTGACGCCGCAGGCTGAAATGGCCGAGGCCGGTGTCGAACAGGAGATCGCGGTCGCGACCGCGCACATGCCAGATGTTGCAGCGGAAGAACGGCTTGATCCACGGCTCGTGGATCAGCGTCACGCCATCGCCCATGCGGATGGTTTCATACCAATTCGGAGCGTCGATGACCGGAAGCGCGCCCATGGCTCAACTCGCCAGAAGGATGATGTCGCCAGCGTCGCACGAAACCGCAACGATGTCGCCTGGCTGGACGGCCGCAGCGGCGGCAACCTTGGCGATGAAGTGCAGCGCCGGGTCCTGCGCAGAAACGGCGAGCACGCGCTTGAAGCTGCCTTGAAACACAACGTCGCTCACCTTGGCCGTGCCGAGCCCTACAGCGCCGCCGGCCGCGCCGAGAACAAGGTGTTCCGGACGGACGGCGAGGGCGACAGTCGTCCCGGCCGGCAATGCGCCGGTCAGCGAAAGCGGTCCGACCTGCGTAGCGACAGTGATTGTTCCGTCCTTAGCCGCCGTCACCGCTCCGGATATCAGCGTGCTTTCGCCCATGAAGGTCGCGGAAAAGCGCGTCGCCGGCCGGGCATAGACGCGCTCTGGCGGCCCTTCGTCCTCGATGCGCCCATCATTCATCACCACGCAATGGTCGGCCAGTGCCATTGCCTCTTCCTGGTCGTGGGTGACATGGATGAAGGCGGTGCCGACCCGCTTCTGGATCGCTTTTAGCTCGTCCTGCATCTGCCGGCGCAATTTGAGGTCGAGCGCGCCGAGCGGCTCATCGAGCAGCAGCACGGCCGGCTCGACCACCAGGGCGCGGGCCAATGCGACGCGCTGCCGCTGGCCGCCGGAAAGCTGGTGCGGCTTCTTGTCGAAAGCGGTGGCCAGCCCGACCAGGGCCAGTGCCTCGCGCGCCCGCGCGTTCCGCGTCGCGGCATCGATGCCTTGCATGCGCAGGCCGAAGCCGACATTGCCGCCGACGCTCATATGCGGAAACAGCGCATAGTCCTGGAACACCGTGGTCGTCGGGCGTTTGGCAGGTGGCACGGCGGTGCAGTCCTCGCCGCGAATCAGCACTTTGCCTTCGCTCGGCGTGACGAAGCCGCCGAGAATGGACAGCAGCGTCGTCTTGCCCGAGCCCGACGGCCCGAGCAGGATCGTGTAGCTGCCCGGCTCGATTTGCAGCGACACGTTCTTCAGCACGGTCTGCTGACCGAAGCGATGCGAGATAGAGCATATATCGACCAGCGGCGCGGTCATGCCGGCTTTCTCCGCAACAGCATCAGTTCGAACATTACCACCAGCACGATGGAGACGGCGAAGACCAGCGAGCCGACGGCGTTGGTCTTGGGATTGAGGCCTGAGCGCAGCAGGTTCCAGATCTCGACCGGCAGCGTCGTGTCGAAACGCGTCAGCAGGAAGGAAATCACGAACTCGTCCCAGGAGAAGGTCATCGACAGGAAGAAACCGGCGAAGATCGCCGGCGCCATCACCGGCACTGTGATCAGCAGCAGCACCTTCCACTCGGGCGCGCCGAGGTCGCGCGCGGCGCGCTCGATATTGATCTGGTGGTCGCCCATCTGGCTGTAGATGATGGCAAAGCACAGCGGCAGGTTGATCACGACATGGCCGGTGCCGGCGGCAAGCAGCGATTTTGGCACGCCGGCCCAGTTGAACAGCACCAGCAGTCCCATGCCGATGATGAGATAGCTCACCGTCAGCGGCAGCGTGATCAGCCCGCGCAGCAGGCCTGAGCCGGGCAGGACGAAGCGTGCAAAACCCCAGGCGGAGAGGAAACCCAGCGTGACGGCGACAGCTGAGGAGATGGCTGCGACTAGAAGCGAGTTGACCAGCGCCGAAGTCAGCCGGGTGTCGGCGAGCACGGCGTCGTACCAGCGCAGCGACGGCCCGGTGAAGGGCGGGATCGGAAACGACGTCGCCTGCAGCGAAAACAGCACCAGCACGACCACCGGCAGGAAAATGAAGCCATAGATGGCTATGGCGTAGAGGCCGGACAGGATGCGAATGGCTTTGGCCACAGTGGATGAGCGCATGGTCAGGCCCGCTCGATCTTCAGCCAGCGGGCGCAGGCGAGATAGGCAATGGTAACCACGGCCATCAGAATGATCGACAGCGCCGAGGCGAGCGGAAAGTCGCCGCGCCGGCCGATCTGCATCATCACCAGCTGCGGCATCAAAAGCTCGTTGTTGCCGCCGAGGATCTGCGGTGTGATGTAGTCGCCGATGCACAGCACGAAGGTGAGAAAAGCGCCGACCATGATGCCGGGCAACGTCAGCGGCAGGATGACATGCAGGAACGCTCGCACCGGCCCGGCGCCGAGATCGGCGGCAGCTTTGCGGTAGCTGGGACTGAGCTGCTTCAGATTGGCGAAGATCGTCAGCGTCAAAAGCATGACGAAGAAATGGACGAAGCCGATGATCGTGGCCAGCCGTGTGTTGGCCAGTTGCACCGGTTCCGCAAACAGGCCTGAGCCGGTCAGCGCGCGGTTGATCACGCCGTTCTGCGCCAGCACCAGCAGCCAGGAGTAGGAGCGCACGACATAGGAAGTCCAGAACGGCAGCACCGCCAGCATCAGCGCCAGCCGCTGCCAGCGCGCCGGCACCTGTTCGGCCAGGATCCAGGCGAAGGGGTAGGCGAGCAGCACCGAGATCAGGGTGACGATGGCGGTGACCTGCAGCGAGTTCACCATCGCCTGCCAATAGGCCGGATTGTTGAAGAACTGGCTGTAGTTTGACAGGGTGAAGCCGCCGCCATCATGCGCCGTCAGGCTGGAAAGCGCCATGGCCAGGAAAGGCAGCACGAAGAACAGCAGCGTCCAGCCGAGCGCCGGCGTGACCAGCGCCCAGGGCAGGGCACGTCCACTGTTCGTGGCAGAGTTCATGACCGGCGACCGGTCATTGCGCCTGCAGCATTTCGGTCCAGACGTCCTGCATCTTCTTGTCGAGATCGGCATTCGGCGCCGGATAGGGCTGGGCCCGGGCCAGGAAATCCGGCTGCTCGTCGAAGCGCAGGATCTTCTTCTGCTCATCGGTCAGAGCCGCCTTGGTATTCGCCGGCATGCCCCAATAGCAGGCCGAGGTGGAGAGCCGCGCCTGGCCTTCAGGGCTCATGATGTACTGGATGAATTTCAGCGCCATATCCTTGTTTTTGGAATCCTTGAACATCGCCAGCGACTGCGACCACAGCACAGCACCTTCTTTCGGGATTGAGAAATCGAGGGCAGGGTTCTCCTTGGCCAGCCCGGCCGTCACCCATTCGCCGCCGCCGACCAGAATGTCGACCTCGCCGGTTGCCAGCGCGGTCTGGCTGGCAGTCACCTCGCCGACCAGCTTGGCGTTGGCCTTCATCTTCAGCAGCTCTTCCTTGATGGCGGGAAGGTCGGCTTCGGTCAGCTCGGCGGTCTTCTTGCCGATTGCCAGTGCGGCCATGCCAATGACCGGCAGATAGTAGTCGTAGATGGCGATCTTGCCCTTGTACTTATCGCTGGTCAGCGCGGCCATCGACTGCATGTCGGCCGGATCGACCTTGGTCTTGTTGTAGCCGATCGTGTTGTAGCCGAATTTTTCGGTGATGGCGTAGCGCTTGCCGTCGACCACGGTGGAGCTGTCCATCTTCACCTGGGGAAAGAGGTCGGCCAGCGGCAGTTTGTCTTCCGGCAACGGCTCGAACAGGCTTTTTTCGACGCCGCGCGGTACGTCGATGCTGTCGATCACCATCACATCCCAGTCGCCGGGCTGCGACTGTTCGACGATCGCCAAGCCGGCGCCGGTGCCTTCGAACTCCTTGACATTGACCTTGACACCGTTGGCCTCCTCGAAGGGCTGCAGCAGTGCCGGATCGGCGTGATCGCACCAGATCAGGGCATTGAGATCGGCTGCCTGGGCGAGGCTGCCCGTCGCCAGCAGCAGTGCTGTCGCAGCACACGCGGCGTGAAAACGGCTCTTTAGGACGGAAAGCGGGCTCTTGGTAGTTGGATTCGTAGGCTTCAGATTGATGGACATCGAGTGTTCTCCCTTGCCTTTTTGGCTTCTGGCAAAAAATTGAACCAATTCTAAAATTGAGTCAATTCTGTTTTTATGGCAAATAGCCGATATGAGCGGATTGCGGGCAAGGCAAAAGGCGGATCGGCACCGCCGCATCATCGAGGCGGCCGCGGAGCTTTTCCGCGATGCCGGCTACGAAGGCGCCAAGATCGAGACCATCGCCGCGCAGGCCGAGGTCTCGGTCGGCACGATCTACAACTATTACCAGAACAAGGGCGACATCCTCGGCGCCATCGTTTCGATGGAGGTCAACGAGGTGCTCAATGCCGGGCAAGGCGTCGTCGCCAACCCACCGGCCAATGTCGGCGATGCGCTCGACACGCTGCTCGGCATCTATATCGAGCATTCGCTGCATTATCTCAGCAAGGAGATGTGGCGGCAGGCGATGGCGATCTCGACGCAACTGCCCGACAGCCCGTTCGGCCAGGCTTATACTGCGCTTGACCGGGCACTGACCGAGCAGATCCGCGCGCTGATCGCGAGGCTACAGGCGCTCGGCCTGGTGCGCCGCGATATCGACGGGCAGGCCTTGGGCGAGCTGGTGTTTAACAACATGAACATGATGTTCATCGAGTTCGTGAAGCGTGATGAGGCGAGGATCGCCGAATTGCGCGCGGCAATACGAAGGCAGAACCGGATATTGGTGGCGGCGATTGCGGTTTGAGGCGGGTAACCGTCTCAGGACCGGTCAGGAAGAACGGATTTCTGGCCAAAGGCACCGGTTCATAGAGTCGCCCTCTTGAGCTGTTCAAAAAAGACGATACACCCTAAGATTGTGAAAAGGGGGAGGGGTAAATGGGTGTTTCGATCTGGCACTGGGCAATACTGTTTCTGCTGATTGGCGTGCCTGTCTTTGTCGCTGTTCTGTCTGCGGCCAAACCCTCACAGAATCCAGCGGGCCTTGTGGGGTTTGGAGGCTGGCTAATGCTGCTTGCGATCCTTCAGGCTTTATCCACGCTGGGCGCACTCGTCGCATTGGGTTCGTCGAGTGACGGCTACCAACAACTCATGGCGCTGCCAAATGGCAGCCTGGCGGTCTACGGCGAAGTTGCCCTCTTGC
Source organism: Mesorhizobium sp. f-mel (assembly GCF_053850215.1). Lineage (NCBI taxonomy): Bacteria > Pseudomonadati > Pseudomonadota > Alphaproteobacteria > Hyphomicrobiales > Phyllobacteriaceae > Mesorhizobium > Mesorhizobium sp. f-mel. The sequence continues at coordinate 306,610 of NZ_JBSPTO010000004.1, forward strand.
TGGCCTTTCTAGTGCTCCAGGTGGTTGTGTTCGTTGCAATGCTGCGGCGCAGATACCGCTTCAAGCAGCTATTCCTACACCAGTGGTTTGCAATACCAATCGTGTTTATTCTGGATACGGTGTGGACTTCGGCGGTTCTTGGCGTCCCGATGAGCCAAATGCTCGCGGGCGGTGCACTAGCAGCGCCCATAGTCTCTTTTGTACTGACCGGGATTTGGGTCGCGTCTACAAGTCAGTCTGGGTGAGGAACACGTTCACCAAGACGGTCGCATCTGGTCAAGTCGCGAGTGTGTCATAGAGGCGATAAGGCGCCTGCCACTCAGGCGCTGACTTCCCATCAACATTTAGCACGATCGGCAATTCTACCGGGCATGCTTGGGTGGCCGCGCACGGGGAAACGGCACGACGGTCAATGGCGCCTTGCGGAATTCCGCGATGGCTATTTCCTCGATCAGGGAATCCAGCGCCTCGCTGACGCGCTGGCTCGTTTCGTCCATGCCGCAGAGCCGGTTTTGGGCACACTCCAAGAGCTCGCGCGCAGCGGCGAAGTCGCTTCGCATGACATCACCCATTTGGTTTTAACCCGCCGCCCTGACATTGTTGACGCGCCAAATTGAGCGATTGCTAATATACACAGGGGCATTTTAATCGAATGGCATTAGAATGGCCGGCGAGCAGGAGATGCCGGCCGGCCAGCATCGCCCTGTGCCCCGGACGCTATCTGGAGAGGTTCGGGGTTTTGCGTTGCAGAACGCAAAGATTAGTCCTGATACGATCTTGGCCGGCTTAGAAATTCTCTCGCGGCGGCGATTTGGCGTCGATGCTCGCGCAGGAAGGTCAGGCTGAAACAGATCGAAAAGGCCAGTCCTGAAAGGACTATAGTTGCTTGCGAGGTCGGATCGGGATCGGGAATCATCAGGAAGCGGAAACCGAACGCCAACGCGAGGGCAACAAGGCTGCCATACATGCCACCAATAAAGGGGGCGATCGTGCGTTTCTGCTCCAACAGAGACTCCTATGGTTCCCACTAGGGAATATAAGCGTTGGAACTGATATGCTACGGTCCCAACCTGTGGAAATCGGGGATGAGCAGATATCGACCGCCTGAAGCAACGCGCGCCCACCGGTGCCGTTGTGCCGTCGCGCAATGCCGTGCAGCGCGCGATCATGCCCTTATGGACACGGGTTGGGTTGTACGCACCTTCCAAGGGCGGGGAAGGGCAAAGGCGTCAGCCGCTATGTTCCCGTCATCAACGTTCTGGAATTGGCAACCCAAGACTTTTCCGCACCGGCCCACGATACCGGGCCACCGGCCCACGCCAATGGGCCATCAGCGGCCCACGCCAATGGGCCAGTTGATGCCGAACCGGCCCACGATACCGGGCCAAAGACTCTCTTACTTGACCCGCGGACAGACGCGGGGACAAGTAAGGGTACTATCGAAGTATCCGCCACGCCTGGGGCTGGCCTTGCGGCCGCCGCTGCGGCGGGTTCAAAAAGTTTGGGCTGCATACGTAAAACTTGGGAGCAAGAAGGCTGCCGAGACTTCCTTTGCCGCCATCATCGATCCGGACGTCGACCACACCGCGCAGCATCATGGGCAGCAAGCGCCAAGCCAGGCAGAAGCGCATGCCGCTCGAGATGTGGCTTTCTGCCGAAAAGTTCGATGAGGCCAACCGGCGTCCGCTGCCATCTCTACTGAAAGTCCGAAAAGGCGCGACGCGACGCTAACATTGAAGAGATCAATTTCGAGGGGCGGCTCGTATGTGTCACGCTGAAATGGAATGACGCCAGTGAGGGCGAGAAAGAGACATACGGGCACAGGATGGCGAGGGACAAGTTTGCCGAGATGCTTCGCCAACTCGGCGTGAACGATGAGGGTGAAATCGAATTTCGCCGTGTTTTAGTCGATTTCTGGACTGGCAAAGATGAGGAGGGATCGAGAGGTGGTGCCCATATCCCGACGAGTTGAACGACAATCTCCCTCGCGAAAATGATGACAAAGACGCCATTCGCTCTCTGCATTGGAAGGAAGCGTACCCAGCGACAGCGACCGACCATTCCGCGGTAAGCGCCTATTGTGGCGCGAGTTCTACACCCTGCGGCCAGACCTCGAGCCGGTGAATGACAATGCCGATCAAGACTCTCTGCGCCGCCTCGGTGCGCCGGGCACGTCGTCTGATGTCTCCTCGAGTATCTCGCGCCCGTAGCGGTAAACGAGATAGCCGATTAGCCCTAACAGCAGCAACCTGAACATCGATCGGTCTCCTTCTCTGGAGACAATCAACGCGGTCAGTCAATGACGGTTCCGCCATGACGCGGGGGGCCGGGTCACATCTCTAGCGCAACGCCTTTTTAAAGACCGCTCCGAGCCCATCGTGCACATTTTTCCAATTGAAAATATGGGGGTCACACAACGGCCAGACCGCGCGTACCTTTAGAAAAAGCCAACATGACGGGCTATTCGCTTAAGCATCCTGAGCGTTCCCGGACGGGCAGCAATCAACCACCAGAATATGCCGACCAATTGGGGATCCGCTCTATTTGGTTAGATCCAGAGCAAGAGGCCTGGTGGGAGTTTGCGGTCCTTGCCATGGTTCAACCGATCGCACAGGGGCATTCTCTCGATTGCCTCCCTTCTGGCCGGGCGATTTGACACGCGGCGATCTCGGGACCAGTCGCAAGAAATTGTTACGGCTTTGCCTCGGCTCAGTGGGTGCCATGCCCGCCGATTTTTGCAAAGTGGAGTGGTCACCGCCGCTCGAGGACGATGATGATGACGAGGCGACGGCGTTCTTCAGGTAGGGGCTATCCATATCCTTGCCGCTGCCCGACCACAGGAGCGGTTCCGCAAGTCAGCGCTAACGATCGGCAAGATGCTGGCCATGGGTCATCAGGCGACCATTCTTTGCGTGACAACAGGTTGGCATCATGAGAGCCGGCTTACTCTGGTGGCGCTTGGCCACCGCATTGGACAACCTTACAGAAAGCTCACAACTAGAGCCTGTTCCATCCCGATGGCATCGGGATGGAACTCCATCGCTTTGTTTGAGCACGTCCGAAAACCGGGCACCCGCCTTTTGCTACGCTGACCTTTGGTTCGGGATCATGGCTTTGAGGTGCTGTTTATCCAGTCCTTGTTTGGCCACGGCGAGCCCCTCGCGGGATGTTATTTCCCCGCGTAGGTCCTTCAGGTCACATAGAATGAGGCTGCGGTGAGCGAGAGATGTGGGGAAAGCGTGGCGAATTGTGTTTGAGCTGCGCCGCCGATCC
>NZ_JBSPTO010000050.1:0-19387 GCF_053850215.1 Mesorhizobium sp. f-mel
CCAAAAATTGTCCTCGATTCTCGTTCCATCAATGAGCGATGTTGCTGCAGTTGAGCTCGGCAATCGTCTAGATACCCCGCGAAGTGGGCCGACTGGGGGACTGATCAGTTCCCCCAGGGCGTCACGCAGTGCCCGGGAAAGAGAGCGAATTGCCTTCGCCTAAGCTCACTTCGAGTATATCCGAGATGTTGCTTCCAGCGTGATCGGAGTCAACCCCTGGCACAACGGGTAGTCTGTACCTGCGACAGTCCATACGGCTGGCCAAAGCGGAAGAAATTGAGCAGGCCGCCGGCCGAAAGGACGGTCGCTATCACCCGACGCCTGGCAACTATCGTACCAAGTTGGGTCACAATATAAAGATTTGTTTATGTGATTGACAGCAATGTCCTCTTCGCCGAAATGTAAGTAGTCGATGGTTCTCTGATGCGGTTCGGCCCAACAGAGCTAAGAGGGAAGCCGGTGAAGATGCCGGCGCTGCCCCCGCAACTGTAAGCGACGAGCCAGGCCCATTCATGTCACTGAGGTGAATAGCCTCGGGAAGACGGGCTGAGGTGTTGACCCGCGAGCCAGGAGACCTGCCACGGCGAACAAGGTCCACAGGCGGGGTGTCTCGGTGGGCGTGGTGACTGGCTTGTCTGGTTGCCGACGTCTGCCTTGCCTCCACGCCCCAACCATCGGGGTATGGTATGTCTCTCTCCCAGAAAGTTCCTGTAGCCACGCTTGGCGTGCCGCGTATTGGGCGCCGTCGCGAATTAAAGCACGCGCTTGAGGCCTATTGGTCGCGAAAATCGTCCGCTACCGATCTTCTCGAAACGGCGCGGGCACTACGTGTCGCGAGCTGGATTGAACAACGCGACCGTGGCGTGACAAAGATTCCGTCCAACGACTTCTCGCTCTACGATCATGTGCTCGATACAGCAACAATGGTCGGTGCTGTCCCGCCACGCTATGGCTGGAGCGAGGGGGAAATCTCGCTCGACACGTATTTTGCGATGGCGCGTGGCAGCCAGGGAGATGCTGCTGGTCGCGAGCACACCGATCACGGTCAGGCCGTGACAGCGCTGGAAATGACCAAGTGGTTCGACACCAACTACCACTACATGGTCCCGGAGCTCGCCGATGATCAAGCCTTTGCCCTATCGTCGTCAAAGCCGTTGGATCACTTCCTTGATGCCAGGGCGTTGGGCATTCACACCCGCCCGGTCATCCTTGGGCCCGTCACCTTCCTCAAGCTGGCCAAATCGCCCACCCGGGATTTCAACCCTATTGCGCTGCTGCCGCGGCTGCTGCCGGTTTACGAGCTGCTGCTGCGCCGACTGAAACTCGCGGGCGCCGACTGGGTGCAGATCGATGAGCCGGCGCTCGTGCTCGATCTCATGCCAAACGAGCAAGGCGCGTTCAATTTTGCCTACGACCGACTGTCGCAAGCGGCACCGGAGCTGAAGATCATGCTCGCCACCTATTTCGGCGGATTGGACGGCAATCTCGAGACCGCTCTTTCGCTTCCTGTGGCGGGCCTGCATCTTGACCTTGCACGCGCGCCCGAACAATTGGAGGCGGTGGGCCGGCTTGCGCCAAAAGACCTGGTGCTTTCGCTTGGCCTGATCGACGGCCGCAACGTCTGGCGCGCGAACCTGCGCCCCATGCTTGACCGGATCAAGCCGGTCGTCGCCGGCTGGCCGCTGGAGCGAGTGGAGATCGCGCCCTCGTGCTCGCTTCTGCATGTGCCGATGGACCTTGAACTGGAAACCACGCTCGACAGGGACTTAAAGTCATGGCTCGCATTCGCAGCGCAGAAGATAGACGAACTGACCACGATCGCCCGGGCCTTGTCCGAAGGCCGGGAGGCGGTTGCGGCAGAACTGGAGTCTTCGACCCAAGCAGCCGCCGCGCGTTTGACGTCCCCGAAGGTCCATGATCCGCTGGTCGAAGGACGCCTCGCCTTTGTCGACGACGGCATGACGCGCAGGAACAGCGGTTTTTCGGAACGCTGCAGGCTTCAGAACGAAAGGCTCTGCTTGCCGGCTTTCCCGACCACGACGATCGGTTCTTTCCCGCAAACGCCTGAGGTTCGCAATGCGCGCGCAGCCCACGCGAAGGGAGAACTGAGCTATGTCGACTATGAGGCGTTCCTGAGGAAGGAGATCGAAGCAGCCATCCGTTGGCAGGAGGAGATCGGACTGGACGTGCTGGTGCACGGCGAGTTTGAGCGAAACGACATGGTGCAATATTTCGGGGAGCAGCTTTCCGGCTTCGTTTCCACGCAGCACGCCTGGGTGCAGAGCTACGGGTCGCGTTGTGTGCGCCCCCCGATCATTTTTGGCGACGTATCGCGGCCCAATCCGATGACGGTGCGCTGGTGGCAATACGCCCAATCGCTAACTGACAAACCCGTTAAAGGCATGCTCACCGGCCCCGTGACGATTCTCAATTGGTCCTTTGTGCGCGACGATCTTGCGCGCTCGGTGGTCTGCCGTCAGACCGCGCTCGCCCTCCGTGGCGAGGTGGGTGATCTCGAAAGCGCCGGCGCCAAGGTGATTCAGATCGACGAAGCTGCCCTGCGCGAGGGCTTGCCGCTGCGCAAATCAGAGTGGAAGCATTATCTCGAATGGGCCATCGAGTGCTTTCGGCTCGCTTCGACGGGCGTGTATGATGTGACCCAAATCCACACGCACATGTGCTACTCCGAATTCAACGACATCATAGACGCGATCGCGGCCATGGATGCCGATGTGATCTCCATCGAAACCTCGCGCTCGCAGATGGAATTGCTCGACGCCTTCCGACGCTTTAAATATCCGAACGAGATTGGACCGGGCATCTATGATATCCACTCACCGCGGGTGCCGGGAGTCGATGAGATGACGAGCCTGCTCTCTCAAGCGCGCCAGCATCTTTGCGACAGTCAGATTTGGGTCAACCCGGATTGCGGTTTGAAGACACGTCGATGGGAGGAAGTCCGCCCGGCACTTGTCAACATGGTCAAAGCCGCGCGTTCTCTGAGAGACGCACCAAAGGCAGCCTAGCAAAAGTGTATGCCGTCGCCCGGCGGATGGACGGCATACACTGGACTGAAGTTGTTCGAACTCGATGCCGGCATAGGAGTGGGGCATGTGCCGTTTCGTCAGGAAGTCAGGGGTCGCGGCGCGCGCTGACGGGCGCCGATTTCACTGCTCTGGTTCTTTTTCCGCCGCGACGATCTGTACACGTGCTTGCCAATGATGGTGCCGTTGATTCAGAGCGCATCTCTAGCAAGCCGGGCGTCGCGTCCGCTGATCTGAACACAGGAAGCTCGTCACATGATGCCGCTTTAAACCCTGTGCTCGGAAGTGGTGATCACCTCATTCGCCTGGCTGCCCCTACTGCTGCGCTTCAGCTAGATCATCTCGCGCAAGAGTTCGGCGTCAGGTTATTCTGCCCGAGCGCGCAGGTTCATCATGTCGTCGCACCAGTAGTCAAGTCCGGTCAAAGGGGGTTGTCGCAACCAGACTTACGGAAGCGCCGATGACCACCGCAAAGCCGCTCGCTCGCTACAGCGCTGTTGAGGGCGCGCTCGCGAGCAGCTTTTGCTCCGCCGAGCTGCATCACACACGGCGACACGATCGTCGAATCAGATTTCCTGCTCTTCGAGCGCATAGCCGGCCGAGCGTATGGTTCGGATGACGTTGTGGGGCGAGAGTGCCTTTCTCAGTCGGCTGATATGGACGTCAACGGTGCGCGCGCCGACATGGATATTCGCGGGCCAGGCGGCGCCAACAAGTTCGTCGCGGCTGCAAACCTTGCCGGGGTTTTCAATCAGGTAACGTAGGAGGTTGAACTCGAGTGGGCCAAGATGGAGTTGCTGGCCATTGCAATGTACCCGGTGGCTGCCGAGCTGCATATTAAGCTGGCCGCAGGTCAACGACCCTCCGTCCCCCCCGCTGTGGGAATTCAACGGCTTCGTCCGCAGCTTCGCTCCTAGGTAAGCAAGCAACTTGGCCGGCGCGAAGGGCCGCAGGAAACTTTCGTCAATGCCGGCCTTGAGCAGATCGAGCTGTTGGTGCTCGGCGCCGGACGCGATCAGGGCGATGACGGGCAGGGCGTCGGTTTGCAGCTCGCCTTTCAGCCGAGTGCAGATCCCCGGGCCGATAGCGCTAGCCGGTTGGCAGTCCAGGACGACAGCCGCCGTCTCGCGCTCAGTCGCTTGGCGGATCGCGTCCTCGACGCCGCCGGCCAGCTCGGTTGCGAAGCCGTCCACCTCCAGGACGTGACTGAAGACCAGGTAGAACTCGGCATCCTGCGAACACATCAGGATTAGTGGCTTCATTTGGGGGCCTTTCACCAATCAATGATTTCGGCGCGGGTCGCGAGGCAGCTTCTCTCAAGCGCCGCTTCGCTGCGCCTGCTCGTGCTTCTGCCGGTGCCACCGACACTCTCCTCATGGCCTGCTGCCGATTGGCAATTTGGTGTTAGCGTGGAAACGAACACCCAAACACCCCACATGAGGTCTTGCTCAGCGGCCAGCGATGGAGGCCGCGGATCAGCTGTTCGATCAGGTCTGCCAAGCAGACCCGTCCGGTACGACCCGAGCTGGTCCGACATGGAGTCGAAGTCAATCGCAGCTATCACCTCGGCGCGGCTTCCCGCCGCTAAACTCGGTGCCTCCTTTATACGCGCTATCTGATGCTGACCTGACAAGGTTTCTTGCCACCTCCGTTCCCCGGAGCGCAATGTCACTCCGCGTCATCAATGCCTCCCGGCAGTTCCTTGTCTCAAGACCAGAACATCAAAATTCGTGCCAACCCGAAGAGAGCCGCCGAGAAGATTTTTGCCACTTTTATTTCAGTCGCTTAACGAGAATGCAGCAGAAGATGAGGCCGGACACCACAATGTCGCGGACTCGACAAACTCAACATTTGCTGTCTGCCACCGGGCGGTTCCCTGAAATTGCAGACTGGATCGCCCTGCGGAGGACGCGAAGCGTGCCCAGCGATCATCGGCGGAGCCGGAAACCGGAAAGTCGCCTCTGACTTCGCGATCGCCCGGGCTGGTTGCACCGTCATTTGTTGACGTATCTGAGCAAACACACTTTTCTGAATTTGCCCCAGGTGCCTTTTGCGGAACGCGCCAACTTGCCCATGGGACAGACGCCTCGGCTTTCAGTGTTTCTACGAAGCTCTCTACCCATTTGTCGGAACAGATCGCTTCCGCGCCTCTCGAGCCGTGAAGCTGTGATCTAGAACTGGATAGCACCCTCTACGAGCGCACCAGCGCCTGTCGGCCGTGCGACGCGGTTAGGGAATGGGAAATTGGAGCTATTCCTGAGCTTGGTATGCGCAGCTCGACGGTGCCGGCGCGTCTCCCCGTCGCGTAGCGCCGGGCCATACACAACGGGCTTTTCTCGCCATAGGCGGCGCGCGTTGGCGGCCCCAACCTCCAAGTCCATCCGCTCGGCGGGAAAACCAATAATGTCGCGCAAGAGATCGGGAATCCACAGTTTCCTCCAAGAGAGCGCGCGCAGCCATCATGTCATCGGTCATCAATGGTTCCGTTAAATCACGTTGGTGTGCGCAACCCGAGCTTTGCCGGGGAAGATCGATGACCGCCGCAAAGCCGCTCGCTTGCTACGGCGCTGTTGAGGGCTCGCGAGCGGCTTCGCGACGCCGCGCTAACAACCTGTGGTGACGCGCTCCAGCGGATCGCACCACGCCTATGATTGGTCGGCCGGAATTGCTCGAATGGGCGATGGGCCTGATCCGTCAACTACCCGATGCCGTAGTATCGGTGCTTGCCCGAAAATTCTAGAAACGATTTCGTTCTATCGCATTCTCCCGATGTATCAGCTTTGGAGAGCAACGCAACAATTGGCGACATTTCGAAGAGGATGTTCGCACCACCAATCGACTCCCGCGAAAGTGCCGACCAAAGAAGTTTCGTCCGGCGATTCTGATGTCGATGTGACAGGAAGAACATCTACCACGAACCACAAGCGCTTTATCGCTATCCTTGTTAAATAATCTACGGGCAGAGGACTAAAAATGAACACCGCCGCTTTCACGGCTCATGAATCCAATGTTCGCCGCTATTGCCGCACGTTTCCCACAGTCTTTACGAAGGCCGTTGGGGCGACGATCTGGGACGAGACCGGCAAGCCTCATATCGATTTCCTTGTGGGGTCCGGATCACTGAATTACGGACACAACAACCCGAATATAATGGCCCCAGCAATCGAATGTCTCATGGGTCAGAACATTCTTCTATCGCTTGATATCCATACGGTGGCAAAGCGTGACTTCATTGAAGCGTTTGTCGATTGGATCCTAAAACCCAGAGGTCTTTCGTACAAGATTCAGTTTCCTGGGCCGACCGGCACAAACGCCAACGAAGCGGCGCTGGCGCTGGCGCGAAAGTATACCGGCCGCTCGAGCATCATGGCATTCACGAATGCGTTCCACGGCATGTCGCTCGGCTCCCTGGCGCTGTCGGGGTCGGCGTCTACCAGAGAGCTGGGAGGCGTTGCGCGCCACGATGTGATTCGTGTCCCTTATGACGGCTATCCGAGCCAAGCCTTCGATTCCGCGAACTACATCGACCGCGTTTTGGGCGACCCGGGGAGCGGCATAGAAAAGCCAGCCGCAATCATTCTGGAGACGATCCAGGCAGAAGGCGGCATGAACGCCGCATCCGCGGCTTGGCTCAACGAAATTCAGCGCATTTGCCGTAAGCACGGCCTTGTTTTTATCGTCGACGATATTCAGGCGGGTGCGGGTCGAACTGGCGATTTCTTCTCGTTTGAGTCCGCGAAAATCGAACCGGATATCGTGTGCCTTTCCAAGTCCCTAAGCGGTTCAGGCAGTCCGTTGTCCATCGTTCTGATTCGACCCGACTTGGACATATGGATGCCCGGAGAACATAGCGGGACCTTCAGAGGCAACAATTTCGCCTTCGTCACGGCAGGGGCGATGTGCAAAATGTGGTCCGACAGGCAGTTTACTGCAGGCCTGGAGCAGACAGCCGCCAAACTGCAGGGGCACCTTGACCGCCTCGTTGCGAAATTTCCCAGACACATCGAACAAAAGCGCGGCCGCGGTCTGATGGCTGGCCTCAAGTGCCGTTCACCGGCCGTTGTTGGCCGCGTGCACGATGTCGCGTTCGAAAATGGTCTGCTTATCGAATCCTCAGGGCCAAATCGCGACGTAATCAAAGTCCTCCCTCCGCTAACCATAACCGATGCCGAACTCGATCATGGCATCGCCATCCTTGATCGCGCACTGAAGGAGCAAGACAATGCCTAATCAGAGAGCTCAAGCGCCCGCCATCTCCCCGGTTTCAGTCAGAGAACGGACCGGCTCGATCAGCACTGCGGACATAATCTCAGTCCTCAAAGGTGACATTACCGCTCTGCACATCAAGCAAGCTTTCACCACTGAAGTAGCCGAGGAGATCACCGCAAACTTCAGTCACAGTCCCGGTCTCAAGGAACGTACAGATGGGGTGCCCGGACAATACGTCGGCGCATCTCACTACAGGAAGGATGCAGGCACCTATTTCGCAGATGCGGAAGCTGCGCGACCGTGCGTCGAGGCCATTTTTGAGAATTTGGTCGACCCGGTCCGAGCAATATTCGGCGCGTTGAAGCGCGAGCTTCACAATCAGGGCATCGAATTGCGGCTGGCCCGTTCGGAACGCGGTCAGGCCAATGTTTGTCGCGCTCTCAGTTGGTCAGGCAGTGGCACGTTTTCCTTGGATCCCCACGACGATGTCGCTCAAGTCTTACGTGCTGGCATTGATTACGAGCTTTCTGCGGTGGCGCACAATACTGTCGCAGCGCTCAACTTCTATCCCAGCATGGCCGAGAAAGGTGGCAATCTGAGGCTCTGGAGCCATAAGCCGACTGTCTCGGACCGAAAGTCGCAGGGTGTGGAGACCACTGGCTATCCCTATTCGGCAACGTATCTCGAGGCCGTCCCTAGTCGCGAGCTCCAACTCAAGGCCGGGGATATCGTAATAATTGACGGCGGCTTCGTTCACGGGGTTACCGGTCAATCAGGAAGCGGAAAGCGCCTGGTGCTGAACAGCTTTTTCGGGTTTGCGCGTCCGGATCTTGTTCTGTGGTGGACCTGATGTCGGATGTCGTGGCGACTGACCGGACTTCGACCGGCGCGCAGCACGCAAAGGAGGGTCAAAGACAATGTCAAAAAGAGCGCTCATCCTGGTTGAAGGCACAAGGAGCAACGGGCTTCTCTACGTGAAAGCAGCCCAGTGTCTTGATCTATACCCAATTACTCTGGCGGCCGAGCCCGCTCGGCACGACTATCTTGCGGCGGGAGGGTGTGAGGAAATCCGTGTCGATACAAACAATTTCGACGCGCTGATCCGCGAATGTTCCCGGCTAAATGCGACCTATACCATTGCTGGTATAACGAGCGCTGACGAGTTGGTTTATGCAACCGTTGGCAAGCTTTGCCGATATTTCGATCTACCGGGACCGAACCCCACATCGATTGAGCGATGTTGCGACAAATTTGTGCAACGTCAGCTCCTTGAGCAGGCCGGCGTTCCAATACCTACTTATCGCTTGGCAACGAATGCGACGGAGGTAGAAAGCGCTGCCGCGGAGATCGGCCTTCCCGTAGTTCTCAAGCCAACCGTAGGCCACGGCAGCATCGGCGTTCGCTTGTGCCGCAACGCCAATGAGCTGGCCGAACATACAACCTATTTGTTGGGCGAGAACCACATATGGCCCTCCTCGCCGCGGATACTGGTCGAAGAATTCGCACAAGGACCACACTTTAGCGCCGACATAATGGGAACTCAAGTCGTTGGGATTTGTGCCGTTGAAGGCGGCCCCCCACCGCATTTCGTCTGTCGTGGGTACACTCATCCGGCCCTGCTGACTGATGACGAGTATAAACGCATCGCCCATGTTTCGCTCAGCTGTATGCAAGCTCTCAACCTTGGCTGGGGGCCCTCGTTCGTTGAGTCAAGGTGGACGGAGCGTGGGCCAGTCGTGATTGAAGTCAATCCGCGTCTTGCGGGTGGGGCCAACCCTCGACTGGTTCAGCGCAGTTACGGTATCGATCTCGTCACCGAACACGTCAAGCTTGTCATCGGTCAGGAATGGGATTTGCGGAGAACGTATTCACAAGCGGCGGGCGTGCGGTTCCTGATCGCTGATCGCAATGGCACTCTGGATCGGATTGGTGGTGATCTTCATGCAGCTGCTGTACCAGGTGTCGTCGAGGTCGACTTGTATGTTGAACCCAAGACGCCGATTGTGAGGAAAGGCGATTACCGAGACCGAATGGGACATGTCATCGCCGCTTCACCATGCCAAGCTCGGACTGCCGCGATACTTCAGTCTGCTGTCGACTTAATTAGTTGGTCGATTTCACCATTTACGACTCTTGGCGAACAATGACAGTCAGCAGCCCCTCACCTCCGCATTTGCGAAGATGCCCAGCCAGAGACGATCGCGCAGAACATTGGTGCAATCGAGAGGAGGAGAGGGGCAGTTTTTAGCGGGTTTATCACCTGGACAAGATAAAGCGTCGGCGCTCATCTCACGTCGCGCGGCTATACTCAGCGGCGCTTTGCGGAGCTACTGTCATCCCAACGCGCTGCGGATGGCCGGAACCGAAGACGGCGTAGTTGCCGCGCTCACTGGAAAAACTAGTCATGTCGAAACCCATATTTGAAAAGATCGCCTTGGTCGGCATCGGCCTGATCGGCTCTTCGCTGGCGCGCGTCATCTGCCGCGAGGTGCTGACCGGCCATATCGCCGTTGCAAGTCGTAGCGCCGAGACTCTAAAGCGCGCGGAGGAGCTGAAGCTCGGCGACGACTACACGACCGACGCGAGGAAAGCGGCCCGCGGGGCCGACCTTATCATCGTCTCAGTGCCCGTCGGTGCCTGCGGGGCCGTGGCTGAGGAAATCCAACCCGCGCTTAAGAACGGCGCTATCCTCACCGATGTCGGCTCCGCCAAGGCATCGGTGATCGCGCAGATGCAGCCGCATGTGCCGGCGGGCGTGCATTTCATCCCCGGCCATCCTTTGGCCGGCACTGAAAAATCGGGACCGGATGCCGGTTTTGCCGAACTGTTCCAGAACCGCTGGTGCATTTTCACGCCGCTGCCCGGCACCGATCCGGCGGCACTGGAAAGGCTCTCGGAATTCTGGCGGCGCTGTGGCTCCAAAATCGACACGATGGACCCCCAGCACCACGACATGACGCTGGCCATCGTTTCGCACCTGCCGCACATCATCGCTTATAACATCGTCGGTACCGCCGACGATCTGGAGTCGGTGACCAAGTCCGAGGTCATCAAATACTCGGCCTCCGGCTTTCGCGACTTCACGCGTCTGGCGGCCTCCGACCCGACCATGTGGCGGGACGTCTGCCTGCACAACAAGGGCGCCATCTTGGAAATGCTGGCGCGATTTTCCGAGGATCTCGCCTCGCTGCAACGAGCGATCCGCTGGGGCGACGGCGAAAAGCTGTTCGACCTGTTCACCCGCACCCGCGCCGTCCGCCGCTCGGTCATTGAGTCGGGGCAGGATGTTGACCTGGCCGATTTCGGCCGCCAGGCGATTGGCCATCCAATGGTCGTGCAAGAGCAGCGGTACCAGGCCACGAGCATCCCTATCGCAGCAGCGGCGACGCCACCTGTATCTTGGTCCAAGAGTCAGTAGGACGGAGGAATCTCACCCGCCGACCAAGCGCGGCCACTCAATGAGGAGCTTGCCGCGATTCCGGTCTCCGGCGAGCCTCACGCGTTATCGGCTTTAACCAGAGCCGCCGGCCCAAGGCCCTTTTTTCTGCGCCCTATAGCCCAGATCTCAACCGCATCGAGAAACTGCTCGCCAGCTTAGGCGCTGATTGCGACGGGCCTCCAAACGAACCGTGGAGACCTTCCACGGACGCTATCGCTAACATCCTTAACGAAATCCCCAAACGAAAACATGTCAGAAGTCGAACGCTATCCCGTTCACTTGCACTACGCGTGTCGCGAAGCTCGACCGCGAAAGTGATGTATTGCCTCAGGAATAGTTATGCCGACGACGGTCAACTCTGTTGGGCTAGAGGTGAGAATCCGCTGACTTTTCTTGCCAGCCGAGGTTGAAGATTATGTAATGGACCATTCGATTAATTCCGCGGCCCTCTGAAGTATCGCCTCGGTCTGAGCGGCAGTAGGAGAAACGGCGATGACATGTCCAAGCCAGTCTCGGTAATCGCCTTTTCTGACGATTGGCGTGTTGGGCTCAACATACAGTTTAATTTCGGCGGCACCTGGCACAGCAGCCGCCCTACTGTCGCCATTGATCCAATCCAGAGTGCCATCACGATCAGGAAGCAGGAATCGCGCGGCCGCTGTCCGCGAATGCCTTCTTCGCAAAACCCATTCCTGACCGATGACGAGCTTAATGTGCTCGGTGATGAGATCGATACCGCAAGCCAGTTGGACGAGTTGAGGCTCGAGTGCGCCAGCGAGACGCGGATTGACTTCGATGACTACCGGGCCACGCTTCGTCCACCGGAGTTCGATGTTCGTTGGCCCCCAGCCAAGGCCGAGAGCTTCCAAGCAGCTCAGCGAAACCTCAACGATACGCTCATGCTCATCGAAGGTCAGCGGGGCCGGAAAGATCGTCTTCCGGAAAACGAAATGCGGTGGCGGGCCAAAGTCAACGCCGACAATCCCAATAACCTCATTTCCCATTATCTCGACGCTATAAAAAGGACCTCGTGCGAATTCTTCGACGAGTATTCGCGGCGCAGACGGCCAATTATCCTTTCCGCCCAGCAGATAAGTCGTATGTTCGGCTAACTCATCGGTATTGCGGCATAATCGGACCCCCATGCTGCCGCTGCCGATGGCTGGCTTAACAATCACCGGCAGCCCGATCTCCGCGGCAGCGCTTTCTACTTGCGTCGCAGTGGCAGCCAAGCGATAAGCAGGCACTGGAACGCTGGCCTCCGCTAGGAGCTGACGTTGAGTAAATTTGTCGCAGCATCGTTCAATCAATGCGGGATTCGGCCCCGGTAAATCGAAGTGGCGGCAGAGCTTGCCAACCATCGCATAAACCGACTCGTCGGCGCCCGCGAAGCCAGTAATGCCAGCAATGCCATACGTGGCACGAAGCCGGGAACATTGGCGGATTAGCGCATCGAGATTGGTTGTATCGACACGGATCGCCTCGCTCCTTTCGGCCGCAATATAGTCGTACTGAACTGGATCAGCCGACAACGTAATTGGACGAAGATCAAGACATCGGGCCGCTTGGACGTATCGCAGGCCATTACCTCTTGAATGACCTTCAACCAGGATGAGCGCTCTGGTTTCCATTGGACCTCCGTTGTGTGCAGTGTGGTGGGTCTGAGCGGAAATGCGCGTCAGTTGTTCAGACTGTATACCAGTGTCGGTTAACTGCGATCATGAAGAGTTCGTAAAGTTAGTTGAAGGATTCGTTGCACCCCGAGGTGTGGGCCCAGCATCTTGACGAATTTTGGAGGATTGCAATGTTCAAAGACATAGGCCGTACAGGTCCAGGCGATGTGAGACGAAGGCTTGAGAAAACTCAGCACGCTCGAAAGTTAAAGTTGCTAAGCGTGATTCATGAGAGGTCGGCTGTTGGAGGGGCCGGCCATGAACAGGGATTGGCAAGTCGATCTGGAGCGGTGGCTTGAGCCGTTCGTCTCGGCCTTGAGGCACAAGACGCGTGCGGGATGTGTCCGGCCTATATTGCTGGGCTGATTGGCCTTGGGGATCGCAAGAGCGTCCAACCGATAGCGGCGCGCGATGCAGGCGTCAACTATGACCAGCTGCACCACTTCGTCGCGAGCGGTCGTGTGGGATGCTGCGCCGCTGGAGAAGGTGCTGCTCGCGGAGGCCGACAGACAAGTTGGCGGGAACGATGCGTGGCTGATCGTGGACGACACCGCGCTGCCCAAGAAGGGGCGCCACTCGGTCGGCGTCGCGCCGCTATATGCCTCGGCGCTTGGCAAGACCGCCAACTGCCAGACGCTGGTGTCGCTGACGCTGGCCTCTGGCGAAGTGCCGGTCATGGTGGGGCTGCGGCTGTTTCTGCCCGAGAGCTGGACTTCCGATCCTGCCCGGCTCGATCGGGCCCGTGTGCCCGAGGACCATCGTGCCTCCAGGACCAAGCCCGAAATCGCGCTGGCCGAGATCGACCGGGCTCGCGCAGCCGGCCTACGCTTTGGCTGCGTGCTCGCCGATGCCGGCTATGGCTTGAGCGCCCCCTTCCGGCAGGCACTCACCGAGCGCGGCCTGATCTGGGCCGTCGGCATCCCGTTCAAGCAGAAGGTCTATCCCGCCGACGTGGCGATGATCTTCCCCGTTGCCGGACGCGGCCGCCCGCGCCAGCGGCATATCCCCGATGTGAAGTCGATGACCGCACAGGCGATGCTGGAGAAAGCCCAATGGCGAACAGTCAGGCGCCCATGTCGCGGATGCGCTGGGGTGGGCCATCTGCAACCCGGACACGGACAGCGGCGAAGCGCGCCGAGAGGCGCGCTCAGCATCTGCCCGGCGAGGAGGTCTGGGTGATCGGCGAGCACCGCTCGACCGGCGAGCGCAAATACTACCTCTCCAACTTGCCCGCCGACACCCCGCTCAAGCAGATCGCAGGCGCCATCAAGGCGCGCTGGGTCTACGAACAGGCGCATCAGCAGCTCAAGGAGGAACTTGGCCTCGACCACTTCGAGGGGCGCTCATGGACAGACCTCACCGGCACGCGCTGATGACGATGATCGCCTACGCCTTCCTGCAATCTCGCCGCCTCAAACAAGCGGGAGGGGGAAAAAAGAATCCTCGGCCCGCCGCCCCAACCGAGCCTGCCCGCCGTCAGGCAAGCCATCCTCACCGCGCTCGCGCAGCCGCCCCCAATCAGTTGTCCGCACTGCCGCAGAATCCTCACTGCTAAAAATCCGCCAAAGTAGTGCTTCTGTAATGGGCCTTCGTTCGTCAAGTCCCCTCTGAACGATATCTCGTCGCCAGGATCATGCTTCTGTCCGTGGTCAGCGCGAAGGCCGCCACACTATGCCATCAGATCCAGAGCTGACAGGTCAATCTAGGAAGCGTGGTTTGCCGAAGCATTCACAGCACTACACACGACCTTGCCAAGCCCTCGTCCCGGCGACGGGACCTCAGGAGAGCGGTGCCGTTTCGGCTCGCTCCGAACGCTCTATCTCCTATGCCATCGCTGCGGCCTTGCTCCATCGGAAGTCGGTCGCATCCACCCACATGCGATGGAGCACGACGCCCAACTTGCGGGCAAGGGCCACCTTGGCGCGCTTCATGCCCCGACGTTTCGCCACGTCGCCTCCGGCTCGCTGGCGATCTTGACCTCGCGCATGATCGTTCCGGTCGCGTCAACAATGCACACGCTGCTCTCTTCCAGAGAGACATCGATTCCCGCATAATGTTCCATGGCTGTTCCTCTCATGATGTTTGGAGCCGATCGCTCGGACTCCGTTTCAACACCCATCATTCTGAGGGACAGCCACCCAACCTGGCTATGCTCGCGAAGGCCGGCCCATTACGGCATCTAGTATAAGTGGTCTGCCTTGACCGTGAGGCGGCCCGTGAGTGCCTGCACCGCGAAGCTGAAGCACATTCGATCGATGCAGCTGCCTTTTTTAATGCATTACCAGTGGGACCTGTAGCACCGTTAGCCGGCGTGGCCGCTGAATGATGCCGTTTTCGCAATCGCGTGGGCGGATCATGGCCCATCGTCTCGAAATCGATTCAGGCGGCCGAGGCACCGGAGCTTCGCCAAACCCTGAAGGAAAGAGCTATAACGATGTCCAGACATTCTACCCTCCGCAGGTGAAGTGACCCCATGACACCAAGGGGAGGATATCGACCGGGCGCAAGTAGACCGTGAAGCAAGTGCGTCCAATGAACGCATGTGCAGAGCGATTCGTCGCATGCATAGACCGACAACGTTTACATGCGGTCCTCCGATCGAAATCGCTTCCGGGTTGCTGCTAGCACGCTCAACTTCTTTCGCAGGGTCACCGATAGCATCTCCAGTAAGACGTACGACGCCTCACGTCGCTCTGTCGGTGTGCGCACCCGGCGCCCAGACGTCAAGTTCAGGCTTCATCAAAATAAGGGACATTGGGGTCCCGATCGCCGACAAAGACTTGGAGAGGGTCACAATGTCCGGCACAATTGCAGCTGCTTCGAAACTGAAGAAACTGCCGGCGCGACCGACTCCTGCCTGAATGTCATCGAGTATCATCAAGATTCCGTGCCGCGAGGTTAGTTCGCGCAGCCGTTGCAGCCAATCAACGCTCGCAGCATTGATGCCGCCTCGACATTGAGCGCTATCGTTCCGACGTAATCGATCGGTTCAAGCAGTCTCTACAGCGCGCACCTGAAGTAATGAGCGCGTACGCTGTCACGGGTAACGCCGATTTCGTTCTCATTCTCTCGGTGCGTGACTTGTCAGAATATGACGCCTTCTCGAGGCGCTTTTTTTTGATAGCCCGGCTGTTAAAAGTTACAGTACGATGGTTGTGATGGATCGCACGAAGGTAACCTTGGCGGTTCCAATCGATGTCTAGCAAGCGCGATTTTGCGGGATTGAACAGGTGGCTTCATCCGGTTCATCGAATGACTGACGAAAGGGTCAGCCGCCTTGCCCGCCGGCTAGGCTGGAACGGGTTTGCGGCGACGGATCTTTCGCAGCCCCTAGAGCGATGATGAGCGCAAAGCGACGCATCATTCTGGTCCAGGTGCCGGCTCGGTCTGTAAGCGGCGCTGAAGGGCGGGCGCTCTCTCGGCTGCCCAGCGGCATTCGTTGGCCCGATACTGCCAAAGCACTCCTGGACCTATCGGGGCTGTATCCTGGTGTAGCGTGACGGACCTCTCGCAACATTATGTGTGAAGACCTTCCGCCCCGTAGGGAAGCAGCCATAATACGAATGGAAATGCGCTGATTTCCTGCGTTCCTAGGAGACAATCGGCGCGTTAGGCTCGCTCGCCGTTGCTACATGTTGCCCGACTCAGATAGTTTTTGGCGAGGTTGCGTGGTTTTCGACTATATCATCGTAGGCGGCGGTTCCTCCGGATGCGTGATGGCGAACAGGCTATCGGCCAATGGAAATCGTGTGCTGCTCATTGAAGCCGGCCTTCCATTTCCAGACGACATCCAGGATGGCGACCTGACGCGGACTTACCTTTAACCCTAAATATAGATGGCAATCACTCCACGCGAGAACTGTGCGAGATGGCCGCAAGCCTGTCCATTTCAAGCAGGCCCGGGTGATGGGTGGCGGGTCCAGCATTAGGGCATGGCGGACGTGGTGCCACCTCTACTGGCCTTGCCGCAACGACTTGCCCAATTCATTCTAAGCGAACTAAGCAGATGAGGGAAATCTGCGTACCACTCGTAAAAACGCCGAATTTATGCGTGTGAAGTAGGATTGTCGCACAAAGCGCGCCAACGGTTCTGCTACCTTCATGAGGCTAGGACCAAAGATTGGCTGCATGGAAGCGTACCTAGTGTACCGAAGTGCGGCTCTACAGCCCGCAGTACGATGGGAACCGCCGGACAAGCTCAACAAATAGTGCATGGCCATTTCCCGGTGCGTATTGGGAGGCCATCGGCGAAACGGAAACGGAGGACCAACCAATGGACAAGTGGCAAGCCGAACACAGCTCTAAATCTGCAATCTTGAAGGGGATTGCCGCACTCGGCCTAGCGGCAATGACAATATCTTGCTTTGCCGGTTCGGTCTCGGCGCAGTCGCTGCTCGACAAGATCAAGAATGGAGAAACGGTCCGTCTTGGCTTCGCCAGTGACCCTCCGTCGGCCTATCCTGGCGAGAACAACGCGCCGCTCGGCTTCGTCAACGCCATGACCCTCGACATCCTTATTAAGCTCGGCACGACCAAGGTCGAACCAATCGTTACGGAATGGGGCTCCCTCATTCCTGGCCTGCAGGCGGGCCGCTTCGACATCATCACAGGCGGCATGTACATTCTGCCGGACCGCTGCCGCAATGTGCTGTTCACCGAGCCGCTTGCTAAGTTTACCGAAGCCCTGCTCGTGCCGAATGGCAATCCCAAAGACCTGCACTCCTTTGACGATATCCGTGACAAGGGCCTGACGCTGGTCACCACCGCCGGTTCCGACACGGTCAAGAACGCCCAAGACGCGGGCATTCCGGAGGATCGTGTCATGCAGGTCGCCGGCCAGGCCGAATTCTTGCAGGCAGTGAAGGTCGGCCGCGCGGCGGCAGGGTCGCTCAACTACTTCACGGTAAAGGAACTCGCTGACAAGGACGACAGCGTTGAAATGGCAGATCCGTTCACCCCGCCGGCTGGGAAGGCCGGCTACCCAAGTCTCGCCTTCCTGCCCAATCAGCAGGCGGCGGTCGATGCTTTCAACGGGGTGTTGAAGACTTATATCGGCTCCGACGAAATGATGCAGTCGGTCGGGAAATACGGCTACACCAAAATTAACCTGCCGGATGGCACTAAGACCGCCGACCTGTGCAAGGGCTGAAATCTTGCGGGGAATGGCCCCATGCACTTGACCGGCTCCCGGCCGCGGTGGCCGGAGCCAACAGAGCACGTGACAAGACCCGGATTCTCCAGCGAGCCGATTTCCTGTATTCGGACGAGATAATTCGGCAACGGGGCATGTGAGGCTGCTACGCTCAGGGGGAGCAATTGGTAGTCCACTTCGCATGGTCACAATCCCGATCTGATGCCCCCTCCTTTTGCCGAGGAACTGATGATCACCGAGCATCGCGTATCGATTGATGGTGTCGAGACATCGTACTGCGAGAACGGAGCCGGTCGGCCGATCGTTTTCCTGCACGGGGCGGGCTTCGGCGCAGAGGGTAAGAGTTCCTTTGTTCGGCAGCTGAACGGGCTATCCGATCAATTTAGGGTGGTCGCGATTGATCATCTCCATTTTGGCGGGACGGATTATCCTGCTGACGGCAAATACATCAACCGGCTCTGTCGTGTGGATCATGTGATTAGCTTCATCCAACAACTGGGGTTGAAGCAGATCACGCTGGTCGGCCATTCAGAAGGATCATTCGTCGCCGCGCGGGTCGCGATCGTGCGTCGCGATCTTGTCTCCAAGCTGGTCCTGCTGACCGCCAACTCCGTGTCACCGGCGTTTGGAGATGACCGTGACGAAGCTTGGATGGAGGCCTGCCGGCAGGCTTACGACTGTTCCGGCCCGATGCCGAGCGAAGAGGAATACATCACGGCCCGCAGGAAAGGCTGCCGCGCCTACGGGCAGGATGTGGAAGGCGCCGAGCGAGAGGCCTATCGGCGGGCCGCTGCCCGGGGACAATGGGAGATCTGGCAGAGACTCCCCGAAGAGGAGACAGACCTGCATCGTTATGCACTGCTACAGCAGGAGTATATCTTCCCCTACCTTGATCAGCTTCAGGCCCAGACGTTGATCATTTGGTCCAAGAACGACCCCACCGCGACGCCGGAGCAAGGGCTCAACCTAGCGAAGCTGATCAGGAATTCAGATTTCCACCTGCTCAATAATGCAGGCCATTCCATCCAGGTTGACCGGAGCGAAGCCGTGAACAGACTCATCCGTGAATGGCACGCGTAATCAACAGTGATGGGAACTACAAAATGCTCGCCGCCAGCATTTCCGGGGCGCATCTTTTCTCAGCGACGTGGTCGCATACGACGAATCCTGCGCTCATGGAAGCAAGGCCACAAAGCATAAGCCGAGGCGCTGGCGTCTGCCCCCTCATTGATCCGGACAGCAGGTCAGGAGCCATGCCGGACGTGGTGCGCCTCCGCTGGCCTTATTGCGGATGACGGAAATGTGCGCATGCACCCCATAAACACCGAATTTCTGCCAATATACCGCAATTCTCGCACAAAACGCCACTGCTGCGCTGCCAGGCTCATGAAGCGTGCAAGCGGCCGGTATCGAAAGATTGGCTGGATGCAGCATGCCTAGGATACTGACTGGGCTCTATAGCCCGCATGATGATGGGAACCGCCGGACTACAAGCTCAGCAAATAGTGCAATGGTCATTTCCCGCAGCGTATTGGGAGGGCCATCGGCGAAACGGAAACGGAGGAATAACCAATGGTCAAGTGGAAAGACGAAGAACACAGCTTTAAATCTGCAACCTTGAAGGGGATTGCCGCACTCGGCATAGCGGCGATGGCGGTCGCCTCGCTTGCCGGTTCGGCGTCGGCGGAGTCGCTGCTCGAGAGAATCAAGAATGGAGAAACCATCCGCCTCGGCTTCTCCAACGAGTCTCCCAGCGCCTATCCCGGAGCCAACGGCGAGCCCCTCGGGATAGTTAACGCGATCACGCTGGACGTTCTCAAGAAGATGGGGACGACCAAAGTCGAGGCGGTCGTAACCGACTGGGGCTCGC
>NZ_JBSPTO010000051.1:0-18715 GCF_053850215.1 Mesorhizobium sp. f-mel
CCACTGGAATGCCGAAACTACATCGAAAACGCCGGATACAAGTCAACCTAAATGCGAAAGGCTCTAATTTGCTCGATTGAGGAGCCCGCGGAGTCTGCGCACTTCGGCGATCAGGCGAGGAAGATCCTGACGCGCGGCGGCCATGAAATCCTGGTCCGCGACCGTCGCGCCGGTCATTTCGATGTCCTCGCCGCGATCCGCCCCTTGGCCGGTCTGGATGAAATTTGACCCGCCGAGGAAGTCCCGGCCCTCGACCCATGATCTCCACGGGCCAGCTTGGGCCGCGGCAACTCGGGCTTCCATCTCTTGAAGTTCAAGTTCGGATAGAGATGTGTTCACGGCAGCCTCGTTGGTCCGGTGTTGCTACCGCGCGCGTGCTTGTCGGCCTTGCGGTTGCCGAGCAGCAGCTTCCGCTCGAGATGGGCTCGGAGCTCGCCGTAATACGCCGTCAGGAACGGGCGGGCATCATGGGCCGCCGGCGTCGCGCCGATCTTGCGTCCGATCGTTTCAGCCACCGCCCGCAGCGCGAAATAGTCGTCGCGGCGCAGCACTTCCTCCAACTTGTGCAGTTCGGCGATGCCATAAGCATCGAGCTGAGCGTGGCTGAACCGAAAGGCCTTGGCCACCGGATCCTGCCTTGCCGACAAATCCTCCATTAGCGTGCGCTTCGGCGCCTCGACGACCCATGTTCCCGCCAGGAGGTCGCCAATCCGCATGCGGTCGCGATTGAAAAGCGGGAACAGGGCGAACAACAGCGCCCACACCAGTCCGAAGACCGTCGTCAGCGTATCAGCGACGCCGGCCCCGCCGCGCGCCGCGATGATCGACAGCGGCAGGAACACCTCGATCTCGCGCATCAGATTGCGGGCGATGACCTGATCGACCGACAGGCCGGCTCCGTTGCGTGACGCCACCCTGATGCCGACAATCCGCTTGCCCGGCGTCGACGCGCGCCGGCCCGCCTCGAAGGCGATGAAATAGACGTTTCGCAGAAAAAAGATCGCGATGATCCAGACGATGAAAAGCGGCTGCAATTTATCAGTGCCGAAACCCCTTACCCCGAGCAGCGCGACAATCGTGACCGCGATTGCAGCCGTGGCGATAAACACGACATCGAGCAGGAAAGCGGCAGCCCGTGTGCCGGCGTCGGCCAGCTTTATCTGGAGATCGACACCTTCAGGCGTGATCAGCGAGCGCATTGTCGCCAGGGCGGAGCGTCTAGCGGTCGCCATTCCGCACCACCTGGAACAGGTAGAAATAGCCGATCCACAGTGCGAGCATGCCGCCGCCAATGGCATAGCGCGTGACGTCGCTGGTGATCGTCTGCCTGCCGATGCCCTCGAGCAGTCCGGCAAACAGCAGCATGACCGAAACGCCGACCATCGCGGTCGCCGCGACGCGTCCCGCATGGGCCGCTGCCGTCATGCGGGTCAACTCGCCGGGAAAGGCTATGCGCGTGCCGATGCGCACGCCGGCAGCGCCGGCCAGTGCGATGGCGAACAATTCGGTGGTGCCATGAATGGCCAGCCAGCCGCCGAGTTCCATCCCAAGCCCCTTTGCCCAATAGACTTGGAACAGCGCGCCGAGCATGCAGCCGTTGAACAGCATCAGCAGCACCGTCGGCACCGCAAAGGCAAAGCCAAGCGCAAAGGCCAGGATTGCGACCTGAACGTTGTGCGTGAACAGATAGGCGGCAAAGCCCGACAGGAAACCATTGTCGCCATCATAAAGCATCCTGCGCAGCAGCTCGGCCGAAGCGTCGGGGCCGCGGCCGGCGGCCAGGCCCGACGGGATGATCGCGTCGAACCAGCTCTTGTCGGACGCTACCAGCCAGGCGCCGGCGCCGATGCCGACAAACATCAGCGCCACCGACACCAGCGTCTCGCGCCACAAGCCGCGGATGGCACCGGGCCAGTCGTGCAGGAAGAAATCGGTGATGCGCTGCCGCAGCCCGCGGCGTGCCCCGTAGAGATAGAAGTAACCTCGCAGCGACAGGGATTCGAGATAGGCGATCAGCGCACTGTCGAGGGATGTCGCTCTCGCCACCGAAAGGGAAGACAATGCCGACCGGTAGAGCAACGGCAGCGACAGCAGCTCTTCTTCCGACAGCGTCCGCGGCGCGCGTTTCTCGACGCGGGCGAGAAGCGCCTCGAACGCCTTCCAGTCGGCCTCGCGCTCCCGACGGAAGCTGGCCAGCGACTGGCGTAAGGTATCGCCGCGTCCAGCATCGCCGGATACCGGCACAGTCACAACAGATCCTCCTGCTTGAACTGCAGGTAGCGCTCGACCAGCGCCGGCCCCAATCTTTGATGATCGGCCTCGATCACATGCGCGCCAAGCAGCCGCAACCGGCCGATGACGACCTGCCTTTCGCGCAAAAGCCCGCCGGCGACGACGGCGCGAGCCACATCCTCGCCGGACAAAGGTGGCATGTCGGCCAAGCTCTCCAGCTCGACGTCCCTCATCATCATGAACAGCACCAGATGCCGCTCGGTGAGCCGGCCGACGGTGCGCAGCATCAATTCCGCGCTGATCGGATCGACGAAGTCGGTGAAGATGATCACCAGCGAGCGTCGGTCGAGCCGCGCCGCGAGCGTGGTCAGCGCCAGGGTGAAGTTGGTCTCCTCGCTGGAATAGTCGATCTCCGCCGCCAGCTTCTGGATCATTGCAAAGCTGGCGGAGCCGCGCACTGCGCCGCTGGCGATGCGTGGCCGCGCATCGAAGCCGAACAGGCTAACCATGTCGCCGCCCTTTAGCGCGATGAACGCCGACAGCAAGGCGGCCGTCACGGCCCGGTCCACCTTAGGCACGCCGTCGACCGGCTCGCACATCAGGCGTCCGCTGTCGATGGCCAGCACGATGTTGTTGTTCTCCTCGATGCGGAACTCGCGCGCCAGCAGCCTGCCGTGGCGGGCGCTGCGCTTCCAGTCGATCATCCGCCGGCCCATGCCGGGCTGATAGCCCTTCAGCGCCTCGAATTCCCGGCCCTGGCCGGCCCGGCGCTGTGCATGGCCGTCGGGCAGCGCCTCGCGTTGCAGCAGCGTGATCGCCTGCTCGCGGGCGCCGCGGACGTCGGGCAACACCGCCACCTTGCTTTCCATCGGCAGGACGACCTGGTTCCAGACCAGTCCGAACGGCCCGCGCCAGCGCACCCACAGACGATCGAAGCTGGCGATGCCGCGCCGTAGCGCCTGGAACCCAAGGTCGAGCGATCCGCCATCGCCGGTCGGGGTCAGGGCGCCGCCGGTGCCGTTCAGCGGCGCCAGACGTTCATCGTGGCCGACGCGCGCCTGCAATGCGCGCGGCAGGCCCGAAAAACGCGCGGCGACGCGGACGGTGAATTCTCCGCCGACGCCGACCTGCGGCGGCGCGTGGAGGCTGGCGTCCAGCGATGCCCGCCCGCGTCCTGCCGCGGCGTCCACCGCCAGGAAGGCGAGCAGCAGGCAGATCCACAGCAATCCGAGAAACCAGAGCGACGGCAGCGCCAGCGCGACCAGGAAGGCCGGCACCGCGCCTGCCGCCGCCGCCCACACTGCTCGGCCGCTCGGATAGATCAACGCGGCGCTTCCGTCTGATCGACCAGGTCGGAGACGATCTGCTCGACCAGCCGGCCATCGATTTGTGCGGCCGGGGAAAGGATGACGCGATGGCGCAGCGCCGGCACCGCCAGCGCCTTGACGTCGTCGGGGATCACATAGGCGCGCCCGTCCAGCGCCGCCCGCGCCCGTGCCGCCCTGGCCAGCATGGCGCCCGCGCGTGGACTGGCGCCAACCTCCAAATCGGCGGTGTCGCGTGTGGCGCGCACCAGTGCCGCGATGTAGTCGACGACGTCGTCGACAAGCGTGACGGAGCCGACGGTGGCGAGCGCGTTCTCCAGTGTCTTGCGGTCCGCCTGGGCCTTGATGCCGTATTGCGCGATGTCGTGCGAGGCGGAGCCGCCGCCGTGGTGGATGATGATGGCCCGTTCCTCCTCGGGGCCGGGATAGCTGACCCGGTGCTTGAACAGGAAGCGGTCGAGCTGTGCCTCGGGCAGGGGATAGACACCCTGATGCTCGATCGGGTTCTGGGTCGCGACCACCATGAAGTTACGGCCGAGCGAATGCGTGGTGCCGTCGAAGGTGACCGCATGCTCCTGCATCGCCTCCAGGAGCGCTGCCTGTGTCTTGGGCGGCGTGCGGTTGATCTCGTCGGCAAGCAAGAGGTCGCAGAAGATCGGACCGCGCGTCAGCGTGAACTGTCCGGTCTGGAAATTGTAGATGTTCGATCCGACGATATCGCCAGGCATCAGGTCAGGCGTGAACTGGATGCGTCCGTAGGCGACACCCAGAGCCTGCGCGAAGCAACGTGCGGTCATTGTCTTGGCCGTGCCCGGAGGGCCTTCCAGCAGGATATGCCCGCCGGCGAACAAGGCGGTCAGCATCAGGTCGACCGTGTCGTGCTGCCCGGTGATCGCCTTGGCCACTTCTTCCCTGATCCGTGTCACCAGGGCCTTCACATCATCGACGTTCACCGAGCCTCCTTGCCGTCCAATCGTGCAGCCGCTCGGCTGCTTCGTGCATTTGCGTCAGGTTTTTCGCCTCGCCGGCGGCTTTCGCCCGCGCAGTGAATCCGCTGGCCTCGTCCTTATCGCGAGAATCGAGCCAGCGGTCGAGCGCTTCGCCTTGCAGCCCCTGCGGCGCTCCCAGCAGTGCGCCGGCGCGCACCCGCATCAAGGCCGCATAGCGGCCTCCCAGTTCCTCGAGCCGCCCGGCGCGCCGCAGCAGCATCGCCGTCGTATCCACCAGCGCGCGCTTGCCAAAGGCAATAGCGCGCAATTCGGCGCGCGGTGGGCCGAAACGGCCGAGGCCGTGCAGGAAAGCCAGCGCCGCCGCAGCCAGGATCGTCAGTGTCAGCGCCAGAAACGGCGGTTCGACCAACAGCTTCGCAAGATCATATTTTCGCCCTGCGCCATGCAGCGTGAGATCGAACATGACCGGCTGTGCGCGGCCTCTCTTATCTGGATTTTCGGATGCGGCGTCGCCGAGTTGGTCAGGGTCGGGCAGTTTGAAATTGGACCAGGACGGACTGATTCCGGATTGAAGCCGGCTGATCAGATTTAGCGCGGCTGCCGCCTTGTTGGAGTCCCCAAGCGCGGCGTTGTTGATCAGGTCGGGGTCGGTCAGGATATAAAAAGGCTTGTCGTCCAGTTCGGTGAGCACAGCCTTGTCGTTGCCGGCTGCTATGATTGGATGCTCGTCCGCCACCCACTGCAATTCATCGGGGGCGGCAACAAGCCGGCCCTCGATGTCGAGTTGCTGCACCGTGCTTTGGCCGACGCCGATCTTTTCATTGGCGATCCGGCCGAGCCATTGGTTCACCACCGCATCGGGCAATCGCCCGAATTTCATCTTCCATCCTTCGTGCTGCTCCAGCGGCAATGTCTGCCATTTGGGCAGCACGAAGAGGGTATCCAGGTCCTGCCGAAGTTCGAGGATGTGGTCGAGCGCCGCGGGATCGCTCTCGGGCGAAATGGTGACGATCAGCAACATGTCGGTGCCGAGATCGTCCTCGGTCCGCGCCATGGAAGACGGGTTGCCAGTCAGCCGCATCCATTCCGCCAGGCCCGCATAGCCGACGCCGCTTTTCGACAGCGGCGTGGCGCCGCCATTGCCGGGTTGCCGGAAATCGGGCGCATAGGTGGACAGCAGGAAGAACCCTGCTGCCGCAAGCAGGCTGGCGAAAATGCCCCAGAATAGCGTTCTTCGACTGAACGGTTCCTGTGCTGCGGGTTCGGCCGTCGCAGCACTCATGTCCAGGCATCCCGGAAGACGAACCGCTCATAGGCGCCGCGTGCTTGCCGCCAGCCTTCGGCGCCGACCGGCCGGCGGGCGAACAATGCGGCTTCGACAATGCGTGCGATCTCGGTAAACGCCGCGCGGGCCTTGGCGGGAACCGAAGCAGCAGCGGCGATGTCGCGCGCCGTGAGCGACGGGCGCAGGAAGTCTGGCAGCCGGCCGGCAATATCGGCGACGCTGCGGCGAAGCAGGAGATGGACAGCTTCGTCATAGTCGCCTCGCGCGGCCAGCGCGTCGGCTTCCGACAGCAGGATCTGCGCGGCGCCGGCGTCGGGACGCCATGCTTCCTCCGCCTCGGTTTCGCGACGCGCGCGCTGCCACGGCAGGCGCCAGGCGATACCTTTCATCTCGAGGAAGACCAGGAGCAGGATGATCGCGGCACCTGATATCACCGCCCCCCAGAACAGATAGATCATGTAGGGACCGAGCGACGACAACAGGTCCAGCAGCGGCTTCAGCCAGTCGGGTGGCTGCGGCGGCACATAGGCCGGCAGGTCGAACTGGATCGACTTATCCGAGATCAGCTGCTCATGCGCTTTTGCCAGCCATTCGGCTTCCGCTGTGCCTGGCTGTGCCACTGCCGACCGCTCCCCTGCAACCTGTGGTTCCCCAGCCGACACTGACAATGCACAACGGCAATTGCAAGTGGACTAGACGCCGACCTCCAATGTTGGCACATTTAATACGGGGATCACCAGCCGATATGCGGTGATTGAGCGAGGGACGCATCATGGTTTCAACGACATTGGAACGGCCGGACAAATTTCGCATCGGCAGGGTTTTCAACGACAGCTTTGCTGTTATCAGCCGCAATTTCGGTCTTTGCCTCGGCCTGGCAGTGCTGTTTTCAGGCTTGCCAACGCTGCTCTACCAGCTTTGGCTCTGGCAATGGGCAATCGGCACCGAGACAGGCACTCCGGAGTTCTCGGCCCAACGAGTTATCGTTACACTCTTTGTCGTGCTGGCTTCCATGGTGTTGGCAGCGATTTTGCAAGCGACGCTGGTGCGTGCGGCCATCGAGGACCTGAGCGGCAAGCGGCCATCGCTGGGCGACAGCCTGAAGATAGCAATCCCCCTCCTGCTGCCGGTGATAGGCATCGCAGTACTGGTCTCTATTGGCGCGGTATTGGGCTTCATGCTGCTCATCGTCCCAGGCATCATATTATGGCTCCGCTGGTCTGTCGCCGTGCCGGTTCTGGTTCAGGAACGGCTGGGGGTGTTCGGCAGCATGAAGCGCAGTCGCGAGCTGACCAAAGGGAGCCGCTGGGCGCTGTTCGGATTCTGGATTATCCTGATCATAGCCGTGATCGCCATCCAGCTTGTTCTGAGCCAAATCGTCATGGTCTTTGGCGTGACCACGGCTCTCATTCTGGATGCTCTGGTGAGATCCGTCGTATCCGTGGTGACATCGGTCGCCCCGGCGGTCAGCTATGTCGAACTGCGTCAGGTCAAGGAAGGCACCAGCGTCGACGAACTGGCGGAAATTTTCTCATAGCGGCAAGGCCGCCTTCATCGCATCAGGGTCGGCCTTGACTGATAGGTTACGTCATGGCTTCAGTGACATTGGAACGACCGGACAAGTTTCGCATCGGCAGGGTTTTCAACGACAGCTTTGCTGTCATCAGCCGCAATGCCGTGCTTTGCTTAGGACTTGCGGCATTGTTTTCGGGTTTGCCGACTCTTGTTTTTCAACTTTGGGCGTTGAGACAGGACCCGGCCATCCCGTTCGACCCGAGCACTTTCGGCGAGGAGAACCTGGTATTCGGCTATACTGCCGTCACGATGGGCGTTGGCCTTGCTTCCTATATCCTGTCGCTGTTGCTCCAGGCATCGCTGGTGCGCGCCACCATCGAGGACCTGAACGGCAAGCAGCCTTCGTTCGGTGACTGCATCGCGAAAGCAGTTTCCTTTCTCCTGCCAACGTTCGCCATTGCCCTGTTGGTTGGTTTAGGCGTGGGCCTGGGTTTTATGCTGCTTATTGTGCCTGGCATCATGTTGGCGCTTCGTTGGTCGGTCGCGGTACCGGCGCTGGTGCAAGAGCGGCTCGGCGTATTCGGCTCGATAGCGCGCAGCCGCGATCTGACCAAGGGAAGCCGCTGGGCGCTGTTCGGCCTGTTCCTTATCCTGATCGTCACCGCGATCGCCATTGAGTTGGCGCTCGGCACTGCAACCGAGCTGTTTGGAGGGGGGATAGTGGGTGCGGTGGTGGACGCATTGGTGACGAGTATAACATCTATGGTGATGTCGATCGCCACCGCGGTCAGCTATGTCGAGTTGCGGCAGGTTAGGGAAGGCACCGGCGTCGACGAACTGGCGGAGATCTTCTCCTGACGCGAGAGGTCGCGCCGACCACATCATGAAGTAAGCGACATCCGCGTCGGAGACCTTGCCGGCGGTCACATCGGCGATTGCCTGGTCGACGATCGCCGCGCCTCGCAACGGTTACCCGGTGCTGCTGTCGGAAATGACCCCGACGAGCCGCGCGACCTGTTCGGCATGTTGCTGAGAGCGGCGGGGGTGGCAAAGGCCGCGCAGGCGGCGTTGTAGGGCCGGCGGGCAGCATTCGCCGCGGCAGGGGTGACAGCAGCAGACAAATCTCGTATACTGACATAAAGATGTCTTTATGTCGCTTAAGCGCGACCGTCGCCTCAAGGATGGAAAGTGTCGCAAAACCCTTCATCGCTGGACGACCTGTTCGGCCCCGTCGCGGCTAAGCCCGACGGTTCGGAAGTCCTCGCCGCGCTGACGGCGGCGGCGCAGGAACGCATCCTCATCCTGGACGGTGCCATGGGTACGCAGATCCAGGGCCTCGGTTTCGACGAGAACCACTTCCGTGGCGACAAATTCGCCGATTGCGCCTGCCATCAGCAGGGCAACAATGATCTGCTGATCCTGACGCAGCCCAAGGCGATCGAGGAGATTCACTATCAATACGCCATCGCCGGGGCGGATATCCTTGAAACCAACACCTTCTCGTCGACCGCCATCGCCCAGGCGGATTACGGCATGGAGGATGCGGTCTACGCGCTGAACCGCGACGGTGCGCGGCTGGTGCGTAGGGCAGCGGTGAGGGCTGAGCAGGAGGACGGCAGGCGTCGTTTCGTCGCCGGTGCGCTGGGGCCAACCAACCGCACCGCCTCGATGTCGCCGGATGTCAACAATCCCGGCTACCGGGCCGTGACATTCGACGAATTGCGCCTTGCCTATGGCGAGCAGCTGCGCGGTCTGATCGACGGCGGCGCCGACATCATCCTGATCGAGACCATCTTCGATATGCTGAACGCCAAGGCGGCGATCTTCGCAGCAGAAGAGATCTTCATCGAGAAGGATATGCATCTGCCGGTCATGATCTCCGGCACGATCACCGACCTGTCCGGCCGCACGCTGTCCGGCCAGACGCCGACGGCTTTCTGGCATTCAGTCCGTCACGCCAACCCGTTCACAATTGGCCTCAATTGCGCGCTGGGCGCCAAGGCCATGCGCGCGCATCTGGACGAAATTTCCGGTGTCGCCGACACCTTTGTTTGCGCCTATCCGAATGCCGGCCTGCCCAATGAATTCGGCCGTTATGACGAGAGCCCCGAATTCATGGCCGCGCAGATCGAGGAGTTCGCGCGTGACGGATTGGTCAATGTCGTCGGCGGCTGCTGCGGCTCGACGCCGGACCACATCCGCGCCATCGCACAGGCGGTAAAGGAATATCCGCCGCGCGCTGTTCCCGACATCGAGCCGAAGATGCGCCTTTCGGGGCTCGAGCCGTTCACGTTGACCAAGGAGATTCCATTCGTGAATGTCGGCGAGCGCACCAATGTCACGGGCTCGGCCAGGTTCAGGAAGCTGATCACGGCGGGCGATTATGCCGCCGCGCTCGAAGTCGCCCGCGACCAGGTCGCCAATGGCGCGCAGATCATCGACATCAACATGGACGAAGGCCTGATCGATTCGAAGAAGGCGATGGTCGAATATCTCAACCTGATCGCCGCCGAGCCTGATATCGCCCGCGTTCCCGTGATGATCGACAGTTCCAAATGGGAGATCATCGAAGCCGGCCTGAAATGCGTGCAAGGCAAGCCGCTGGTGAACTCCATTTCCATGAAGGAAGGCGAAGCGGCCTTTCTGCACCATGCGAAGCTCGTCCGCGCGTATGGCGCGGCGGTGGTCGTCATGGCCTTCGACGAAGACGGTCAGGCCGATACACAGGCGCGCAAGGTCGAAATCTGCACCCGAGCCTACAAGCTCTTGACAGAGCAGGCCGGATTCCCGCCCGAGGACATCGTTTTCGACCCGAACATCTTTGCCATCGCCACCGGCATCGACGAGCACAACAATTACGGCGTCGACTTCATCGAAGCCGCCAGGCAGATCACCGCGACGCTTCCGCATGTCCACATATCGGGCGGCGTCTCGAACCTCTCCTTCTCGTTTCGCGGCAACGAGCCGGTGCGCGAGGCCATGCATGCCGTGTTCCTCTACCATGCCATCCAGGCGGGCATGGACATGGGCATCGTCAACGCCGGGCAGCTTGCCGTTTACGAGTCCATCGATCCGGAATTGCGCGAAGCCTGCGAGGATGTCGTCAACAACCGTCAGCCGAAGGGCGGCGGCACTGCGACCGAACGCATGCTGGAACTCGCCGAACGCTTCAAGGGCACGGCGGGCAAGGAGGCGCAGGAACGCGATCTCGCCTGGCGTGACTGGCCGGTCGAGCAGCGCATTTCGCACGCACTGGTCAACGGCATCACCGAATTCATCGACGCGGACACGGACGAAGCACGACGTGCCGCCGAGCGGCCGCTGCATGTCATCGAAGGTCCTTTGATGGCAGGAATGAATGTCGTCGGCGATCTGTTTGGTGCCGGCAAGATGTTCCTGCCGCAAGTGGTGAAGTCCGCCCGCGTCATGAAGCAGGCCGTTGCCGGCTTGCTTCCGCACATGGAGGCGGAGAAGCTGGCGAACGCCGCCAATGGCGTCGACACCGGCGAGCGCCAGACCGCCGGAAAGATCCTGATGGCGACGGTGAAGGGCGATGTCCACGATATCGGCAAGAACATCGTCGGTGTGGTTCTGGCCTGCAACAATTACGAGATCATCGACCTCGGCGTCATGGTGCCGGCGGCGAAGATCCTGCAGACGGCGCGCGAGCAGCAGGTCGACATCATCGGCCTATCCGGCCTGATCACGCCTTCGCTCGACGAGATGGCGCATATGGCCGCCGAGATGGAGCGCGAAGGTTTTGACATTCCGCTGTTGATCGGCGGCGCGACGACCAGCCGCGTGCATACGGCGGTAAAGATTCATCCGCGCTATATCAGGGGCCAGACGGTCTACGTCACCGATGCCAGCCGCGCGGTCGGCGTGGTGTCGGCCCTGCTGTCGAACGAGACCAAGGGCGGCTATGTCGACAACGTTCGTGCCGAATACAAGAAGGTTGCCGATGCGCACGCGCGCAGCGAAGCCGACAAGCAGCGCTTGCCGCTCGTCAAGGCGCGCGCCAACGCCCACAGGATCGACTGGTCGGCCTACGCGCCACCGAAGCCGTCCTTCCTCGGCGTGAAAGTCTTCGAAGGCTGGAATCTGGCCGAGCTCGCGCGCTATATCGACTGGACGCCGTTCTTCCAGACCTGGGAGCTGAAGGGGCGTTACCCGAAAATCCTCGACGACGAGGCTCAAGGGCCGGCGGCACGCCAGCTCTTCGAGGACGCCCAGGCGATGCTGGCGAAGATCATCGCGGAAAAATGGTTCGCGCCGAAGGGCGTCATCGGCTTCTGGCCGGCCAACGCTGTCGGCGACGACATCAGGCTGTTCACCGACGACGCGCGATCGCAGGAACTGGCGACCTTCTTCACGCTGCGCCAGCAACTGACCAAGCGCGACGGCAAGGCGAATGTCGCCCTCTCGGATTTCGTCGCGCCTTTTGACAGCGGCAAGGCCGACTATCTCGGCGGCTTCATCGTCACCGCCGGCATCGAGGAAGCGGCAATCGCCGAGCGTTTCGAGCGGGCGAACGACGACTACTCGTCGATCATGGTGAAGGCGCTGGCCGACCGTTTCGCCGAAGCCTTCGCCGAGCGCCTGCACGAACGCGTGCGCAAGGAATTCTGGGCCTATGCCCCGGATGAGGATCTGGCGCCGGACGAGCTGATCGGCGAACCCTATCGCGGCATCCGCCCGGCGCCCGGCTATCCGGCGCAGCCCGATCACACCGAGAAAGCGACGGTGTTTCGCCTGCTCGACGGCGAGCGCAATGCCGGCGTCAGCCTGACCGAAAGTTTTGCGATGTGGCCGGGCTCCTCAGTGTCCGGCATCTACCTGTCGCATCCCGAAAGCTATTATTTCGGCGTGGCCAAGGTCGAACGCGACCAGGTCGAGGATTACGCGCGCCGCAAGCGCATGCCGCTCGCCGAGGTCGAGCGCTGGCTCGGCCCGATCCTGAACTATGTGCCGGCGCAGGGGCTGGACGCCGCCGCGTGAAATCGCGCCGCGAGGCTGATAGGGCGAGAAGCCGGCACCTATGACAGCAGCCTTGTCCTGATTGCGCGCTCGTTCTGCACCGACACGTGATGGGCACCTCCACCTTGGCCAGGCCTGGCCTGCAGCGGTGGTGCACCGGCCCGCCTCGGATTGACGCGCGATCGTTTAGCTGCAAAGTATATTAACGTTCTGTTTACCAAATATTAGTCTCGGCAGGGACTGGGGGGGGGGCAATTTGGAACCGTTTCTGGGTGCGAACCGCCTTAATTGGGATGATCGGGCCGAACTGCATTCGACCGACACAACCGGCAGCTACCACATAGAAAATGTGCTGGCAGGCGGATCCAATCTCTATGAGCTGGAAACGCGCGAGGTCGGTGACATTCTCGGCAAAGATATCGTCCATCTGCAATGTCATATCGGGCTCGACACAATCAGCTTGAAGAACCTGGGCGCGGGCAGCGTGACCGGCCTCGACTTTTCACCGACAGCGATCGCAGCGGCGCGGGATTTCGCTGCAAAGGCAGGGACTAATGTGCGCTTCGTGGAGGCGCCACTGTTCGAGGCAGTCGAGGCGCTCGGCCGAACCTTTGACATCGCTTACGTTACCTGGGGTTCGGTAAACTGGCTGGACGACGTGTTCCGCTGGGCGCGAGTGGTTGCCGATCTCCTGCGCCCCGGCGGCCGGCTCTATCTGGCCGAGGGCCACCCGTTGATGTTCCAGTGTGACCGCAAGGCTGCGGCGCTGGAGTTCAAGCATGACTGGCGAACGCCAATAGCTCGACCACTCGCATGGAACGAGGAACTCACCTATACCGGCGACGACCGCATCTTGAAGCATCCTCGCTACTATGAGTGGATTCATCCGGTCAGTGACGTGGTGAACGCGCTGATTTCAGCTGGGCTGACGCTTGATTTTCTCAATGAGCATGACACGGT
The DNA here is from genome assembly GCF_053850215.1 of Mesorhizobium sp. f-mel. NCBI lineage: Bacteria > Pseudomonadati > Pseudomonadota > Alphaproteobacteria > Hyphomicrobiales > Phyllobacteriaceae > Mesorhizobium > Mesorhizobium sp. f-mel. The sequence goes on from NZ_JBSPTO010000051.1 coordinate 13,245, forward strand.
TTCGTGGCAGCACTTTTCATTTGCCGTGAGGGCCGGCAAGGATATGTACGGCTTGCCAGAGAACTCTCCCAAGATCCCAATGGCCTATTCCATTGGCGCGACGAAGCGTAGCGTCGGCAAGATACCATACCTTGTTACCCCCAAGACGATTGAGGGCCACTAATCCTACTCTTATTCCAGTTTTTGCATTGTCATCTCGTCGATCTGATGCCGGAAAGGTGAGCACGGTTATCCCTCCACGAGGGCAACCCATGCACCTTCAGCGACTGCAAGCAATTCCCAGGTGTCAAGCGAGCCGCAGGTCTGTTCCAACCACTCCGGGGCACCAGGCGGTCGGAAAGTGCAAAAATTTTAGGACCCGTGAAGGTCAAAATTAAATATTGATAGCTAATATTCCTTGGTCGGGTTGCCCGAGAACCCGAATAGCAGCTGAGGAATCGCCTATTGGCTCTTTTCCGCGCTAGGTTCGGCGGTATTAAGAAGGCTGTTTTTTCGTCGGCAAATATCCCGGCGGCAATGGCGGTGATAGTTATTGCCGTTGGCGCAGCGTTCGCGGACCACCAGAACAAAGTCGTCTCGGATCAAGCCGCCCGTGCGGATGTCCTGGCCAAGGTCAATCTTATCCGCGCCAAGCTTGAAGGTAACATCAACGGAAACCTTCAACTGGTGCAGGGACTGGTCGCGGCAGTCGTGACTGAGCCCTATATGGGACAGCAACGCTTCGCCTCGCTCGCGAGCAACCTGTTTGGCGGGGGCTCGCAATTGAAAAATATTGCCGGCGCGCCCGATCTGGTCATTTCCCTGATGTACCCGATGGAGGGCAACGAGAAGGCGATAGGCCTCGATTACCGCAAGGACGAGCGCCAGCGTGTGGCCGCGCTAAGGGCGCGAGACGAGCGCGAGCTAATTCTTGCCGGTCCCGTCGACTTGAGGCAGGGAGGGCAAGGCTTCGTCGGTCGTATTCCGGTTTTTGTACGGAGTGCAGGCAATACCGAAAGGTTCTGGGGCATTATTTCGGCCGTTGTCGACGTTCAGCGCCTTTATAAGGCGAGCGGTTTGCTTGACGACGATCTCGGGATTGACATAGCGCTGATCGGCAAGGACGCTCTCGGTCCAAGTGGAGATCAATTCTTCGGCAATGAGGGCGTCGCCAAAAGCAATCCGGTGACAGCCGACGTTCTGCTCCCGTCCGGTTCGTGGCGTATCGCAGCCATTCCCAAAAACGGCTGGCCTTCGACGCCCGACAACGCCTGGCTCTTGCGCGCAATCATGGCGGTGGCCGGGGCGTTGGTTGTGATCCCATTCCTGGTTACGGGTCGATTGATTGGCGAGAGACAGCGCAACTATGCGGAACTGAGTCGATTGTCGAGACGCCTGGAACTCGCTCTGGAAGCGTCAGCTATTGGCGTTTGGGAACACGATCTCGCGACCAACGAACTTACGTGGGACGACCGCGTCAATGAAATATACGGCAAACCGACTGGGGAGCACCGCGGCTACCTGGACTGGGCGGAAGCAATCCACCCGGATGATTTGGCTGGCGCCCACGCCGATTTCGACAGCGCGATGGCCGTCGGCGGGCCATATTTGTCGGAGTACCGGATCATTCGGCCGGATGGCGAGATTCGTCATGTCCGATCCAAAGCGATAATTCACCGGGTCGCAAACGACACCCCAAAAATGATTGGCGCCGAATGGGATGTGACAGCCGACGTCCTGCTGAACAAGGACCTGGTTCGGGCAAAACAGCTTTCCGAGTCGAAAAACGCAGAACTCGAGTCGGCTAAGGCGCGCATAGAGCACACTGCGCTCCACGATTCGCTAACCGGTTTGCCCAACCGGCGTTACCTCGACCAAGTGCTGGAAGATTACGCAGCAAACGCTAGGCGCGCCGGCGGGTATGCGGCACTGCTTCACATAGATCTGGATCGGTTCAAGCACATCAACGATACGCTTGGCCACGCCGCAGGCGACGCAATGCTTGTTCACGCGTCAACTGTCCTCCGATCCAAGGTCGATGGTGAGGGATTCGTCGCTCGGATCGGAGGAGACGAATTCATCGTCCTGTGCGTGGTGCATGACGATATCAAGCAACTGGCGCTGCTCGCTGACCGGGTCATCAGCCAGATGCGCGAACCCGTCTACTACCAAGGCCATCGATGCCGTTTTGGTGTGAGCGTGGGAATTGCAGTCGACAACGGAAAAGATATCGAGGCCAAACACCTGCTGGTCAACGCTGACATCGCGCTTTACCGAGCAAAGAGGCGTGGGCGCAATCGATACGAATTCTTCACCGAGGCGATGCAAAGCGAAATCGTCGACACTAAACGGATTGCCGACGAAATTCTCGGCGGCCTTGAGCGCAACGAGTTCATTCCCTTCTACCAGCCGCAATTTGACGCAAAAACGCTCGAAATTGTTGGGGTTGAGGCGCTGGCGCGTTGGAGACATCCGGAGAAGGGTATTTTGGCGCCCGATGTATTCCTGAGGATTGCGGAAGAACTGAATGTCGTCTCCATCATCGATCGAACCATATTAGAGCAATCGCTTTTGGATTTCGAAGGGTGGTCTGCTGCGAATCTTCACATTCCGCGGGTGTCAGTCAACGTTTCGGCGCGCCGCCTTCAAGATGAGGAACTCATAAAGAGTCTTAGGAAGCTGAATATCAAGAAAGGAACGCTTTCATTCGAGCTCGTTGAGTCAATTTTCCTTGACGAAAATGATGATTTTGTTACCTGGAATCTTGAGCAGATAAAAGCGCTCGGCATTGACGTAGAAATAGACGATTTCGGTACGGGCTATGCCTCAATAGTCAGCTTGCTCAAGCTGCAGCCTCGCCGGCTGAAGATAGATCGCCAGCTGGTCATCCCAATTGTCAACTCGCCGCAACGAAGGCAGGTCGTCTCGTCGATCATTGAAATCGGCAAATCCCTGGGTATTGAGGTCGTAGCGGAGGGTGTCGAGACGATGGAGCACGCACAGACACTCAAGAGTTTGGGCTGCGACATACTGCAGGGTTATGCCTTCGGGCATGCGTTGGATTCCGACGGACTAAAGGCCTTTGTTCGATCTCGGCGTCTGCGCACGGCCAGCTAACTGTTGACGTCCGCCTCAACGCCTCCGGCAGGGAAGCGGCTGGTTCTGCACGCACACGACGACGCTTGTACGGCAGCTGTGTATGACTGGCATGGCCTCCGCACGCGTGCGCTCCGCCGCCGACGCGATCGACTGCTCGACTATTTCGCGCTGACCGGGCGCCAGGCTCGCACTGAAGTAGATTTTCGATGCCGTCAGGCATGGCGATATCCCCCGTCCGAACGCTTGAGCTTAAGACCACGATTTTGGTGCCGGCTAAGCGGTCGTCAAGCAGAAAATTAGCGATCTCTAATGATTGTCTGTGAGCAGTGGGGGCGCCACCTTGCGCTTCCCCGCTGCAGGTCGGGCCTAATCCGATCGCGCCCGCTCTCCGCCAGGCGCGGGCCTTTTTCATTCGTTCGGCCGATGCGCCTGCCTATGGCGAAGATAGCATCAAGAGTCCGTTTGCTGTTCTCAGCGGCGGCTTTCAAGAATCACTGCTGCGCGCAGCGTTGCACCGGAGATGGGTCGCCGATAGGTGCCGAGGTCGAAACGATCCATTCCCTTCTCACAAGTCTGCCGGCGACCCCGGGCCGATTGCGGAAAAGTTGCCCTGGCACGAGTGTGGGGAAACGCAACCGTTGTGATTGGCAAGGTAGCGGTGGTATATTTGAAGATTCTAATTTGAGGTATGCTAATATTTCGGCGAGGAGACGGGGCCTCTGGCATGATCGATTCAGACGTGTTCGACTTTGTCGAACGCTGCAGGAAGCATACAGCTACCGGGGCGCTGCTGAGCGACCTGCTCGGAACCGTGAGGAAGCTCGGCTTCGAGCACCTCATCCTTAGCGGCGTGCCGCTCGGTGGGCAGAAGCTTGCACCGATGGTTGAACTGAATGGCTGGCCGTCCGGCTGGTTCGAACGCTATGTCGAAGCCGAGCATGCCGCAGTTGATGGTGTTTGCATCTACTCGGCAAAGACCTTGAAGCCGTTCCTTTGGTCCGAAGTCCCGGCAAAGTGGTCAGATACAGAAGGCTCACGGCGTGTAGCGGGCGAGGCGACGGAGTTCGGCATCTGGAGCGGCTTTGCCGTCCCGATGCTCAGCGTCCACCATTGGCAGTCCGTTCTGTCGTTTGCGTCGTCCGCAAAGTCCTGCATCCTGTCGCCGCGACATCAAGTGCAACTTGTCACCATGGCGGTCTATGCCGGCATGTCGATCCAGGCCTTGTCGAATGACGAGGACGACGACGAAGACGAAGGTCCGCTGACCGATCGGGAAAAGGAAGTGCTCATGTGGGCAGCTGCCGGCAAGACTTCATCCGAAACCTCACAAATTCTCGGCCTGACCGAGCGCACTGTCAAATGGCACTCGATGCGAGCTCGCGAGGCTTTTGGCGTTGCTACAACCACGCAAGCCGTCGTTGAAGCAGTTCGCAGGCGCCTGATTCATCCCTGAACGCGTCAACTGTCCGATCGGACAGGTGACCTATATTAGGAAGACTGCAACTATCCCTCCGAGAACGATCGGGGGGCGCGCTATGATTACTGCCCATGTTGTCAATGCGTCTAACAAGCATCTCTACGAGAACGAATTCGACGAATTCCTGCGCCGGCGGCACGACTTTTTCGTGCATCAAAAACACTGGCGCCCTCCGAGCCCGGACGGTCGCGAGCTAGACCAGTTCGATACGGACGCAGCGACTTACCTGCTCGGTATTGAAGACGGTCGCGTCGTGACCTCGGCCCGATTGATCCCAACGAGCGAGCCGCACATGGTCTCGGAGGTCTTTTCTCACATGTGCGAAAAATCAGGCGTCCCCAGGCGTCCCGATTGGGCCGAATGGACCCGCACCTTCGTCGTTCCCGAAAAACGCTCGACCGGATTGCGGGGCACGCTTACACAGCTCTGCTGCGCGGTGATGGAATACGCCCTCGACGAGGGTCTCAGCGCCGTCGGCGGCGTCCAGGAAACCTACTTCATGCCGCATCATGGCGCGCTCAAATGGCGGGCCGAGCCGATGGGCATGGCGAGGGAAGAGAACGGCGAATGGTACATCGTCGCTTACATCGAGGTGAATGAGGCGGCGCTGGCGAGCGTCCGCAGGATCTTGGGTATCGAGCATTCGTTGCTGGCTCGGCGTGGAATCCAGATGCCCTTCATCAAATGCAATAGTGGGCCACGGGCGTGGAGTTATTGAAAAAGGGAATTATCCCCTTGAAATACGTACTTGCCTGAACCGCAGTTCCGAGTCATTCTCCCCACCTAACGCAGGGGAATCGCATATGGCGATATTGGGGTTGAGTTTAGACCGAGAAAGGATTCTTTGGGGAGGCAGTTGAGCGAAGGAGCGACTGCCATTTCCTGCCTTGAGAGCTACTTTGGCGCGGTGCCTGAT